>CAZAWX010000123.1:0-6201 GCA_964488985.1 uncultured Ectothiorhodospiraceae bacterium
CGCTGTCGGATGAGTCATTTTAACTAGTGTCCGTCCAGACTAGTGTCCGTCCAGACTAGTGTCCGTCCAGAAACGCATGTTTTCTCAGGACGCCGTCATTCCCGCGAAGGCGGGAATCCATGTTCTTCAATGGCTTACTGGATTCCCGCCTTCGCGGGAATGACAGCGTAAAGAGTTTCCGGATGGACCCTAAAGATGACGTCACCAAAGCAAAGATACCCAAAGCAAAGATACCCAAAAAAAGATACAAGGGACAACAAATAATTCGAGGTATTATAGTGTATCCAATCAACACTGCGGGTATGCGATGATGACCCTCTAGTCTGAACTGATAACTGATAGCGGCTAACTGACAGGAAAGAAGATGCGAACAGGTGGGCAAATTTTGGTCGATGCGCTGTGTATTCACGGGGTGGATACGGTGTTTTGTGTTCCAGGCGAAAGCTACCTGCCCATACTTGATGCCCTGTATGACTGCCCGGAAATTCACACCATCAGTTGCCGCCATGAAAGCGGCGCTGCCAACATGGCGGAAGCCTACGGCAAACTGACCGGCAAACCTGCCGTAGTGCTTGTCACCCGGGGCCCGGGTGCCTGCCACGCCAGTATCGGGGTCCATATTGCCCAGCAGGATTCAACGCCCATGCTGGTCCTTGTTGGCCAGGTGGCACGGGCAACGCGGCATCGCGAAGCCTTCCAGGAAATAGACTATCCGGCCTTTTTCGGCCCGTTGTGCAAATGGGTGGCTGAAGCCGATGATCCGGCACGATTGCCGGAACTGCTCAGCCAGGCCATGCATCGTTGCTGTAATGGGCGGCCCGGCCCGGTGGCCCTGTCACTGCCCGTCGATGTTCTTGAAGAAACCGTCAGTGTGGCCGACACAAAACCCTGGCAACGTGTTGAATCTGCACCCTGCGACGGCGCCATGCAGCGCCTGCATGAACTGCTAATCCCGGCGCAACGGCCACTGATGATTCTCGGTGGGCCGGGCTGGACAGCCAATATATGCGCTTCAATCCAGCAATTCGCCGAACAATTTTGTCTGCCGGTTGCCGCCTCCTTTCGCTGTCAGGACCGGTTTAATAACAGCCACGAGCTCTATGTCGGAGAATTGGGCATGAGCGCCTCTCCGGCCTTGGTCCAGCAGGTCAAAAATGCAGATCTAATCCTCTGCGTCGGTGCCCGTCTGGGCGAGCAGACCACCCGCGACTACACCCTGCTGAAACCACCGATGCCACAACAAACCCTGATACATGTCTACCCTGGTGCATCTGAGCTTGGCCGGGTCTATCAGGCGGACTTGCCCATCTGCGCCAGCGTCGGGCAATTTGCCCTGGCCTGCCGCCAACTTCCACCTGATGGCGCACCCAAACACACAAGCTGGGCGGCCACAGGCCGTCAGGATTACCTCGCTCAACTTGAGCAATGGCCGCCATGCCGCGGCACACTCGACATGGGTGCAGTGATCCAGCATCTGAGTGCAACCCTGCCTGCGGACGCTATTTTGACCACCGATGCGGGAAATTTTGCTGGCTGGGCACAGCGTTTTTATAATTTCCGCAGTTACCCGACACAATTGGGGCCAACCAATGGCGCCATGGGCTACGGTGTTCCCGCAGCAATTGCCGCACGCATGCTCAACCCGCAAACACCGGTTATTGGCATGGTCGGTGACGGCGGTACGCTGATGACCGGCCAGGAAATTGCCACGGCCATCCATTACGGTATTGATCCAGTTATCCTCATTATCAACAACAACATGTTCGGCACCATTCGCATGCACCAGGAACGCAATTATCCTGGGCGCATACACGCCACAGATCTGACCAATCCGGAGTTTGCCGTGTGGGCAAAAAGCTTTGGCGCCTACGGTGAGGTTGTGACGCAAACTGACGCCTTTCCTGATGCCTTTCAACGCGCCCGTGACGCTGGACGTATTGCGGTGCTGGAACTGCGCCTGGACGCTGAGGCCATCAGCGCCCGTACCACCCTCACGGCATTGCGTGAAAATGCCAGCGGCTAATGGGCCTGTCGGGCTACAAGGGTTGAGTCCTTAAGCAAACCCGTGCGGGGGACACCGGTGTTAGTACCAGAAGACGCCGTGAACACATCCTTGTGGGCTTGGATGTGGCATCCCTGCCACATACACTTCTTATACCAACACCGGTGTCCCCCGCACGGGTTTTTTTAAGGACTTTCCACGCGTTATGACGCATCCTGAACAGGAATTTTCGTCACTGGGTCACGTTGCTATATTTCTCTGGATTTGCCTGACAGCCCATGCTAAATAGCGCGCTCTAAAGCATCTTCGTGCTGTTCGTCGGCCGAGTTACCTGGGGGAGCCGCACTACCATGTTTGCCGCAATTCGGAGCTGTTGGGCTCTGCTGTTTGGTCTCGGATTAATGATGCTCGGCAATGGCCTGCAAGGATCCTTGCTCGGCCTGCGTGCGAGCCTGGAAGGGTTCTCCAATACCACCACAGGGCTCGTCATGACCGGGTATTTTCTCGGTTTCATGTTCGGTTCGACACTGGTGCCGAAACTGCTCGGCAATGTGGGTCATGTCCGGGTCTTTGCCGCACTGATTTCAATTGCTTCAGCCTCGGTGCTGCTGCATCCGGTATTCGTCGCACCAATCCCCTGGATGGCCATGCGTTTGCTGACCGGATTTTCCTATGCCGGGCTGTATGTGGTTGCGGAAAGCTGGCTCAACGACATTGCCACCAACCAGACCCGTGGCCAGTTGTTATCGGTCTATATGGTGATCGTACTGGGCGGATTATCGTTTGGGCAATTACTGTTGAACGTGGCCGATCCGAAGGGCTTTGAGTTGTTTGTGCTGATTTCAGTATTGGTCTCGATGGCCATGGTGCCGATCTTACTCAGCGCAGGCAGAGCACCCGACTTCAACGCACCGGATTCGTTTAGCCTGTTCAAGCTCTATCAGGTCTCACCACTTGGATTGGTTGGTATGTTCGCCACCGGTATGACTCAGGGAACGGTGTTCGGCATGGGGGCTGTATATGGTTACAGAAATGGCTTTTCGGTCAAAGAAATTTCCATATTACTGACCGGCATTACCCTTGGCGCCATTATATTTCAGTGGCCAATTGGCCGGCTTTCCGATCGCTTTGACCGGCGCCGGATCATTGTCGCCACCAGCGTTTTGTCCGCTGTAGTCATTTTCATGGCAAGCCTTTGGAGCCATCAGGCATCGCCACTCTTTATCGGTCTGATGTTTCTTTATGGTGGGATTTCCATGCCTTTGTATTCACTGTTAATCGCCCATACCAATGATTTCCTGCAACCCCGGCAGATGGTTGCGGCCAGCGCAAGTCTGGTGCTGGCGAGTGGCCTGGGCGCCTCACTGGGGCCCATCACCAGTGCCGCGTTGATGGACACGCTGGGTCCGGTCGGGTTCCTGATTTTTCTCGCTCTGATCCACGCTTTGGTAACAGTATTTGGCCTCTACCGCATGCTTCAACGCGAAGCCATGCCGTTGGAAGAACAACGCTATTACGGCACCATGACACCGCGGGCATCACCGTTTCTTACCGGCATTGCCAGTCGGTTTCGCCGTAAAAACGGCCAATCGAACGGCACGCAAAGCGCCAAACCCCAATAATTATCCTCCCATCAGGCCCGCTGACACCCTAAGGGCTCTGGTCGAAGGAGACTCCGGGGTCGTCCCGGGCACGTGGAACTGCACAGGACGTCAACGCATTAGGAAAATCGCTGCCGCAAGCACAAATACGTCACTGGATCGCTTAAAATAATAGCGAACCCCGGGATGAGCACTATGAGGAAACGACGCACCAAAATTAAACGCCGTGCCGTGCTGAAAGGCGCTGGTGCCATCGCTACAGCGGCTGCGGCAGGGCCCTGGATCATCAGCCCCGCTGCCCTTGCATCCTCTGGCAGTGTCAACATACTGATGTGGTCAGACTACCTGCCCGACACCTTTAAACGCGCGTTTACCAAGAAAACCGGTATCAAGATTAACCATCATGGCGTGACGTCAAACGCAGAAATTATCCACAAAATGCAGGCCAGCAAAGGCCGTGGAATCGACATCTGCAGCCCGACCCACATGCACTCACCGCAATGGGGCGGCCTCGGCCTGCTGCAACCTTTCGATAAAAGCCGCATCATCAATTTAAAAAACATCAACCCTGCCATGCTCAAAGTGGGCGATGAAGAATGGAACTTTGGCGGCAAAGGCGCCCATTGGCTGCCCCAGAACTGGGGGACAGAAGCAGTGGCCTGGCGCACAGATAAATATTCTCCCAAAGGCGCAGTCCCCAGCTATGGCAATATCTGGAACCCCGATGTAAAGGGCAAGGCCATGATCCGGCCCCATTCAGGCATGCTTGGTGCAGGACTGTACATGGAAACCACCGGTGAACTTGAACCTGGCGCCATGAATCGTGCCTATGGCAATGAAAAAACCATGCGCGTCATCTGGACGCAAGTCACCGCCTTCTGCATCAGGAATAAAGCTCAGATCAGGCACTTCTGGAATGATAGGGATGAGCAGAAAAATGGTTTCATGAATAACGGTGTCGTGGTTGGCCAAACCATGGACAGCCCAGCCTTGCAGCTACGTGCAGCGGGCAAACCCGTGACCTACCAGGCACCAAAAGAAGGCGCTTTGGCGTGGATAAATGGTATGGCCCTGTCAACAGCGGCAGAAAATATCGATGCCGTCTATGCGTTCCTGAACTTCTCCTGCGAACCCAAAGCCTCCGCATTGGCAATCGATGGCCACGGCCACAACTCCGCCACAATGGGTGCAGATCGTTATGCCGGCGCGGCGTACAGGAGCAATTTTGCCACAGCCTACCCTGGCGATTCCCTCAGCAATCTGTGGACATGGCCCAAAGAACCACAATGGTACGTAAACGTACGCACGGAATACGTGAATAAATTCAAGCGCGCTTGACGCCATACGAATTTTCCACAAAACCGGTCTAACATTCTCTTTACAACTCAAGTCAACCTCACTCAAGTCAACCTCACAGGAAGTTCAACTATGCCGATCCTGACCACCACCATTGGCGCGTACCCCAAACCTGATTACGTAACGGTACCCGACTGGTTTTATAACCCCGACACCGCCAACCCGACCGCGGGTTGGGCCGAAGCAGTGGAAGCCCTCGGTGAGGGTGCTGAGGCCGTTTTCTGCCGCGGTACCAAAGATGCGATTGAGGATCAGGCCGGTGCCGGTATCGCTATTCCCACCGATGGTGAAATCCGCAGAGAAAATTATATTCATTATCATTGCCGCCACCTGGATGGCTTTGATTTTGAACATCTGACCGAGAAGGACGTTCGCGGTGGCACCTACCGGGCAAAATTACCCGGCATTGTTGCTGACATTAAAACCCGGGAACATTTTCTCGATACCGATTACCGCATCGCCCAAAGCTTCACCGACAGGCCGGTGAAGATAACCCTGCCCGGTCCCATGACCATTGCCAACACCACCGTCGACCATCACTACCACGATCCCCGCCGCCTGGGAGCGGCTCTGGCCGATGCTCTGAATTATGAAGTTAAAGCCCTTGCTGAAGCAGGATGCCGGCATATTCAGATTGATGAACCCCTGTTCGCCCGCCAGGCCGATGTGGCCCTGGACTATGGACTGGATAATCTTGAGCGTGCCTTTCACGGCTGCCCTGATTCAGTCACCCGAACCATGCACATGTGTTGTGGCTATCCTGATCGTCTGGATAATCCCAATTATCCAAAAGCCCCGAAAGAATCCTATCTGCAACTGGCCCGGGCCATGGATGCGTCCTCCATCCAGGCCGTCTCCCTGGAAGATGCACACCGTCATAACGATTTATCCCTCCTCGATCTGTTCCAACACACCACCGTAATCTTCGGTGTCGTTGCCATTGCCAAGAGCCATGTCGAAAGCATCGAAGAAATTCGTGAGCGGATCATGCAAGCCCTGGAACACATCGATCAGGACCGTCTTATCGGCGCACCGGATTGCGGTCTTGGCTTGCTTGGACGTGATCTGGCCGTGCAAAAGTTACGCAACTTGTGTCTGGCGGCAAATTCGATCGGCTAGCCTGGAATCGAAAACGGGATGCGACAGGGCAACATCGATGCCCTGTATATTCGGTATGAGTGATAAATACACGGTGCAACTTCGCTGGATATTCGATCACGCTCTTTAATTGTAATTTGAACC
>CAZAWX010000123.1:6301-10797 GCA_964488985.1 uncultured Ectothiorhodospiraceae bacterium
AATTGTAATTTGAACCGTAAATACGCATTTAATTCGCGACTATTTTATCGAATTTCTCCACCATGATTTCACTTCATATTAAACGGCTAACCTACTGTTTATTAGTATAATCGAGTGAAATAACGATGTGTTTGTTAAGAATTCTTTACATCTGCTAAACATTACTTCACAAAACATCACAATGTGTTTACAAGATGTTTCCGTTCCGCCTACAAACACTCTATTCACACGCTAAGTTTTCAGGCAGTCTCCACCCTAATGCGCATTTCATAAGTGTGCTGTATAAAGGGGGTGGGGGCGATGCCGGACTCGGCGCAGGAGCAAATCGAGGCTGACAGCGGGTTGATATGCTTGGCGATGCTGGCACGATTCCAGGGGATCGCCGTCGACCCCGAGCAATTGAAACACTCGTTTTCCCCCACCGGCAGTCCATTCCAAACCCGCCAGATACTCCTTGCAGCACGACAATTAGGACTCAAGGCCAAGTGCATTAAAAGCCATTGGCAACGCTTGCCAAGCACCCCGCTACCGGCCATTGCCATCTCCCGCACAGGTGAGTTTTTCATCCTCGCCAAGATAGACGATGACCAAGTGCTTGTGCAGTCACCGTCGAGCAGGACTGCAAAGATGCTGTCCCGCAGTGAATTTGAAAATTGCTGGAACGAGCAGCTCATCTTAATGGCCCGCCGCAAAGGATTCCTGCACAAGGCCTCCGCTTTTAATCTGCACTGGTTTATTCCCGCACTGTATAAATATCGTCGCCTGTTTGCGGAAATTCTTCTCGCCTCATTTTGTCTGCAATTATTTGCGCTCATCATGCCCTTATTCTTTCAGGTCATTATCGACAAGGTATTGGTTCACAAAGGGCTGACAACACTCAATGTGCTGGGTGTTGGGCTACTGGCTGTATCGGTTTTTGATGTCATTCTCGGTGGCCTGAGAAGTTACGTTTTCAGCCATACCACAAACCGTATTGATGTCAGTCTCGGCGCAAAGCTGTACCGGCATGTACTGGCATTGCCGCTTGCCTATTTTGAGGCTCGACGTGTCGGCGACACCGTTGCCCGGGTACGGGAACTTGACACGATTCGTAACTTCATCACCTCCTCGGCGCTGACCGTGGTGGTTGATCTACTGTTCACCATTGTGTTCCTGGTTGTGATGTACGCCTACAGCCCACTGTTGTGCAGCATTGTGCTGGCGGCCATTCCCTGCTACATCCTGCTGGCGTTTTTTATCACCCCGGTGCTACGCGCCCGTTTGCACGAAAAATTTAACCGCGGGGCAGATAATCAGGCCTTTCTTGTCGAATCAGTGAGCAATGTTGAAACATTAAAGAGCATGGCCATTGAGCCACAGATGCAGCAACGCTGGGAAGAACAACTTGCCGGCTACGTACAGGCGACCTTCAAATCAACAGTTCTGGGAATCATCGCCAATCAAGGCGCCTCACTCATCCATAAATTAACGGTGGTGATCATTCTTTGGATCGGTGCCCGCCAGGTTATGGAGGGCAGTCTCAGCGTAGGACAATTGGTCGCGTTCAACATGCTGGCGGCGCGGGTAGCGCAACCTGTACTGCGCCTGGCGCAACTCTGGCAGGACTTTCAGCAGGCCGGGATTTCCCTGCAACGTCTGGGCGACATATTAAATACGCCACCAGAACCCGGGCATTTCCAAAGCCGTACTGCCCTGCCGGATATCAGCGGCCAAATCCGTTTCGAGCATTTACGCTTTCGTTATCAGGCCGATGCCAGCGACGTTCTGAGTGACATCGATCTGGAGATTCATGCTGGCCAGGTCATTGGTATCGTCGGTCGCTCCGGTTCCGGCAAAAGCACGCTGGCGAAAATGATACAACGCCTGTATACACCTGCTTCCGGACGTGTGCTGATTGATGAAGTCGATCTAAGTCTTATCGATCCTGCCTGGTTACGGCGCCAAATAGGGGTCGTACTCCAGGAAAACCGCCTGTTCAATCGCAGCATCCGCGACAATATTGCCCTGGCAGCCCCGGGGCTGCCGATGGCAGAAATCATCCGCGCCGCACAACTTGCCGGGGCCCACGATTTTATTATGGCAACGCCCCATGGCTATGACACGCTGGTGGTGGAACAGGGCGCGAATCTGTCTGGCGGCCAGCGTCAACGTATCGCGATTGCACGCTCACTGGTGACGCAACCCCGAATTTTAATATTTGATGAAGCAACAAGCGCTTTGGATTACGAATCGGAACGGTGCATTCAAGATAACATGCGCATGATCACCAAGGGCAGAACTGTTTTGATCATTGCGCATCGTCTATCTGCCGTGCGTAACGTTGATCGTATTCTGGTCATGGAACAAGGTCGCATTGCAGAAGACGGCACCCATCAGCAATTACTCGACCAGGGCGGGATCTATGCCCGCCTCCATGCGTACCAACACGCAACCACAGGGTTCGTGGATGTGTCACCGGCGACGACAGGGGCCGAGGCATGAGCAACCACAACTCGTCCTCACGGGCGCGTGAAGAAACACAGTTTCTACCCGCAGCGATTGAGATCGCCGAGACACCTCCTTCACCGCTCGGACGGGCAATCTTGCTCACCATCATCTTGTTTTTTGTCATTGCCATCATCTGGGCGAGCCTCGGCGAAATCAATATCGTTGCCGTTGCCCGAGGCCAGGTCATACCCAACGGTCGCAGTAAAATTGTCCAGTCCCTGATCAGCGGCGCCATCGAGGACATCCGCGTTAAAGAGGGTCAACGCGTGAAAGCGGGTGACGTATTAATTCAACTCAATGGAGCGGAATCCTCTGCTGAGCGTTCCCGGTTACTGCATGAACAACAAAGCCATTTAGCCGCTATGACACGAATCGAGACATTGTTTGAATACCTCGACAGTCCAGCTTCAGCAGTCAACCCGGCCCGGTCCAAGCTAAAATTTAATCCAGCCACCATGGCAAAGACACGGCAGTTGGAAAGCAATCTATTTCACGCCCAATGGCAACAACACAGCAGTTCAATCAAACGCTACCAAGCGGAAACGCAACGCAAACAGGCTGAACAACAAGTCATTGATGAGAACATCAAGAAACAACGTAAAATATTACCGCTGGTTTTAGAACGTGTACAAGCCGTCAAACAACTCAGCGGCAAGCAATTTATCGCCAAATCCGATTACCTCGCCCTGGAACAGGAACGCATAGAACGGCAACAGGATTTATTGGCTCTCAAACACCAACGCCGGGAAACTGACGCCGCCATCATTCAGGCCAACGAAGCCCTGAGCAATGCCATCGCACAGTTTCGAACCAGCATCATCCAGGAGCAATCTGAACGGACAGATCGCTTAAACGCCTTAACCCAGGCCCTGGCACGCAATCAGCAAACCCAGCAACACCAGTCCATACGCGCCCCGGTAACAGGCGTCGTACAACAGTTGGCCGTCAATACCATCGGCGGTGCCATTACGGCAGCCCAAAAACTGCTGATCATTGTCCCGGAATCAGAATCGATCGAAGTGGAAGCATTCTTGGAGAACAAAGACATTGGTTTCGTCAACGAGGGGCAGTCCGCAGAAATCAAAGTAGACGCCTATCCCTTTACCAAGTTCGGCACCCTCAACGGCCAGGTAAGAACAATCTCCAAAGACGCTGTGGCACAAAAAGATCTCGGCTGGTCATTTGTGACCCATGTATCCCTGGATCAAACTGCTTTTAAACTGGATGACAAAACACTGCCCGTACTCCCTGGAATGTCTGTACAAGTGGAAATCAAAACCGGCCGCCGAAAGTTAATTGATTTTTTGTTGAGTCCTTTGCTTAAAGGCCTGCACGACAGTGCCAGAGAACGGTGATGACAATTTTACACGGACTCTTAGGCGAACGAACTGGGCCACTATCTGACAATATCAGGGCCTTTTCATGAACCCCCGCAACGTCAACAGACAACAGGGCATTCCGGGCAAAAAGAAACGCCCCTACCTGCTGCGAACGATTCTGCTCATCGTTTTATCGTTCCCTATTGCACTATATTTTAGAATTCAATGGGAGACCGCCCCGGATAGATATTTCAAGAAACGCTGCGATGAAATTGCTGGTGAAAAGATTTACAAGACTGTTAAGAATGTGAAGGGGTTTTTAATTGCGCGGACGAGAGACAAACGTGATTTGTATAGTCGGTTGCGTGAGAGAGACATTCCGGATGATCCGTATCATCATACTAATGAAGAAGCAGAATATCCGATGCTACTGTATTTATCCTCCTCAACTCCTCAATATCAGTACATAGAGATTAAAGAAACAGAAAAAGACTACACAACAATCAAAGTTAACTCTAGCAATACTGACTATGATTATACGCATGCATTTAAACCTATCAGCAGGTACGCAGTTACTTGGAGAGTAGCCAGCACAAAGAAAGACCTGAATACCGGCGTACATGTTGGCATTGTTTCTATTTTCGACTTAACCAATGGCGATGTGTTAGCAACACATACTGGATTGTTTTT
>CAZAWX010000124.1:0-10660 GCA_964488985.1 uncultured Ectothiorhodospiraceae bacterium
CCTCGTGAAAAATACGGATGGCTTCAACCACATCATGTTGCAGGTTGGCCCGCTTCGGCGACCCCCAATTGAACATGTCCAGCAACTTGAGTTCAAAGGTCAAACCATAGCGTTGGACAATGATGTTGTCGGTGTGCAGATCACCATGGTATTCATGGAGCTTGTGTATCGAGTCCAATCCACAGACCAACGCATAGAGCAGATGCATGGCAGGAAATGCGCTCAGGCGGCCGCCGCGCTGGCGTGCCAGAAAGCGGCTGAGGAGTTCACCTTCGACAAAATCAGAGACCAGAAAGGTAATTTTTTCCCCTTTGAAACGGATCGTCTCCTGCGTATGGTATTGAATCAGGATCCGCAGATGCCGCAGTTTGTGCAGTTTGGTGGCATGGAAATGGACCGTTCGCCCGCCTGGATTACGGCGCGGAAAGAAAAATTTTGCGGTACGCTTTATGCTGGTACTCAACTCCCGGATCAGGTAAACCTCGCTTTCCCAACCCCGGCCCAGTTGGCGGACCACTTCGTATTTTCCAGCCAGAATACGTCCTGGAACAAAATCGAAGGCATCTATTTCAAGAAGGCGACTGGACTGTGGCGGCATAGCCTGACCCCGGGCCTGAACTAACGTGGACAAACGGCACGGGCCGCTACAATAACTTACACACCAAGCTTAGACACTTTGCCTGATTATTCCAGCACTAATGTGAAAAATGCTATCATCACCACCTGACATCTCATACTCAACGGACACACCGTAGCGAGCCACACAGTAGTGTTGCGGCGCTAAAATCGAATCACCCAATGACTGAATTCCACTGGCTCATCGCCCAGGCGGCTGTGCTGCTCGCCGCTACTTTGCAATCGGCAACCGGCGTTGGCCTCGGGATGATCGTCGGTCCGGCGCTTATTTTGGTCATGGGGTCCAAATCCGCGATCCAGGTCGCAATTATCCTGAATTTGTGTATTTCCATTCTGCTACTTCCGGGTGAAACCCGTGAAATTCACTGGCCATCTCTAAAAACCCTGACGCTGGGCACCATTATCGGTATGCCCGTCGGCTTAATGCTCATTGCGATGTTGAATCTCACCGGACTGAAGCTATTCGCGGCGATCGCCATCAGTCTGTGTGCAACCCAGCTTTTCTACAGCCGTCACCAACACAAAAAAACGGGTATATTTCGCCAGGCCCATCCTGCAGCACTACCATTGGCAAGTGTCTTCTCGGGCCTGATGGCCTCAAGTCTGGCGATGCCCGGTCCAGTAGCCATGTGGGCCCTGGCCCGTAATGGCATCAAGGCCAAACAAATCCGCGCCACACTACGCGCCCTGTTCGTTTTATCCTATAGCCTCGCTTTACTCGCTCACGCCCTGCGAGGCCTGGAATGGAACCATGTCCTCATGGCAAGTCTGGATTTGGCAGTTGCCCTCGTGATTGGCACTGTCCTCGGATTTTTCATCAAACGCCGACTGCCAGAGCGCGTACTCAGCAACGTACTGCTGGGCCTGCTCCTGGTAATGGGCTTATCTCTTTTCAGCAAAAGCATTCTGGAGCTACTCGATCATGTCTGACCCGATAAAATCAATTCCGGCTCTGGCCGACTATCCCCGCACACCACTGGGCCATTGCCCAACCCCCCTCGAACCGGCACCCAATCTGGGTCGAGCCCTGGGAATTGATCTTTATGTCAAGCGCGATGATTGCACCGGACTGGCTTTTGGAGGCAACAAAGCCCGGCAGTTGGAGTATTACTTCGGTCAGGCCCGTGAGGAGCAAGCCGACACTGCCCTCATTACGGGTGCGGTTCAGTCCAACTTTGTCCGTATGGCTGCCGCAGCGGCACGCAAACTCGGCATGCAAATACATATCCAACTTGAAGAACGTGTCGCGAATTCGGATCTGAATTACCGTAATTCAGGCAATGTTCTGCTCGATCGCCTGCTCGGCGCACACTTGCACAGCTTCCAGGTTGGCGAAGATGAAGGCGCAGCGGATCGAGCCATGGACGAACTGGCCGGAAAACTCCGCGAACAGGGACAAAACCCCTATGTCATCCATCTGGGAACCGATCACCGGCCGCTTGGTGCGTTGGGTTATGTGCGTGGGGCGCAAGAGTTGCACCAACAATGGCAAGCAGAGCAACTTAGCTTTGATGCTGTGGTAGTGGCCTCTGGCAGTGGCCTGACTCACGGCGGATTGCTCACGGGCTTACGCGCCCTTGGTCACACATTGCCGGTGTATGGAATTTGCGTGCGTCGCCCGGCCGCGCAGCAATACCCACGTCTGCAACAGCGGACCCGGGAAATTTGTGAACTGCTGAATCTGGCAGGACGGGTCACCGATACGGACATCCAAACCTATGACAGTGTGCTGGCACCGGGCTATGGCAAGCTCAACGATGCCACCTACCAGGCCATCCACCAGGCGGCGACACTCGAAGGTCTGATGCTGGATCCGGTGTATACCGGCAAAGCCATGGCTGGCCTCATGGCGCTGGTTGCATCCGGCGTCATTGCGCCCGGGCAAAAAGTGATTTTCATGCACACCGGCGGCCTGCCGGCACTGTTCGGTTACCAGGCGGATCTCGAGCAATTTATGGGAAAATTTCCGGATTGACCCGGGTTTGGCAGATCCAAAGTCGAGCTATACTGCCGTTATTGTCATTGTCCTCTACATGCAAGGAAAACGCTTATGAGCATCGTCGCCAGACACCTGAGCAACGTCAAGGCATCCCCGACCACCACCATCAGCAACTTGGCCATTGAGCTCGAGCGCCAGGGCCGCGATATCATTCGCATGTCCGCCGGTGAGCCAGATTTCGACACACCGCAAAACATCAAACAGGCGGCTATAGATGCCTTGAATCGCAATGAGACAAAGTATCCTCATGTCAGCGGAATCCTGGAATTACGCGAAGCAATCTGCGGCAAACTCAAACGCGAAAACGGCCTCGATTACAGCGCCGATCAAATCCTGGTGACAGCCGGTGGCAAGCAGGCGATTTATAACGCTCTGGTCGCCTCACTGGATCCCGGCGACGAAGTCATCATCCCGACGCCTTACTGGGTGAGTTACCCGGACATGGTACTGCTTAATCAGGGCCGACCGGTCGAAGTTCAAACCGATCCAGACAACGGCTTCAAACTCTCTGCCCAGGCCCTTGAAGCGGCTATTACTGACAAGACCAAGTGGCTGATTTTGAATAACCCCAATAATCCCTCAGGTGGCGTCATGGAAGCGGCTGATCTCGCTGCGCTGGCTGAGGTTTTACGTGCCCATCCACAGGTCTGGATTTTGAGTGACGACATCTACGAGCATATCGTCTACGACGGTATCCAGTTCAGCACCATGGCACAGGTGGCACCCGATTTATACGAACGGACCCTGACCATGAATGGGTTTTCCAAAGCCTATTGCATGACCGGTTGGCGCCTCGGCTATGCGGCGGCGCCCAGGGAACTCATCAAAGCCATGAGCAAAATCCAGTCACAGTCCACCAGCGGCGTTAACACGCTCGCCCAATGGGCAGGCATCGCCGCCCTTGAAGGGGATCAGTCCTTCATTGCCGAACACACTGCCCGCTTTTTACGACGCCGGGATCTCGCTCTGTCCATTATAAATCAGAGCCAGGGACTGCATTGCGCACCACCCAAGGGCGCCTTCTATCTGTATATCGATTGCAGCAAACTGATGGGGCGTAAAACACCGGAGGGTAAAATACTGGAGAAAGATGCAGATTTTTCCTCCTACCTGCTGGACAACCAGGGGGTTGCTGCCGTGCATGGCGCCGCTTTCGGCCTGTCACCCTTTTTCCGTATCTCCTACGCCGCCGATGACTCCCAGATAGAACAAGCCTGTATGCGCATCCAGACTGCCTGCGGCAATTTACGCTAGAATCGTGTCATGGAACTTATCGGACATCGAGGTGCCCGTGGCCTGGTCGCGGAAAACACTCTGGCCAGTTTCAGCCGGGCAATGGCGCTTGGCGTAACTGCGCTGGAACTGGATGTGTATCTGAGTAGTGATGATACGGTCGTGGTGCATCATGACCCTTGTTTAAATCCTGAAGCCACTCAGGATGATCAAGGGCATTGGTTGCAATCTCCTTCCGCACCCATCCGTAATATGACCTTCGACGCTCTGCGTCATTACCGTCTGGCAGGACCTCGCCCGGGCAGCGAATACGCGCAATTATTTCCACAGCAACGCACTGGCACGGCGGAACTTGTCCCCAGTCTGGATGAAGTCATCGATCTGGCGCAGGCATCTGGCAATTCCCAGTTACGTCTGATCATTGAAATGAAACCGGACCCCCGCATCAAGCCCCAGGATCCCACGCCGCAGGAACTTTGTGACGCCATTATTGATGTGCTAAAAAGCCGCAACATGCTACATCGCAGTTGCCTGCAAAGCTTTCAGTGGCAGGCGGTTCTGTATGCGCATTCGCGACAACCAGAACTTCCGTGCGCACTGTTGACCTCTGAACGTAGCGACTGGGACACCATTCATGCGCGAAACGGTACGGACTCTCCGTGGACGGGAGACTATCAGATACGGGATTATGCACAGAATCTACCGAAAATGGTTCACGCCACGGGTTGCCGGATATGGTCTTCGGACTACCACAATATCGATGCGGCCTGCCTTGGCACAGCCCATGACTTTGGCTTACAGGTATGGGTCTGGACCGTCAACGAAGTTACGGATATGCGTCGATTAATGAAACTGGGTGTTGATGGAATTATTACTGATTACCCGGATCGAGCGCGTGAAATCATGACTGAACTAGACATTCCCCTACCTCCGACCGGTCAAGTACCGAATTCCCTGCAGAACCCATAGAGGAATTTACGATGAAGGCGAAATCCATTGGCCTGCTGCACCCCGGTGACATGGGAGCAAGCATCGGTGCTGCTGCTGTACAAGCGGGTCACACTGTCCTGTGGGCACGACAGCAGCGCAGCCCTGCAAGTTGCACACGGGCTGAACAGGCAGGGCTGAGCGCAGTGAATACCCTTGCTGAGCTTTGTGCCGCATCCGATCTCATCATCAGCGTTTGCCCGCCGCATGCTGCAGTATCTGTCGCAACTCATGTTGCTGAATGCCGCTACAGTGGTCTGTATGTCGATGCTAATGCGATATCCCCGCAACGTAGCATGGAAGTCAAAGCGGCCCTGCCGCCGGGCGTGGACTATATTGATGGTGGCATCATTGGTCCTCCGGCACGTACCGCGGGCAGCACCCGCCTGTATCTGTCCGGCCCCAGTGCAGCAAATGTTAGCACGTTATTTTCCGGCACACTGCTGGAAGCCATCGCCCTGGAAGGCGGCCTCACCGATGCCTCGGCATTAAAAATTTGTTATGGCGCATGGACCAAAGGCTACGCCGCTTTGCTGGGCAACATCAGAGCATTGGCGCAGCACGAACATGTCGAGGATGCTCTGCTGCGGGAATGGGATCGATCACAACCGGGGCTTAGGGAAAAATCCGAGACTCGAACGACTGGTAACGCCTACAAAGCATGGCGCTGGATTGCCGAGATGCATGAGATAGCGGACAGTTTCCAGGCGGCGGGGCTGCCGGATGGCTTCCACCGCGCCAGTGCCGAAATATACCAACGTCTCGAAAGCTTTAAAGATGCCGGGCAGTCACCCGGGATGGATGCAATTATCGATAGCCTGTTGCATAAAGGCAGCGCCTGATATCAACCAGGACTTGACGGTAACCGCCAGCTTTGCAGGCAGCAGCGATTTCACGATCAGACACCGCATCAACCTCTGCGTCAAAGGTGCCGCAAGCCGTGGCGATCAACACGTTGGTATGTTTGTCAAATGTGATGTTTATAGACATTGGCGATGATTCTGCGCTGATCATGTCGATCTTTTACACACGATTTACTCAATCTGGAGGAATCAATACAAACTTGCCCATGTGTTTTTTCAATAAAAACTCACGCTGCGCCTGTGCAATCTGCTCCAAGGAAAATGTCTTCGCAACCAGAGGCTTCAATTCGCCTCGTTCGAGGTAAGACACCAGGTTAGCGAACACCGGCTCGTCCCAGGCAGTACAACCCAATAGAGAAATATCCTTCAAGTACATGGTCCGCATATCTAGATTTACCAGTGGCCCGGCGATGGCCCCGGAGGAAACATATCGGCCGCCACGTCCAAGCACTTTAAGCATTGTCGCAAAACCGCACCCGGCCACATTATCAACGACCACGTCCATTGAATTTTCACCCAGGTTCAGCAGCGGGTCATCATCTCTGGAAATCACCTGGTCGGCACCAAGACTAGCCACTTGTTGCATCTTTGCCGCGCCGGCAATGGCCGTCACACTGGCTCCACGCCGCTTCGCCAACTGGACACTGGCCGATCCCACCCCGCCCGAGGCACCGGTAACAAGAACCCGGTCATTGCTTGTCACAGCGGCACGATGCAGCATGTTTTCCGCTGTGCCATAGGCACAGGGTAAAGAGCCGAGTTCAGCGTCACTCCAATCACATTCCACAACAAAAACTTCATTGGCTGGAACTTTCACAAACTGTGCAAAGGCGCCGTCGAAATCAGATCCCATCCAGATATTGTCCAGGGATTCAAATCCTGCCACCCGCATACAGGGGCGTACCAGAACCCTCGACCTGAGTAAGCGTTCATCAACATCCGGAGCAATGTCGATGACCCGGCCACAACAATCCGTGCCCTGGATGAACGGGAAAGGTGTTGCTGCATTCCAGCCACCATCGGCCCGGACCTGGGGCTTTTCCTGCGCTTTTTGCGCCGCTAATGCGGTATCGGTTTCAACTGCCGCTGAATACCAACCCAGTCGAGTATTGATCTCTGTGTTATTGACCCCGGCGGCGAGAACTTTTAACAGCACTTCACCCGCGTCCAGATGCGGGATTGGAACCTGCCTGTACTCCAGTTTATCGTAGCCACCATTACCCGTGGTTACGACGGCCCACATGGTGTTGGTGTTGGTGTTGGTATTCGTCATAGCGCTGCCGAATTCAGTTTGCGTTCATTGTTGCTCATCTATTCTGGTCCCAGAATCAATTTCCAGGTGACCAACATGCAGCAACCCGGCAACGTTTTCAAGATATTCGCACTCAGCCTGACGCTGATATTACTCCCCATCGGCAGCGCTATGGCCGGGTTAAGCATCAGCATCAGTAACGGCGGCCATCCGCAGCGCTCCTGGTATCGCTCCAACCACTACGGACCTGCGCCACCGTATTACTACAATCGTTACGGGCAACGATTTTTGCGCAATCCATCCGTCTACTTCGATCGCTACGGGCGCCGCTACTTTCACCAAAAGCGTCATAGCCGACGTATCAGGAACTGTGACGTCATAATTGTGCGGCCGCGCTATGGGCAACCTTACCGTGTAATGCGCAACTGCATAGGCCGTCCGTTCGCCGCACCACGGTTAGCACGCTGAATCTGGGGATCTTAATGCACCGTTCAGCTTCGATTCAGCCAACGTGTTTTAAAGTAACGCCCATTGGTAAATATCGCTTTGTATTTTGATTTTCACTGGAGATCACGCTCATGACAACGAATCAAATTTTCTCCCGACGCACTACAGTTTTAAGTGCTGCGCTGCTTGCCGCACTGATCAGTGCTGGCGCCAGCGCCTCCCCGGGATACGGCAGGGATGGCGAAGGCCGTTATGAGCACGACCAGTACTCCGATTATGCCAAGGTTCTCAAAGTCACGCCGATCTATCGCAATGTTCAGGTCGCTGTTCCCCAGCGCCAGTGCTGGGATGAGCAAGTGGTACATAACGAGCCTGGCCGGGGCTATGGCGGTTATCAGTCCTATACCCCACACATCATTGGTGGCGTCGCTGGTGGGGTCATTGGCAATCGTTTCGGTAAGGGCACAGGCAATACCCTGATGACCGTGGCAGGTGCGTTGCTCGGCGGCTCAATCGGCAGGGATCATTCAGATCGACAGCGCCGTTACGCAAACCCCGGTTACAGCTATACCACCACTGAAACCCGCTGCCAAACGACCAACAGTTACCGGTCCGAGGAACGCGCGGATGGTTACCGGGTCAAATATCGTTATAACGGCCGTACCTATACCACGCGAATGAACCGTGCGCCCGGTGACAAAATACGGGTCGAAGTACAGGTCGTGCCAACCTATTGACTGCCCGCCAGCCGGTGGCGCGATGGACCTGTCAAGGCAACGCCTCAGGTCTTATACTGAAGCAGCGTTCTGTACCTGTCTGAGATAACTGTTTATGTGTCACTGCCGACGTATTCATTTTATTGCCCTGCTGCTGTCCATGTTCATGGTGCCTGTACCGGCAGCCACAGTTCACCGGTCTGCTGACAGCCGCTTGCTGAAAGTACAAAATTCGGATATCGGCGCCAATGGTGCGGCACGGGCCGCACGCCGCGCCACCGGTGGCCGGGTACTGACAGTGCGACGTGTTCGCACCGACAATGGCCCGGCCTATCGGGTCAAAGTACTGGCCAGAGGTGGCCGGGTTCGGGTACTGCTGGTCGATGCAACGAGCGGCACTTTGCGTTAGGTCCGGGCCATCATGCGGATTCTGGTGATCGAAGATGAAGCGCTGTTGCGCGAGCAGATCAGTCAACAGCTGCAAGCCCAGGGTTATGCTGTTGATCAGGCCGGCGATGGCATTGAAGGACACTACATGGGCATGGAGTACCCCCTCGATGTAGCTGTGGTGGATCTCGGTTTGCCGAAATTGTCCGGAATCGAGGTGATCCGAAAATGGCGCACCGCTGAGCGCAGATTCCCGGTACTGATTTTAACTGCCAGGGACCGTTGGCAGGACAAAGTCAACGGCCTCGAAGCCGGTGCGGACGACTACCTCGTTAAACCTTTCAACAGCGAAGAACTGCTGGCCCGTCTGCGGGCCTTGGTGCGTCGCTCCGCGGGTTGGACCCAAAGCAGGCTGCAGTGCGGGCCCATCGTCCTCGATACCCGCAGCCAGGAAGTTCACTGCCAGCAGCGGTTGCTGGATCTAACCGCCTTTGAATACAAACTTCTCGAATATTTGATGTTGCATGCGGGCAAAGTCATCTCCAAGACCGAGCTCGCTGAACATGTCTATGCGGAGGATCTGGAACGCGACAGTAACGTTATCGAAGTCGTGGTCGGGCGGTTGCGTAAAAAACTCGATCCACAACAGGTTCTGAAACCAATCGAAACCCTGCGCGGCCGTGGTTATCGCCTGCATAACACTACCTGAATGTATGCCCTGCGCAGTCGGCTGATTATTGCCGCCACATTAGTGCTCGCTGTGTTTCTCGGTGTGACCGGCCTGGCCCTGGATCAGATTTTCCAGGCTGCGGCCCGGGCGCAAATTAACGACCGCCTGCAAAGTCGTATTTACGCGCTGCTGGCCGCCGCCGAAATTAACCACGATGTACTCACTTTACCGCGCAGTTTACCGGATCCAAATTACTCAGTACCCGGGTCGGGCTTATATGCACGCATTGATCGAGAGGATCTGAAACCGTTATGGAAATCGCGTTCTATGTTGGGGATCCGCATTGAATTTCCGGGGGCGCCCGAACCGGGTCAGGCTGTTTTTTCACAATCTCCCATCCGTCGTGACGATGCGCCAGCTAATAGCACTGACGGGGTGTTCGCGCTCAGCTATCGGATCCGCTGGGAACTGAACAAGACCGGCAGCCGGGATTACATTTTGCATGTCGCCGAAAGCCGCACGACATTTGCCCAACGCCTGACCGATTTTCGCCATAGCCTGTTTCTCTGGTTAACCGGGGCATCGTTGATGCTGCTGGCAGTGCAGGGCCTGATCCTGGCCTGGAGTCTGCGGCCGTTACGTAAGCTGGCCCAGGAACTGGCTGAGATCGAGCAAGGCACGCGCGAGTATTTAAGCGAACGCCAACCTACAGAACTGCAACCTCTGGTACTGAACCTCAACCATCTGATCAGGACCGGCCGCCGGCAATTGGAGCGGCACAGAAACGCGTTGGCGGATCTGGCTCACAGCCTCAAGAACCCACTGTCGATTCTGATCAACAGCGCTACGCAGGAGAGCACCCTTGAAACATTGAAAAATACCGTGCGCGACACTGTGGCACGCATGGACGACAGTCTCAGCTCTCAGTTGCGTAAGGCCGCTGTCGGCGGCGCTGATGTCCTGGCAGCTCCAACCCCACTGCAGCCGATATTGGAACGCCTGCGCAGTAGTTTGCTCAAAGTCCACTTCGATCGGAACCTGAGCATTACCATAGACATGCAAGCAGATCTTGAGTTTTGCGCCGACAGTGATGATTTGATGGAGATTTGTGGCAACTTAATCGACAACGCCTGTAAGTGGGCGCAACAGCAGATCGATGTGCGAATCCGCAAGGACGATTCGCAGCCAAAAGCCTGCCTTGTCATTGAAGTTGAAGATGATGGCCCGGGTATTCCTGAATCCGAACGACAATATATCCTTCAACGCGGGGGCCGGCTCGATGAACACACCCCCGGTCATGGCCTGGGTCTGGCCATCGTCCGTGAGCTGGTTGAGGAACACTATGCCGGGCAACTAACCGTCGGCAATGGCGCCAACGGCGGCGCCTGCCTGGAAGTTCGACTGTTTTCCGGACGCTAAGGGTCCGTGGCAGAATAACTGCGCGGAGATGGCACCCGCATTGGGGTTAGA
>CAZAWX010000125.1:0-3163 GCA_964488985.1 uncultured Ectothiorhodospiraceae bacterium
TGAAACCGCTCCAGCCAGTTTAATGTTCTGGCGGATACACGAGAGCGTTTCCATTCCCCAGCGGCATACTTGTTTGCCTCCGCCAACGTAGGGTAAATATGTATGGTGCCCAATATTCCATTCAGCCCCACTTTATGTTTCATCGCCAGCACATATTCCGCAATCAGATCCCCGGCATGTTCACCGACGATCGTCACACCAAGAATCCGATCTTTACCCGGAACGGTAAGAACCTTCACCTGCCCATGGGCTTCTTCATCTGCAATCGCCCGATCCAGATCGTCGATGCCATACCGGGTTACCTCATAGGCAATGCCCTGCTCCCGGGCCTCTTGCTCATTGAGCCCGACCCGGGCCACTTCCGGATCGGTAAATGTCGCCCAGGGAATCACTGAGTAATCGACCCTGAATTTTTTTACACAGCCAAACAAAGCATTCACGGCAGCAAACCAGGCCTGATGGGCCGCAGTGTGGGTAAATTGGTAAGGACCGGCAACATCGCCGCAAGCGTAGATATTTGGAAACCGGGTCTGCAGATATTCGTTGATCTCCACGGTACGCCGGGACGTGGTGTCAATGCCTAACTCATCGAGCCCATAGCCACGGATCCGGGGTGTCCGGCCTACCGCGACCAGAACCGTATCGAACTCAATTTCGACATCCTCGCCCAGATGCTCGGCAATCAGAAGTTTACGTGCACCCTCCTTGCGAAAAGCTTTGGCCTTGTGATTCACGAGAACGTCAATGCCGTCTTTGCGAAACGCATCGGTCACGATTTGAGCGATTTCCGCATCCTCGCGGATCAGGATCCGCGGTGCCATTTCCACCTGGGTCACTTTCGAGCCAAGGCGGGCAAAGCACTGGGTCAATTCTGATCCGATCGGTCCGCCACCCAACACCACCAGTCGCCGAGGTAATTCACGCAGCCCCCAAAGTGTGTCAGAGGTAAGATATTCCACCTCATCAAGCCCTGGAATTGGCGGCACCAGGGGTTCGGCCCCGGCAGCGATAATGATATTGCGGGTTGTCAGGCTACGGCCGTCTATCTCAACTTCCCAGGGAGACTTGATCTTTGCCTCGCCGTTCAGACACTCAACCCCCATTGCGTTGTAACGTTCAACTGAATCATGGGGCGCAACGGTCCTGACAACACGTTGGACCCGATCCATGACGTCAGCAAATTCAAAATCAACCTCTGCCGGCTTGAACCCAAACTCGGCCGCACGCCGTGTGTGGCTAAGATACTTCGCCGAACGAATTAACGCCTTGGAAGGGACACAGCCGTAGTTCAGACAATCCCCTCCCATTTTATGCTTTTCGATGAGACTCACTTTGGCCTTGACTGTGGCGCCGATAAAGGCGCTGACCAATCCGGCAGCGCCGGCGCCGATCACCACCAAATCCCGTTCAAACCGTTTTGGTTTCGGGTAAGCCCTGAGCACCCGCCAGGATTTGAATACATCCAATCCACGCCGGGCGATAAATGGAAACAACGCCAGCAACACAAATGAAGCGACCAGCCCTGGTGAGGCAACATCTGCAACCGAGTTGATTGAGCCCAACTGAGTGCCGGCATTGACATAGACCAGAGTCCCGGGAAGCATCCCCAATTGCGAGACGATGTAAAAGGCCCAGATACGGATGGGGGTCAGGCCCATGAGCAGATTTATGACAAAAAACGGGAACGCTGGAACCAGGCGTAAGGCGAACAGATAAAACCCTCCGTCGCGTTCTATACCGGCGTTAACTGCACTCAACTGCCCGCCAAAACGCCCCTGAACACTGTCCCGCAAAATAAATCGTGCGGCGATAAAGGCCAGGGTGGCGCCAATCGTCGAGGCAAACGAGATGATCAACAACCCCTGCCAAAGACCGAACAAGGCACCGCCGACAAGCGTCATGATGGTTGCCCCGGGCAGGGATAACCCGGTTACGGCAATATAGGCAAAAAAGAAAATAATGGCCGCCTGTAACGGCTGCTGGGCCCGGTATTCGAGCAGTTGAGACTGGCGGGATTTAAAAAACTCAAGCGTAAAATATTGTCCGAGGTCAAGGGCAAAAAATGTGCTTATGAGTAGAATAATCGCGATTGCCAGAACGAGTCTGGGTTTAGACATAACGTTGAGTTTCCTTAGTGCTGGCCCATTTTTTTATGTTGTTACAAGGCAAGTCTTACTAGAGCGTAATCTTGGCAAAAGGTTCCGTGAATAATGCTACGTTAACGCGTATACGTAAACCCAGCACGCAAAATGCTGCAATTTGGGTGAAACAGTTTCTGCGTTGCCAATTGCCGGATTATGACGGACTTGCTGACAGCGATTTTATCTTTGAAGTAATAATACTGCCCATATTGGGCTAAATGAGAGTCCCTGATGATAATGACGTTTTGGCTTGTGGTTGGCCTGATTCTGGTGATCGCGCTGCTCCTGCTCATTGTACCGCTGTTTAAGATACGAGCTGATACAAGTATCAGCAGTTATGAGGCCAGTGTGGCAGTACACCGCCAGCGCCTTGAAACACTGCAACAACAATTTGCTGAAGGGGCGTTGGGCGAAGCAGATTTTCAGCAGGCTCGCGAGGAACTTGAAACTGCCCTGCTGGAAGAAACCAGACAGCAACCAGCGCAGGAAGAATCAAACGTTGAAACTGCACCCAAAGCCAGTAAATTCAGTATCATCAGCATCCTGGTAATAATCCCGGTTATGAGCGTAGGACTCTATGCGTGGCTGGGCAATTACCGCGTTTTACAATTTTTGGATAACCCCACAGCCATGCAGGCGCTGGCGGAACAGCATCCACCAAGTCGCGAACAAGTCGAACACATGGTCAGCAGTTTAAAGCTACGGCTACGTCAAGCACCCAAAGATACCGACTCCTGGGAATTACTGGGCCGGGGACAATTCGCTCTGGAACAATTCACAGATGCGGCTGACAGCTACGACCTGATGATCCGCATTAATGGAGAGAGTGCAGATCGTCTGACAAACTATGCCGAGGCTGCATCAATGGCCAACAACATGCGCTTCACAAAGCTTTCCCTGGAGCGCCTGGAAAAGGCCCTCAGCCTCGATCCCTTGCACCCCAAAGCACTCATGTTCGGTGGCCTGGCAGCAGCACAATCGGGTAACAAAAAACTGGCAATAGAACGCTGGAAAACCCTTCT
>CAZAWX010000125.1:3263-10567 GCA_964488985.1 uncultured Ectothiorhodospiraceae bacterium
TGTCAAGTGTCGATCAAGTTCGGGTGGGAGCACGTGTTTCCTTCAGTGGGAACGCAATTGCCAGCGCTGGTGATTTGGAAGGCAAGAGTGATAACCCGCTCAATCCAAAGGAGAAGCCTGCAATCAAACTGGTCATTGATCAGGTTCGGCCTTGATTTACAGATTACTCAGAAGCTCGCCCAGTTCAGACGGATCTGCGGTGGCATAAACGTTGATCGGTTCTTGCCTGCCACGAACGTCCATGCTGTACTTCGCCCAGTGGGACAGATCCACACCTGCTTCGAGAGCTACGGTCTGTGAAACCACCAGCGTTGCCTGATAGGCCTTGCACTGTTGCTCAAGCCGGGCCGCTATGTTGATATTGTCGCCGATGGCAGAATAATTAGGCGAGGCCGGTGGTCCCATGGTGCCGACGATAGCCTCGCCGCCATGAATACCAATGCCGATTCGCAAGGGAGCCTCAAGCTCTGCTGCCAGACGTTGATTCAACAACGCCATGCGGCTATGCATATCCACAGCCCCTTTTAATGCCTGTCGGCAGGCATCAGAGAATGATGTCTTCAGGCCATACAAAGCCAACAGACCATCTCCCGCAAACTGTGCATAATGCCCCCCTGTTGCTTCCAACGACGCCGCCATTTCTTCAAAAAAACGATTGAGTATAAACAACACATCGTAGGGTAGTTTTTTCTCCCCTAAGGCGGTAGAGCCGCGCAAATCCACGAACATGGCGGCTACTTGTTGTTCGTGGCCCTGTACCCCTCCGGGCCGTCGAACCTGTTGAGCGCCGGTATCCGCGGGCAACATCGGTGTAATGCCCAAATCCTTGTGTGGTCTGATCTGACAGGCCAGACGGATATTCGGCAGCGCATTAATGCGCTGCAATGCCCTGGCCTCCGCCGCGTTGGGCGGATCCAGATCGTCCAATCCGGCCCCGACCCGGACTCTGCAGGTGGTACACCTCGCACGGCCACCACAAACTGAGGCATGAGGGACACGGGCCATTCGCAACGCCTCAAGAACCGTCAAACCAATCCTGGCGGGGATTTCTCCACCGTGGGTTAATTGAATCAAAAATGTGGCACGTTGCCGGGCGAGATAATTTCTCAGCTGTCGCGCCAGCAGCACCAGAGCATAAATTCCGAGCATGGCCCAGCCACTCCAGAACATCAGATCCTTTATCAAGCTGCGTAAACTGATCGGCGACGCACGCCACCAGGCGAACACTTTGGCAAGCTTCTCGGGATCCGCCACAACCGCCTCGCTTTCAATCCCCATACGCATAAAGCCGAGTAACGCAAGAGTCGGCACCAATAGCGCCAGGGCGTATAACAGCGGCAAAATTCGCGGATAAACAGGGCGTAAGCGTAACCAGTAATGAATACCGATGCAGGCATGTACCCACACCAGCAAAATCAACAGTGACTGTGACCAACGGTACCAACTATCATTCCATATAGCTGTTACCACTAATGGATAATCTACGGTAAATCCGAGTAGCATCTGGTTGACCCGGGTACCGGCCAGATGTTGAGCCAACAACAGTGGCGCCAACAAGCCGAACAACAGTTGCATGCCCTCCCAGAGCGGCAGGCGCAGGGTCTGGCGCAGATATAACGATTTCAATGCCAGCAGCAGGTGCACCAGCATCGCCCCGTAAAGCACGATGGTACCCGGCAGGCTTTGCCACAGAAGCGAGTTCAGTTTGCGCCCCGTTTCCATGAGATCCATGGAGAAAATACCCAGTGCCGTATTCAGCAGGTGCAAGGTCACGAACAACGCCAGCAACAAACCACTGACGAGACGTAACCGGCGTTCTGTCATTGCACGCGCCTCATGCCGATTTGCGCGCTTGCTGCCGACTGCGCCTGACCACCTCGGCCAACGCCGTATCACTACCGGCATCGAACCATTCCTCGATTAACCGGTAGGCGATTGAAATAGGCCGTGACACTTTCAGTGTGCCGTCATTGATCGCCTCGACCATGGCGGTGCGGGTAAACCACCGGGCATCCTCCAGTTCGTGATCATGCAATGTAACGGCGCTATGCCGTGCCAGCGCTGAAAATCCCAGCATGATGGAACAGGGAAACGGCCAGGATTGTGAGGAACGATATCGCGTTTTCAATATCTCGATACCTGATTCTTCGTACACTTCACGTACCACGGCATGCTCCAGAGATTCACCGGGTTCAACAAACCCGGCCAGACAGGAGTACATCGCCTCGGGCCATACTGCCTGGCGGCCCAGCAGGCAATGTGAACCATCTTCATCCGCAATCAAAACGATAATGGCCGGATCAGTGCGGGGAAAATGCTTCGTCGCACAGGCCTGATGAGTGCAAATACGCACAAACCCCGCCTCATCACTGCGGGTCGGGTGCCCGCACTCACCACAAAACCGGTGTCGCTGATGCCAGTAAAGCATGGCCCGGGCATAGGCCAGCAATGCGGCCTGCTGTGGATCGAGAAGCGATGAAACCAGGCGTAAATCCCGGGCCTCAACGCCTTCAGGCAACCATTTTTGCAGTGTGTCTTCATCACCATCAAGTTCAATGGCAAAACTGGCTTTACCATTGAACTCACCCAGCAATACCGCCTCACGGGCGATATCCAGCTGCTTGGGCAAGTCCTGTCGGCCGAGCAAAAATGCCTGTAGCGTATCCTCACCCACGTACAAAAGATTGCGATGCCGCCACAACGGCACAAAACAGCTTTCCTGATCCTGTAAGGCGCTGCTTAGCCAGTCTTGCTGACAGCGGCGGTTGGCCAGTCGATCCGCCGGTCCCGCATTAAAATAATTTGCCAGAGTGCGGTTTAAATTATCCATTCATCGATTCTTCCATAACACTCGGGCCAGTCGATGCCCGCCATTGAAAATGGTAATAGGCTACCGGTATGACCCATAGAGTCAACAAACTTGAGATCAGCAGGCCAAAAATCAGCGAAACCGCCAGGCCACCGAAAATCGGATCATCGAGAATAAACAAGCCTCCCAGCATTGCCGCAAGGGCCGTCAGCGCAATGGGTTTGGCACGTACTGCCGCAGCCGACACCGTCGCCTCGGATAATGTCTTGCCAACGCGGACTTCATGCTGAATAAAATCCACCAGTAATATTGAATTGCGGACAATAATACCTGCCAGAGCAATCATGCCGATCATGGAAGGCGCAGTGAACTGCTGTCCCAATAAAGCATGACCCGGCAAAATTCCGATAACGGTAAGCGGTATTGGCGCCATGATGATGAGCGGCACTGAGTAGGAACGGAACTGCGCAACCACCAGCAAATAAATCAAAATCAAGCCGACGCTGTAAGCTGCACCCATGTCGCGAAAGGTGTCAAACGTGACCTGCCACTCACCATCCCACTTCATGCTCCATGCGTAGGGATTTTCCGGTTGTTGTGTCAGGTACTGTTCAATCGCAGCACCATCGATTCGGGTTTTATCGAGCTTGGCTGCTATCGCCTTCAAGCCATACAACGGGCTGTCCGTGCTGCCCGCAACATCACCTACGACGTAAACTACGGGTAGCAAATCCTTGTGATAAATCGTCTGCTCACGGTGTCCCTTGCGGATACTGGCAATTTCCGATAATGGCACCAGAGTACCAGTTCGGGAACGTAAACGCAGTTGACGAATACTCTCGGCATCCGCCTTGGCAGCGGGAGAGAGTTCCACCCGCACCGGTATTGGCGTGCGAGTTTGCTCATCATGCAGATAGGACATGTCCTCGCCTTTCAAAGCTGCGCTCACAGTGTCTGAGACTGCCTGCTGTGACACTCCCAGGTGCGCGGCCCGGGCGCGATCCACGACGACCGTCAGTTTTTGCTGTGGTGCCTCGATACTGTCATTGACATCAACAACATCCGCTGTTGATGTAAACACCCGACGAATTTTTCTGGCCACATCAAGCTGCCGGGTGTAATCCAACCCGTAGACTTCAGCCACCAGTGGCGCCAGTACCGGCGGGCCGGGCGGCACTTCTGCAATGCTTACATTGGCAGCAAATTTTTTCCCTATTGCCACCAGAGGCCCACGCACCTGCAGGGCAATGTCATGAGATTTTCTCTGCCGTTTGTGTTTGGCAGTCAGGTTCACCTGGATATCCCCCTGATAGGGCGCGCTGCGCAGATAGTATTGGCGTACCAGACCATTGAAATTTATCGGCGCCGAAGTGCCAGCATAGATTTGATAATCCGTCACTTCCGGCACCGTGCGCAGATAATCTGCCAGGGAGAGCAACACCCGCTGGGTCTGTTCCAGTGGTGTGCCTTCCGGCATATTCACCAGCACCTGAAACTCACTTTTATTATCGAAGGGCAACATTTTCAATACCACCGCACGCACTCCGACCAACGCCACAGACGCGGCGATCATGACCAACAGCGCCAGCAACATGGCCCGGCGGTTTCGCAGGCCATGTTGCCCACCCAGGAATGGCGTCATAAATCGGGTAAAAAACCTTAACAATGAACTTACGTTGCGATCATCAGGGGATTCGCCCGTACTATGCAGCCCCTTTGCTTTGAGAAAAATTCGCCGGTACAGCCAAGGCGTAAAAATAAACGCCACAGCCAAAGAAATCAGCATTCCAGTCGAGGCGTTAATCGGGATGGGCCGCATATAGGGTCCCATCAACCCGGTCACAAAGGCCATTGGCAGTAATGCCGCAATCACGCAAAAGGTGGCGAGGATGGTCGGACCACCCACTTCATCGACCGCGACAGGAATGGCCTCGGTTAATGACCTAGCGCCCAGTTGCAGATGGCGATGGATATTTTCCACCACCACAATTGCGTCATCGACCAAAATGCCAATGGAAAAAATCAGTGCAAACAACGAAACCCGGTTCAATGTGAAACCCCAGGCCCAGGAGGCGAACAAGGTGATAGCCAGAGTAACAATGACTGCTGCACCCACGACCAGTGCCTCGCGTCGACCTAATGTAAACCAGACCAGCACAACCACTGACAAGGTGGCGAAGATCAGCTTTTCAATCAGCAATAGGGCTTTGTTACGGGCTGTTTCACCATAATTTCGTGTCACCGTCGCCTGCACGCCCTGGGGGAAATAGATCCCGCGAACCTGCTCGAAACGCCGAACCACCGCCGCAGCCACATCAACCGCGTTCTCGCCGGGCTTTTTCGAAACTGCCATCGTCACCGCTGGGTAGCGCACAGTGCCTTGGACTGCCTTGCCAGTCGCGGCCGCCCCTTGGCCAAAGCTGACATAATTGCGCGGCTGTTCAGGTCCTTCAGTCACTTTGGCGACATCGCGCAGGAACACCGGGGCTCCCTGCCTGACCCCGACAACCAGGCCACCGACCTCTTCTGGTGTGGCCAGGAACGTACCGGCTTGAACCAATATTTGTTGGTTATCACTGACCAGACTGGCGGCATCCCTGGATCTGTTGGCGCCTGCCAATGCCTGACGCAGATTCTCCAGGGTGAGCCCGTATCCGGCCAGACGCTGGGGATCAAAGCGCACGCGAATGAGGCGCTCCGGACCACCGATGATGGTGACATCACGGGTCCCCGGAACCCGCTGCAGCTGCGTTGCCAGTGTATGCGCTATGCGCAGTAAATCCCCTGCGGTAATTTCCAGGTTTTCACTCCATAACGTGCCGGCCACAATGGGCACATCATCGATGCCCATGGGCCTGATCAGAGGGGATCCAACGCCCACACCCGCAGGTAACCAGTCCTGATTGGAGTAAAACGCATTGTACAGGCGTACGATGGCTTCGGTACGCAATTCACCTACTTTAAAACGCACGGTGAGCGTCGCCATTCCCGGCGTGGAGGCAGAATAGACGTGGTCAAGCCCCTTGATCTGGGAAACAATCTGCTCGGCACGCCGTGTCACCAGTGATTCGACCTCTTTTGCTGAGGCACCCGGATAGGGAATGAACACATTGGCAAACGTGACGTTGATTTGCGGTTCTTCTTCCCGGGGCGTAATCAGGACGGCCAACAACCCGAGCAACAATCCAACGACGGCCAGTAACGGCGTGATCTCGGTATTCAGGAACTGCCGGGCGATACGCCCAGAAAAGCCCAGATGTTGGGGCGCCATTTCACTCATGAACCCGGTCCGGGCGAACGGGTCTGTTTTTTATAGGTAATTGCGGCGGCAACCGTGTCCAAGGCAACGCGCTCTGCCTCATTAAGTCCCGCTAACACAGGGATCCGGCCATCCGCCAGGGGTGAAGCCGTGCGAATGTAGCGCAACGTAATTTGGCCTCCGGCATCAATGACATAGGCACCGGTAACCTCACCCCGGAGTACCAGGGCGGTATTCGGCATTAACATTTGCCTGGATTCACCCGTCACAAACGCCACCTTGACCAGGATTCCGGGGTAGAGTCCATGTTGGCCCTGTGGTAACCGGACTCTGACACGGAAACTATGTGAGGCCGGATCAGCGTTGGGTGGAATGCGCAGTTTCGTGGCCGTCAAAAAGCGTCCATCCGCCAACAGCACCCGCGCCTGGCGATGTTTGCGCAAGGCATCGATATGACGTTGCGGGATATCCACCACGACCCGTAACTGCTTTAGAGACACACCCGTCATTAACGCTTTACCCGGATTCACCGTCTCGCCGAGATTGACATGACGGGCCACCACCACGCCGGAATACGGCGCCCTTACAACCGTGTAATCCAGCCCTTCCCGGGCATTACTGAGTGCTGCCTGTGCCGCCTTGTACCTCGCATGTGCTGATTTCAGATCAGCCGCTGCCTGGTCCAATTGGGCTTTTGCAATGAGCTTTTTCGCATATAAATCCTGGATTCTGTCGAAATCGAGTTGGGCTTTGGCCAGATGTGCCCGGGCCTCCGCCAAGGCTGCCTCGGCAGCGCCGCTGCGGGCCCGCTGCGTTGTGGTTGTAAGGCGCACGATCACATCGTTTTGTTTAACGCTATCACCAACATCAAAATTCAACTCCACAACCCGGCCACTGGTTTGTGCGGAAACGGTCGACTGATTCACCGCCTCGATAACGCCGTCATAGGTGACTTCACTTTTTATCGTTTCCACGGTCACTGGGGCCGTTCTCAAAGTGACACCGGAATTGGCCTGTGTGCTTTGTGCCTGTACGGCATTTACACCTCCCATCAGCAGCAGGGGAAATGCAACTAACATGCGCTTTAGCGTTGCCAGCAGGGGTCGTCGCTTGTTCATACTGTCGTCCTGCTCAAGTGCGGCTTGCATTGAATGCCCCACCAGGCTTGATGCCAAGCTTACGCAGTAACATGGCTAATGGGCACAAACCAGTAAATGAAGCCTGGAACATATTGAC
>CAZAWX010000126.1:0-10543 GCA_964488985.1 uncultured Ectothiorhodospiraceae bacterium
ACGGCGTCTTCTGGAACCAATATCCATCGATTCCACTTCGGTTGCGCTTAAGAACGAACCTATGTATGGCAGTTACTCCCACACCCAGTCAAACACGACTACTTATGATCCGCAGAAAAAACCCTGGGCAACACTTTCTCCAAAGAAGAAGATGGCTGTCCACTCTCCTCAGAACTATCCCCCTCCCGCATCTCCCTTAACAACCCAACTGTCGCCAACCCATCCGCCACCACCCCAATCCGCTGCTGGTACTCGCGAATACTCTTACGCGACACCGGCCCTATCGCCCCGTCAATATCACCTGAATATAATCCCAGTTCTGACAACCGCGACTGAACCTCCATACGTTCCTTAAAACTCAGCGCCGTCGCCTCCCGCGGCCAGGCGCGGCTGAACGCTTTGCCCCCCTTTAGCCGCGCCGACAAATATCCAACAGCAAGCGCATATTTATCCGCATTGTTATAACGCTTGATGACAAAGAAGTTTTTTAACAGCAAAAATACCGGTCCCTTCGCCCCGCCCAGAAGTTTCAGCACCGCCCGCACCGCCGTATCCGGCAATGCCGACCCATCTGCATGCAGCAATCCCAGTTCCCGCCACTGACTTAAAGAGAACCCGGCCTGCTCCGCACGCCCGTAATCGAAGTTCTCAGGCAGGCGCACCTCGTAGCCCCAAGGCTCGCCCCGGCGCCAGCCATTGTCCGCCAGCAGATTCGCTGCCGAGGCCAGGGCATCGGGCACCGACGTCCAGACATTGCGCCGGCCATCCGCATCAATATCCACTGCCCAGCGTTCATAACTGGTCGGGATAAACTGCGTGTGGCCCATCGCCCCGGCCCAGGACCCTCGTAAGCCTTTTACCGTTACATCACCGTTTTGCACAATGCGCATAGCCGCGATCAACTGACTGCGGGCAAACTTTTTACGCCGCGGATCAGCATAGGCCAGTGTTGCCAGAGAACGAATTACATTACGCAATACCGATTGGCGTTTCAGTGCCTCACCATAAGACGATTCCATCGACCAGATGGCCAGCACAATCGTCCGATCAACGCCGAATTTCTTCTCGATTCGATCCAGCCACTGCCGGTATTCTTTGGCCTTGGCCAGGCCGCGCTGGATCACCCGATCATTGACCCGGGTATCGAGATACTCCCCCACCGGTGTCACAAATTCCGGCTGGTAACGTGCTGCAGCGAGAACTTCAGGATCAGGATCTGTGACGTTTCCAAACACCGCATCATAGGTCACTTTACTGATCCCGGCCTTGTGGGCCGCAGTGTAAAACGTCGCAATCCATTGCCTGAAACCCGCATCGGCCCGCGACGTTTCCGGAGTCAACAAAAGACACAGGACCAGACTCAGCAGCAGTGGAGAACCATTCACAGGGGATATTTTCATGCGCACCAGTATAGGCAATGTTACTGCTTCAGACACGCTACCGTGTGCATACCTAAAGTCTGTGTAATCTCCCCGCCACGTATAGGGCCTGTATAATGAAGGGCCACCTCCTACAACGATTCGTTTTTATGCCCAGCACCCAGGTATCCAGTATCGACTCAGTCCCCAATGCCGTCTCGCCAGTCCAGTTGCAGGTGATCAACCTGGGCAAAACCGTGCCGACTCCAGCCGGCGAATTAGTGGTTCTGGAAGGCATCAGTTTCACTGTGATGGCAGGCCAATCCATCGCCATTGTCGGTGCTTCCGGTTCCGGTAAAAGTACCTTGCTGGGTCTGTTGGCCGGGCTTGATCAACCCAGCAGCGGGCAGATTACTCTCGAAGGGCTGGAACTGGCTGAGCTTGATGAAGATCAGTTGGCCGCCCTGCGGGCCCTTCGCGTCGGCTTTATCTTTCAATCCTTTCAACTGCTGCCTAGTCTCAATGCGCTGGAAAATGTCATGCTGCCGCTGGAATTGGCCGGGCAATCAGGCGCCAGGCAACAAGCCCATGCCCTGCTGGAACGGGTCGGGCTTGACCAGCGTCTGCATCATTACCCCCGGCAGTTGTCCGGCGGCGAACAGCAACGCGTCGCAATCGCCCGGGCCTTCGCCTGCAAACCGGCGATTCTGTTCGCCGATGAACCTACCGGTAATCTCGACCAGGGCACCGGCGCCAACATCATCGAGTTATTATTCGAGATCAACCGCGAACAGGGCACAACCCTATTGCTGGTCACCCATGATCCAAAACTGGCCGGGCCCTGTGATCTCACCCTGGAACTGCAGGCCGGCCACCTATTGCGGCGCAGCACCGATTGACGCGTTGTTGATGCGCACTCCGATGCCAATCTTCAAGCTCGCCCTGCGCCTTGCCCGGCGTGAATTGCGGGCCGGAGAAATCCGCGTACTGACCGCTGCCCTGTTTATTGCAGTCGCCAGCCTCAGTGGCATCGGCATGTTTACCCAACGAATGTCCCTGGCGATGGATTTTGGTGCCACTGAATTACTCGCTGCGGATCTGCTGCTGCAATCCTCGACCCCCATCGACGACACCGTTGCAAAGGCCGCCCGCAGCCGCGGGCTTCGGGTTGCCCGCACGGCAAATTTTCGCAGCGTGATTCTGGTCGGTGAAAAGCTGCAACTGACTGAAGTCAAAGCAGTCTCTAAAGGCTATCCGTTGCGCGGTACATTACGCATCGCCGGGCAACCCTTCGCCCCGGACAACAGCACCAAAACCCTGCCCGGATCAGGTGAGGTGTGGGCCGATCCACGCCTGTACGCTCTGCTAGGCCTTCACGTTGGCGATCAGCTCGGACTCGGCTCGCAGCAACCAATCCTTCGTCAGGTTCTTGCCTACGAGCCGGACCGGGGTGGGGATTTATTCAGTATCGCCCCGCGCCTGATGATGCCCTATACAGATCTTGCCGCAACAGGCTTGATCACCACTGGCAGTCGCATCACCTACCGCATGTTGTTCGCTGGCCAGGCCGCAGCGGTCGGCGCCTGGCGTGACTGGCTGGAGAAAAATAAACAACCAGGCCAACAGATTCAGGGGATCCGCGATGCGCGGCCGGAAATTCGTAATGCCCTGCAGCGTGCTGCCCAGTTCCTGAATCTGGCCGCCCTGGTGTGTGCTTTGCTGGCTGCCGCTGCCATTGCCCTATGTGCCAACCGCTACAGCCAGCGCCATGTTGACAGCGCCGCCCTGATCCGCTGTCTGGGCCTGAATCAGCGGGGTCTGTTGCTTTTGCATAGCACAAAACTGGCCCTCATCGGATTACTTGCCTGTCTGGCCGGTGCCCTCGCCGGCTTGCTGGTGCAGGCGCTATTAAGTTCACTGTTGAAAAACCTGTTTCTGGCTCAGCTTCCCCCGGCTTCTGCCTGGCCGTTGCTAAAGGCCATGATAATCGGCATGGGCGTGCTGTTGCTGTTTGCCCTGCCGCCCTTGCTGGCCCTTGGTCGCGTGCCCCCGGGGCGAGTCCTGCGTGCCGATGTAAATACCCCGGAACGGCGTTACCGCAGTGCTAATCTCCTCGCCCTTGTCAGTGTTGGTGCCTTGGTCTTCTGGCAGGCCCAGGATCCGTTACTCGCAGGCTATGTGCTGGGGGGCGGCATGCTCAGCGTCCTCGCCCTGACCTCGAGTGCCTGGCTGGTGATCCGCCTGCTGGGCCGGCTACGCTCGCGAGTCGGGGTAGCATGGCGGTTTGGCTTGGCCAATGTCGCCCGGCGTACCAGTGCCAGTGTCATGCAAATCACGGCCCTGGGACTCGGCTTTACCATGCTGGTATTACTGGCGCTAATTCGCAATGACTTGATCCAGCAATGGCGCAGCAGTTTGCCCGCAAATGCGCCGAATTATTTTCTTGTCAATATTCAGGCCACCCAGATCGACGGCATCAAACGTCTGCTCGGGCGTAGTGGCTTACAGGCAGCCGAGATCAAACCCATGATCAAAAGTCGACTGGTAGAGGTAAACGGTCAGCAGGCGAATGCCAAACGCTACCCAAATCACCGCGCCCAACATCGTCTGAGTCACGGCTTTAATCTTTCCATCGCACCACTGTTGCAAACCGACAATCGCATCGTCGCCGGGAAATTCTGGCCCCCTGGGGGCAGTCGAAAAGCGGAAATCTCCGTCGAAAAAGACATTGCCAAGGCGTTCAATCTAAAGGTGGGAGATCACCTGAGCTTTCGGATTTCGGCTACCGGGACCCTCTTCACCGCCACTGTCAGCAGCATTCGTTCCGTCGACTGGGACTCGTTTCATGTGAATTTTTTCGTCGTCACATCACCAGGCTATCTGGAAAAATTCCCGGCCGGTTATGTCAGCAGCTTTCATTTACCCACAGGGCAACGTGAGGTGCTGACCGAACTGGTGCGACAATTTCCGAACGTCACCGTTATCGATGTCGATGCCCTGGTGAACAAGGTCCGGGAAATTATGGATCGGGCCATTGCCGGTATGGAGTATGTGTTCGCCCTGACCCTGCTGGCCGGACTGATTGTGCTCTTCGCCGCCTTGCAGTCTACCCTACCAGAACGGCGTTATGAGTCGGCATTGTTACGCACCCTGGGCGCCAGTCGCAGCCGCCTGTTGCAGGGCGTGGTGGCAGAATTTGCCGTGTTGGGCGCCATCGCCAGTGTACTCGCCACAGCCACTGCTTCGATCATCGCAGGGGTACTCGCAAACCAGGTCCTGGGACTTGGCTATCAACCCGATCCGATGCTTTGGCTCGGCGCTATACTGATGGGCAGCAGCGGCGTTGCATTCGCCGGGGTAGTGGGAACCTGGCAGGTGATCCGGCAGCCCCCCTATCAAAACCTGCAACAAACCGGCCAGGCATGACGACGAGGCGCCTGCCCGACATAGGTCATATCACTTTTTAAAAGGGATTCCATGAACATTCAACGGGGACGTAATTTTCTTCTCTCACCGGGGCCCACCAACATTCCAGAACGGGTACTGGCCGCCATGCAACGCCAGGCAGTGGAGCTCGGCGCACCGGCCTTCGTCGAACTCAGCCGCTCCTGTCTCGATGATCTACGCACCGTGTTCAGAACCGAGGGTCAGGTGTTTATTTACGCCGCCAACGGCCACGGCGTCTGGGAAGCGGCCCTGGCCAATACCCTGGCTCCGGGCGATCACATCCTGGTTCCTGAAACCGGCATGTTCTCAACCGCCTGGTCGGAAATGGCCGCAGCACACAAGATCACCATCGAGCATATTCCCGGCGACTGGCGCCATGGCATCGATGCAGCCGTTGTCGAAGAACGATTACGGGCAGACAAGGCACATAAAATTGCTGCCGTGCTATGTATTCACACAGATACCGCGACCGGCATCACCAGCGATATTCCCGCCGTGCGCCGGGCCATCGATCAGGCCGCTCATCCCGCCCTGTTAATGGTCGATGCGGTGGCCTCTTTGGCAGCCACCGACTATCGAATGGACGACTGGGGCGTGGATGTCACCGTTGGTGCCTCGCAAAAAGCCCTGATGAGTCCGCCGGGACTCGGATTTACCGCCGTCAGCAACAGCGCCCTCGAAAAATCCGCAAGTGGCGGTGCACTGCGCTATTACTGGGATTGGCAAAAACGCATGGGTGAACCTTCCTACATGTGGTTTTGCGGTACGGCGCCGGAACATCTGCTGTTCGCCCTGCGCGAGAGTATTGACATGATCTTTGAAGAAGGCCTGGAGGCAGGCTTTGCCCGCCATCAGGCGTTGGCCGATAGTGTGCGCAGCGCAATTTATGCCTGGTCTGAATCCGGTGCCCTGGAACTCAATGCCCTGTGGGAAGAAGAACAATCCAATTCAGTCTCAACCATTCGCGTCGCCGAGAAATACGCTGCCGAACAGGTCATTCAAATCTGCCGCGACCGTTTCAATGTGTCCATCGGCCGCGGCCTTGGCAAACTGGCCGGCCAGGCCTTTCGCATCGGCCACATGGGTGACATTAATGCCCCCTTGTTGTTGGGGGGACTGGCCAGTATTGAAGCCGCACTGAAAATCTGTGAAGTTCCCTTTAGCAGCGGCATGAATGCCGCCATCACCCACCTCAGCTCAGATCCTGCAGATGCCTGAAAACGTCGATTTGCTGGTGTGCAACGCGCATCTTTTTACCCTTAGGGCTCTGGTCGATACGCAATGAAGCCCAAAACCAGGCCCTGCGCGTGGCCCATGCTGTGGCACAGGATCCAGCCTGTAAAGACCTCGCCCTGTGCGCGGCAATGGCCGCAAATCAGTTGTAGGGTGTACTGAATTTTGACGCACCGTCAAAATTCAGACTTAAAAACACCCTAACTACGCTATATTGGTATTTCAACACAGTACGCGGTTATTTTTATTATTAGCAATAAAAACAATCGGTTACGTTGATATATAATTGAAATAAGGGGTTAAGTTCAAAGTTGGCCTATGCTTTGCTTATATATAGGCGAACCCTCCTCCTTATATGGTCATGGGCGCCTCCCCGGCGCCCTTTTTTTTGCCCGGCCAACAACACGAGGTGAAGAGTCAGTCAGATTTTGATTTGGGAGATATAATCTGGGTGCTGCTGAACTCTGTACTGGCCTGCGACTTTGCCTGACCACTCTGGCGCGCAACTTCCAGGACACGAAATGCCTCATCGCGGCTGGCATCATCTTTGAACAATTGATCCCCAGGCATCATGCTCTGGCCAAGAGACTTCACCCGCAACAGCGTATCCGACAACGGGCCATCCATCAGTGACCGCAACAAGGCTTCATCTTCCGCGTCTGCCTCAACATCGCCCATCGTACGCAGGTGGTAATCGCGTAACAGATATTCCGGGTTAGCCGGATCTTGCTGCAACAATTTTTTGAGTTTGTCGCGGGCCTGATTGAACTGCTCAAAAGCAATCAAGGTGTCAACTTCTTTAAGTTCAGCAGAGACGGTCTTTTGATATGCTGGTTTGGCCACAGTCGTCGGGACCTGTGCCTGCTCCGGCTGTGCTGCCAGCGCAGTTTGATCTGCCGCTGTTGGCAGCGGCCTTTTCGGTTCCACTTCGGGCTTGGCCCGAGGTTGCGGCTTGTCACGATCCCGGGTTTTTTCCATCGGCACATGGGGTATGCCTGCAAATGGCGCACCTGAGGCGAGTAATGCACGTTGCTGCCCATGCAAACGTAAGATCCAGATCAACAACAACACAACCACCCCACCAAGCCCGGCGACCAAAACCCAGTCCTCCAGGCCTGTCAGCAAATTTGTGTTCAGCGCCAGCGACCCTGCCGGTAACCGCACCACTTTTACCCGAGGTTCGACCTGTGGCATCGCTGCCGGGACAACAGCCGGGGCTGGCTGCTGTCGAATACGAAGTAATTGTTCCAAGTTCTGTGATGCCTGACCATGGGAATCACCCAGTTGCTGTAAACGTTTGATCAATACATTGTTGATGTCGATTTCACGTTCGATATGAATATTTTCAAGACCGAGTAAGCGAGTGCGCTGGCGACTTTCGTCAAGGCGTCTTTGCAAATCACTGCGGCCAAAATTTAGCAACGTTCCTGTTGCGGAATCGGCCACAGCGGGCAAACTCTGATCAAGGTTACCGTCCAGCCGCAATGCCAAGGCTCCAGCGTGCTGCTCGCTTTCATCCGCATGGGCTGAAAGCGACGCCAACAACGGCAAACAGGCGAGAGCACCGAGCATAAACTCGGTTGTAGCCCTCGCCTTGGGTAGTCGAATTAACAAACCACCTTAGTCCTCTTCGGCCTCGGGTTGGTATTCCGCCATGAGCTGCTGCTGAATATTCATCGGCACTGGATCGTAATGACTCAGTTCCATGGTGTACGAACCTGCACCACCGGTCATGGACTTCAATTCCGATTGATAGTTGCGTAATTCAGCAAGTGGCGCTTGTCCTGTAATAATAATCTGTCCTGACCCAAGTGTTGTGGTGCCGCTAATACGTCCGCGCTTAGCAGATAACGCACCGGCAATATCACCCATGCTTTCCTGTGGTGCCGTTATATTGATATCCACTACCGGTTCCAGTATTACTGGACTGGCCGCGGCAACAGCTTCAAGAAACCCTTTTTTTCCGGCAGTTACAAAGGCAATTTCTTTTGAATCAACAGGGTGGTATTTACCATCATAAACTTCAACCCGTACATCTTCGAGTGGAAACCCAGCGATGGCACCATGCTCAAGTACCTGCCGCACACCCTTTTCAACCGCAGGGATAAACTGACCGGGTATTGAACCGCCCACAACCTTGTTCACAAACTCAAATCCGCTGCCGCGTTCCAACGGTTGTACCCGTAAAAACACCTCGCCAAATTGTCCCGCACCACCGGTCTGTTTTTTATGCCGGTAATGCCCCTCGGCAGCACGGCGAATTGTTTCGTGATAGGCAATTTTGGGTTGATGGGTCTCCACCTGAACATTGAACTGCTTGTCCATGCGTTCGATCACCATGCGTAAATGCAATTCGCCCAGACCTTTGAGTACCGTTTCGTTCAACGACGCGCGATGTTTGACCACCAGGCAAGGATCTTCCGCGGACAGTTTCAACATGGTTTCACTGAGTTTTTGCTCATCACCACGTTTTTCAGCCCGGATCGCCAGACCATACATGGGCGCCGGGAGTTCAATCCTGCGTAGGCGCACCAAATCTTCATCGTGGCGATCATGCAAAACATCGTCGTACCCAAGTTCATCAATCTTGGCTACAGCACAAATATCACCCGGCACACCCTTATCCGTTTCGATGTGATCTTTGCCGAACAATTTTAGTAAATGCCCTGGCTTAAAGCCTTTGCGCTCCTCACCGACAAATAACTGCGTGTCTTTATTTACGGTTCCCTGATGAATCCTGAACACGGCCAGCTTGCCGACAAACGGATCCACGGCGAGTTTAAAAATATGCGCCAACACCGGCCCATCAGCGGCGCCGCTGACCTCAATTGGCGTTGCCTCTTTACCCATGCCCACCACATAGGGTGCCGGATTTCCTTCCAGCGGATTGGGCATCATGCGCGTGATCACCTCGAGCAGCTTGGCCACCCCAACATCATTGTTGACTGAGGTAAAACACACCGGCACCAGATGGCCTTCGCGCAGGGCTTTGCCGAAGGCATCGTGGAGCTGTTCAGCACCGATCTCCTCACCTTGTTCGAGGTACAGTTCCATAAGGTCTTCATCAACCTCGACAACTTGATCCACAACCCGGGTGTGGGCCTCCATTGCCGAAGAAAATGCGGTCTGTTCATCGCCACTGGGCCGGAAGAAACAGTCGACCACCGCCTCGCCTCTTGGGGCCGGAAGATTGATGGCCAGACATTGATCACCAAACTCTTCGTGAATACTGCCCATGATCGCCGCATAGTCAATATCGTTCGCATCGATTTTGTTGATGATGATCATCCGGCATAGGCCACGTTGTTTCGCTGCCCGCATCATTCGCCGGGTGGTCAGTTCAATACCGCTGCGTGCATCGATAACCACGGCAAGCGTCTCAACTGCCGACAGAATACTGAGTGATTTACCTAGAAAATCCGGATACCCGGGGGTGTCGATAATGTTGATGTGGCAATTGTCGTGATTAAGGTGCACAACAGAAGAATTCAAGGACGATTTATGGTCGCGTTCCTGATCATCAAAGTCGCAAACGGTATCGCCACGTTCTACGCTGCCGGCTGTTTTCAGCGCCCCGGCTTTGACCAGCATGGCTTCAATCAGCGTGGTTTTACCTACCCCACCATGACCTGCAAATGCCACATTTCGTATCGCTTTGGTAGTGTAATCAGGCAACGTCTCTCTCCTTGAGTTGTTCTCGTGGGAATTGACCGATATAAAACCACGAGGCACGGCGCAACTCAAGTCTGCCAACGATCATCGTCACGACAAGACCAACGCAGGAAATAGCGCAGTATTTTTGACCAGACCCGACAGTTGCAGAAAGCCGGCCCGGCCGGGAGAGATTATTCGCTGTCTAAGCGGTCGGACAGCGAGCGTCCGAGCGGCGTCAGATAACCTTCCGCGTTGATGAAGCCCTGATGGATTGCCGCGCGATAGGCGCTACGCTCATTTTGATCCCCCAGGTACACCAAGCCATCAGCGTAACGATGGGTTAGCAAACGGGCGACGTCTTGTTCCACCTGCTCCGGCTCCACGGCAGGTTCATTTTTTTGTGCAAAACTCATCCACATCGTCATTAGCACCATTACAATTAAGAAGTAAATTACTCAATTAACCCTATTAATATCATCAGCTTATGAGCAATAATTAATCATTTAGACTAAAACTAAATCTGTGTCAACCAGTATCGACCAAATAGTCCTGATCCTGAGCGTTACAGGACTGAAACTGTGTGCTGGTAGGCATTTCTCCCATCTTGCAGCGCTAATTTGACCTGCTCAGGTAAACACGACTCATAGGTTAGTTCTTAAGCGCAACAATGTGGAATCGATGGGTGTTGGTCGAGGAAGTGTATGTGGCAGGGATGCCACATCCAAGCCTCCAGGGACGGATTTACGGCGTCTTCTGGGACCAATATCCATCGATTCCACATTGTTGCGCTTAAGAACTAACCTGTGAAACACGACTAGTTGTCAGATCACATGTGGTCGGCTTAAATATTC
>CAZAWX010000127.1:0-10543 GCA_964488985.1 uncultured Ectothiorhodospiraceae bacterium
TCAGCCAGATGGATTTACTGGCAAGGCTGACCGGTTTGCTGTTACTGGCGACCGCATTCAGCCTGGGCTTATTGCTGATATCGGTTCTGAGAAGGCCATAGCCCGTTCCCTCGACCCATAGCTACGGCTATGGCTCTCAGTCCAGCCCGGCGTCCAGACGCACCTGTCCTGCGTCAGTATTCGAGATACTGGTGCAATATGCGGGCTTACAGGCTTACGGGTTTACGGACTGCGGTACCAACGCACGCCGTCTTCCTCGCTGTTCACGGCCAGTTCACCCCGGTAAACCAGGTAATTGAGATGCGCGATGGCCTCACCGGTGGCCATGATGAGGTTGCTGCTGGTAATCCTGCTTTTGAACAGGGCGGGAAATACGTCGACCGCGCGTTGCGGTTCACGACACAGCTTGCGTAACGTGTCCAGACCGCTCTCGTGCTCTTCGAGCAGTGCATCCAGACGTGCTTTGACGCCGCGAAACGGTTTGCCGTGCGCCGGCAGCACCATCACGCTCACCCGGAAACACAAGAACAAAAATCGTCAGCTTTGCGTCTCTATCGGTAGTACGGAAATCGAACTCCTGGATTTTGTGTTAACCGTCACGGGTGTGGGAAAAATCACAAAAAAGGCCACCGCCAAGGCCCATCACTCCCGCAGTTTTGCCTATGCTTTATACAACAGACAGGCATTGGCACTACTTGAACAAATCGTGCCTTTCTTGAAATCGTACAAACGTAAGCGAGCAGGATTGATACTAGAATCCTATCTGTCTGTGACTCCGAGGAATGGCAAATACACCCATGATCTGTTGGCTGAGAAGAAACGGTTTGAGCAAGCAGTGCTCGCGATAAGAGCCAACAGTTAGATAGCCAAATTCAGCGATAACCAGCGCATTTTCAGCAAGAAGTATAGACTCAAATCCTGCGGGTTCGATTCCCACCGCCTCATTAATTCAATAATTCCACCTATCATCTGAGCCTTATCGATTTGTCCGCACTACAAAGTGCGACCAAAGACATAATCCCGGCCAGATTGATCACCAAAGTACTGCTTCTCAGCGTGGCGACCCCTTGGAATTACAAGACCACTTCACCGTTTGGGATTACCGTGTCATCGGCCACCACTGCGCCATCGTGGATGGTTACCCCGATGCCAACGATGACACGAGCACCAATCGTTACATTCGTGCCGATAACAGTGTCCTTTTTAACCAGGGTGTCGTCTCCGATACTGGCATTGGCCCCGATAAAAACATTCTTCTCGATAATGACCCGGTCACCCAGTACAACCCCGTCACCGACCTGGACGTCCTTGGTGATGTAGCTGTCTTCGCCCACGATGACGTCATCTCCCATCACCACATCCCTGTTGATGGTGGTGTTATCTCCGACCGTCAGGTTATCGCCAGCAAGGACATTTTTTTTCAGGGTAACGTATTCACCGAGGGTGGCGTTCTCGCCGGCACTCACACCGTCCTTGAGGTTGCTGCCACCACCAACCATGGAACCGGCGCCCAGATCGACGCCGTCAGAAACCGTATCCGGAGGGACGCAGGCATCGCCGTGACCATCACCGTTGACATCAATCTGATCAGGATTGGGGACACTTGGGCAGTTGTCCTCGTCATCGACAATGCCATCGCCGTCGCTGTCCGGCGTACCAAACCACTGCAGGACAAGGATCGGTACGCTGCTCTTAGTGTTGGTGCCATTTCCGAGCTGACCACCATGGTTATTGCCCCAGCAGTAGGCAGCTCCGTCCGGCGTCAATCCGCAGCTATGCCAGCGACCAGCGTTTACCGACTGGAATGTGTATCCGCCCGAAACTGCCACAGGTGCGTTGCTTTGATCATAGTAAGCGCCGGTCCCGAGTTGTCCATGCTTGTTATAACCCCAGCAATAGGCGTGCCCGCGGGTGGTAATCCCGCAGTTGCCAAATGCGCCAGCACTAATCGACTGAAAAGTGAGTCCGCCTGAAACCGCCACCGGCGTGTCACTGTCAATGGTCGTAGTGTCTCCGAGCTGTCCATAGGTGTTATTGCCCCAGCAGTAGGCGTGGCCGACAGTTGTTAGCCCGCAAGTGTGTTGATGGCCGGCGCGGACCGACTGAAACGTGAGCCCGCCCAGGACGGCCACTGGCTCGCGTCTGCGTTCGTGTGTGCCGTCACCGAGCACGCCGTAATAGTTAGCGCCCCAGCAGTAGGCATCGCCAACCGTCGTTACCCCGCAGCTGTGGCCGTAAGCAACACTCACCGACTGGAAAGCTAGTCCACCCGCGACCGCCACCGGCAAAATGCTGTCACCAGCGATGCCATGTCCGAGCGGTCCATGGCCCCAACAGTAGGCATGGTCCTCCGTTGTCACCCCGCAATTGGCGAAAGTGCCAGCACTCACAGACTGGAACTTCAGTCCGCCCAAAACTGCTACTGGCTCGTTGCGGTCAGTAGTCGTACCGTCTCCGACCTGTCCATACCAGTTATAGCCCCAGCAATAGGCGTCCCCGGTCGTCGCCAACCCACAGCTGTGCAAGTATCTAGTACTCACCGACTGGAAAGTCAGTCCGTCCGGGACCGAAACCGCCAATGGCAAGACGCTGTCAGTGTTTGTGCCATCGCCGAGTTGTCCACGCACGTTTTCGCCCCAGCAGTATGCATGCCCATCTGTTGTTACCCCGCAGCTGTTATATCGCCAACTTGCACTCAAGTTGGGAGTGGCGGCCTGCGCTACTTCAGCGGGTAATCCAGAAAAGGCCCACGCGATTAGTATGCATAGGTATTTAACTTTCAACAGAGTTTCTCCCTTGAACTTCACTTATTTCAACAGCGGTCGAACAACAGTGGCCAGCCACCGGAGGACAGTGGACACCCACAAATGAGGACAGTGGACACCCACAAATCATTGCTGAAAACATGTGGGTGTCCCATTGCAATTTATTTGCGCGTTATTACAAGCTCGCTGGGCAATATCAGGGGGATGGAGCCAGGATGCTTCCCTTTTTCGCCACGGCAAGTCCTGCCCCGCTTTGCATCCCCCTGCAGCCAAAAATCTGTCAGGGTGAAAAAACTCTCATCCCCTGTGCTCACCGGGAGGAATGGACCATCACCTGCTTCAACCCTGCCAGCCAATTGAAAACCGATTTCCACGGTCATATCCACCGGATCGGGCGCGATATCGAGGTCATTCATCCTGATTAAAACAAGACCATCACTGCCACCCGAGTTTACTATCTTCCAGTTAATCGCCCCGACGCGGAAAGAGTCGACCCCATCGGGCAACAACAAGCAAGGATCAAAAACTTCATTCCATGTGACTTGTTCAAAACCCGAATCGACAGGATGTATCATTTGAAGGGTGGATTCACCTCTCAAAGAATTATCCACGTGGTTAAAAGTGACGTCCACAGGATCGAATACGAAGCCCCCAAGTGTTAACTCGGCGGTATACACGACCGTTTCTTCCTGCTTGACTTTGAACAACGTGGTGCCCTTGCCCCGCCTGCCCCTGGAATTCATGACCTCGATGTCGTAGTCGATAACGGTTGCTGTGCTCAGCACCTGGATACTGGCAGTCAGGTTTCCATCGGCAGCTTCACTGTCGTCGACATCCACCACGTTGATCTGCGTGTCGTCATTGGTGCCGGTTACCAGGAAACGGACTTTGGAACCATGGTCGAAACCCGATCCACTTATTACCACAGTAACAGCCTCGCCCCGAATGGCGGAGCCAGGATTTGCGTTTGTTACAGTGACCTTGGCGGATGGGCCCTTTGCAACTGCGACATTGAGGCACATAAGAGCTGTTGCCAACAGCGCGATGAAACAATAAATTGGATTACGCTTGTTCATAGTGTATCTCCGTAAAATCAACCACGGTTAGGGGGAGGGGTAGGCGTCCACTGTCATAAACTCGGCATCGTCACCGCTACCTTCGCAAGAACCCCGTTTAATAGCTTTTCCACCTTGTCCAGCTATCGACCACTTCGTCAGGTACATGAAGTTCCCGTCTTCTTGCGGCCAGGTCGTGGAGTTCGTAAACCAGCCAGTAACCTTTAGCATGTAAAGGACCGGAGTTATGCCATCTCTCATGAATCCATCGAACCAGAACAACCCACGTGCACTGCTGGACCTAATCTTCCTGAGACCTGCTTCATACAGTGGCACAATATAATCCCCAGTATCCCCCTGCCCGCGGAAGCAATTCGAACCATCGGCCAAATCTCCCCCCAGAGTTGTCAGATCCAGAAGCCCATGACCATTTGGTTGTCTCCACGTGAAGCCCACGGTAGTACCGTCGTACTGCCAGAGATGTCCGTCAACCTGTACATCCCCGAAGATTTCCACTTCGTATAACTCGTTCCCGTCGCCGTTGTAAAGCCTGCATGAAGGCCATGGCGTGCAGTTGGCGACCGCGAACAGGGTTGTACCCTTGCCGCGTCGACCATTGGAGGCTTGCACCTCGATGTCATAGTCGGTAACGGTTGCCGTACTCAGCACCTCTATTTCGGCGATCAGGGTGCCTTCGGCGGCAAACGCGTCGTCGACAGAAAGTACACGAATCTGGGTGTCGTCATCCGTGCCGGTGATCAGGAATTTGACTTTGGAACCCTTATCGAAGCCGGAACCGCTGATGACCACATGCTCCTTCGCGCCCTGCAGAGCGTAATTTGGATTTGCACTTTTCACTGAGACCTTGCCGCGCGGGCTCTTTGCAACTGCGACATTGAGGCACATAAGGGCTGTTACCAACAGCGCGATGAAACAATAAATTGGATTACGCTTGTTCATAGTGTATCTCCGTAAAATAAATCGTTATGGTTCCGCTTGTTCAATGCGCCTACCAGGACAAATGGAGCCCAGTAGTAGGGATGCTGATACTTTTTACTGGAAAGAAGATTGCGTTGTGCATCAGCCAGCGCAACCGCCTTGTCGTCGTTTACACCCGCTTCCTCCAGGTGTGTGTAAAAACTTTTCATCAGATCGACCGTTGAGCGGTCGTCTACTTCCCATAATGTGGCCAGCACCGAAGCGCTGCCGGCCTGTAGAAATGCCCGGGTCATGCCAACGAAGTCATCTCCGGCCGGGATTTCCGTGAAAAAACCGCTGCCCATGCCAGTCTCGCAGGCGCTTAGCGTGACCAGGTCTGAATTCAGTCTGAGCTCGAGGATTTCATGGACTTCCAGCAAGCCGTCGTTGGCCTGGTCTGATTCCAGTTCCAAACCGGAAAGCAAGGGATTGAGCTTGTTGAAATACCCGTGCGTGGCAAAGTGCAGCACCTGGAATTCATCGGCAATCTGTCTGAAGGCACTTTCCGTGGCAGCATCACCGACGAGCATTTTTGAGTTGGGACGAAATAGTTCTGCAATGGTTGCAGCCTCTGCAGGTGCATATTGTAATTTGCTCCTCGCTGGGGCAAGGGCCAGAACCGACGGCGCACTTTCCAAATCATGAGACGCTTTCATCAGTGAAAATGCAGTGGGCAGATAAGTAAGCGTATAACTGTTGATAATGGGTACATAGTCTGGGTCTGAAATATGCGGCAGCACGGCAAACGGCAGATAGTTCAGCATGTCGTGGGGAACCAGGTAAAGATGCTTTACCCCATCCAGCCAACCTGCTCTTGTGAGCGGCTCAAGCAGGCTGCGTGCAAGGCTTTGCGCGGGCCCGACCCAACGATCATTTTGGTGTTGTTGGAGTAGATCCCGCAAAAGTTCGAGCTTCGAATGCAAGCTGGTTCGATCGAGCTTCACAGTTGTGGTATAAAGTTGCTCTGTTGTGAGGACAAAAATCATCACATCGTCCCTGCTAACAACGTACTCGATCAAAGCCTCCCCTGGCTTGAGCCGATGTCTCGTTTCTGATTCTTCAATACGGAAACCCGGCAACTGGATGGCAACACCAAGGTTTCCTTTGTCATCCAGGAAAGCCTGGTACTGTTGCTCGACGAGCATTAATTCCCGGGAAAATGTCTTGATCGCAATCTGGCGCTGATCAGGCACATTCTTCAGACTTTCTTCCTCGAGTACCTGTTGCAACTGGCGAATGCGTTCACGCATTTCAGTTTCCGCCTGGCGCTGTTCGACCGGCCAAGGCCCTGTCATGGTCTCACCAGAATGCTCACTGAAACTCCAGGCGCGCAGGCGTTCAGCCGTTGAAAATGCTTCGCTGTCATTACCCAGTTCCAACTGCAAACGCACCAATTGAATATAGACCTGGTGTTTGTCCTGCAGGTAACCCGTGCGGAAACGCTTTTCCCGCAAACGGTTACGTACACTCTCAATGTACCCGACTGCTCGCATCAAGGCCTCGGCCGCTGCTTGTTTTTGCCCTTCGTTTATCAAAGCCAATGCGCGGCCGTATTCAACTTGCCACTGCAAATCAGGATCACCCAGTGCGGTGGCCGTTGCCCCGGCTATATCGAAGTATTTCAGCGCATCAATGTTTTTGGCATCGTCCCGGGCAAGTTCAGCCAACAGGTAGTTCGCTTCCGCCTCGCTAGCACGTGAACCGTTTTTACGGGCAATTTTTAATGCTCTCTCACACGCCTGTCTGGCCTGGATACGGTTCTGCTGATGACGATGCACAGCTGCCAAGCTCAATAGGGCCTGTGTCTGCGTGTCTTCCTCGCCTGTCTCCAGAGCCTTCTTTAGCGCCTGTGTATACAACGAAGCGGCTTTATCATGCCTTTCATGGCGATATTGCAAATCACCAAGCGCCAGTTGATTGGCTGTGACACCACGTGACATACCAATCGAACGAGCCAGCGTTAGCGCTTGCTGGAAGTGTTGTTCAGCGCCGGTGGGATCTCCAAGCCTGAGTAACAATTGCCCCATATCGTGCAGCGCTTCAAGTAACAGGATCTCGGCCCCGTCTTCGCTATAGATTTCAAGTGCGGTACGATGGTTTTGCAGTCCCTTGTCATACTGGCCGGTCTTGATCTGGGCGTTGGCCATGCCACGTAACCAGTAACCCTGCTCCTGGCGCATACCGGCTTTGTTGGCCAATTCCAACGCTGTTTCAAAATGCTCCAGGGCCAAATCCATCTGGCCCAGGCCGGTGTAACTGAAACCAAGGTTGCCGTGATCCTGGCTCATCGCAGGCACTGACCCGAGCCGCTCGCTGATGGCCAAAGCCTGCTGGTAGTATTTCAGTGCTTCCGAAAAGTGCCCGAGCAGCAGGTGTACACCGCCAATATTGCCCAGCGTATCACCCATACCACGAGGGAAATCAAGTTGTGAGTAGATATCAAGCACTTGCCCATATTGCTTGAGCGAAGTGTCGTAATCGCCCAGTTCGTCATAAACCAGGCTGAGGTTATTCAGGGTAGCACCCTGGAGTTTTTTATCACCAATTTCAGCACCGATTGCGGATGCCTGATCAAACTGCCCGATGGCTTCCTCGAGATTACCGAGATCCCATTCAAGCAGTCCCAACACATTCAGCGTCTTGCCTTCCTGCAAACGATCACCCAGTTCACGTTTCAGGACAAGGGCAGCATCCAGGCTCTCACGGGATTGATCAAAATTGCCGAGCCGCCAGTGGCATTCGCCGATTAAGCCCCGGGCAATAGCCTCACTACGGGTATCACCGCTGCTGGTAAACTCGGTCAGCAATTTTTCAAAAACAGGTAAGGCCTCGGCCGCACCGTCCTTGCGATAGACCTGTTCAGCTTTCACCAGCCCAGGATCCATTTCCGGTGCTGCAATTGCGTTAGCTTGAGCCATTAAATGACCGGTCAATACAAATGATGCAAGCAAGAGGCGGAAGGAGTACATACCTTGACCGTTACCTGGCCTTGAACAGCACGTGCCGGGAACTGATGTTTTTGGCTTCAGCCAGGTAGGCATCGACACGGACATAGTACTCTGCGCCGGGTTCCAGTTTCAGGCCACCCGGTAATCTCCACTCAGTGTCACTTACCCGCTCCTGCCATACCATGTCACCTTCCCAGGTTACGATGCGGATGTCGTAATACAGGCAGCCTGAAATCTCCGTCCAGCGAAACGTGGTATTGCCAGTATCAATAAGCGTGCCCTCTTTCGGGGTGAGGATATTAGGCCGGAGTGAATTCGGATTGATATTGCGTGATTGCTGGAAGTCAGCCTGGGGTGTAGCCACTTGTGGTAACGAAGACACGGAAGCGTCAGGATCGCCATCGACGGGAGAGTACCGGTCGTATGTAAAAGTGAGCGCCAGCACCACAACAGCGGCAGCGGCCCAATGAGGGGCGTGCCGGCGGTTTCCAGTCTTTCCTACGATACGCTTGGCACGGGCCAACGTCATATCTGGGGCTGCTCCCATTACTTCTGCAGCACGCAAGCCATTCAGCGTACCTATTCTGGCAACGCAAAAATCACAGTCTGCGACGTGGCGATCAAAGGCAGCACGATCAGCCAGTCTCAACGTACCGTCAACGGCGGCTGCAATTTGATGGTCATCCGGGCATGTCGGGCCTGGTCCGGCATCCTGGTTGCGGAGATTTCGAATCCTTTCGGTAATTTGCTGGTAATTCATCCCGGCGCGTACCTGTTCAAGTGCTGGGGAAGGCTTTTACTGCCTTTACCTTATTGATACGGACAGAAGCAGGGGATTTTGTGTCAGGATCTGGGACTGGATGATGAAAGCAGACGCTCAAGTTCCACCAATGCGGCCCGGGTCCGGCGCCGCGCCTGGTGCAGGTCTGCCAGGCCAACTATGCGGGCAACATCTTTGAACGGCATGTTTTCCTGGTAATGTAGGCGCAATAACAGTCTCTGTTGTGGAGTAAGTTGGGACATGGCGCACAACAGCGCGTCACGTTCCTGCTCTTGCTGGGCCATCAATTCCGGGCCAGGACCAGGCTCGACAATTTCGTCCGGTTGATGGACTTCGTGCTCGGTCAATCCTTGTCTGGATCGATTTCTGATTCTTTGAAAGCCAAGGCGCCACCGCTGTCGCGGTGTGAGTAGCTTATGAATCCTAGCGACAGAGTCCGACAGCTGCTTACGCCCAATCCGTGGATGCGATACTGGGAGCAAACGCAAACAGGTATCGAGATCGAGGTTTTGTTCAAACTTGTATTTATAAACAAGTTGCTCCATTTTTGGCAGCCTCCTGACGACAGCCGGGGGTCTTTGGCGACCATAACTCCTTCGGTGCCAGTCAATGCACATATTGTTTACGATGACGATCAACCAGGTTTGGAATTTCGCGCCTCTGGCAGGGTTGTACAGCAATAACTTTTGGCAATCGTTTTCACACAGTTTTTCGCAGACATACTGAAAACAGTCACTAGCCTGGTCCGGGCTGGGGGCATATCGGCCAACGACCATCATGATGGTGGGTCCATAAGAATCGAGAAATTGTGTCCACGCCCTGCCCCGGCCCGAGGAGCGCATCCGTTGAAGAAGTTCCTGGACAGAAGATTTGTTGCTGGTTTGTTCTTCAGACATCCCCACAGCCACTTGTTGGTGGTGCCTGTCCGGATGATGCGAAAAGCGTCCCTGCAGGTTCGGATTACAGGGGCAGGCTTGTTTTTAGAATAACAGAAGTGGTGGGAGGCGTTTTTCCAGGTGGTGTTCGAATAACCAAAGTGTGACCGAATCCAATTATCTGGACACCCGTATATGGCAAATGGAGTGCCCCGGGTACAACGGACATTTCCGAGCTATGGTTCGACCAGTAGCCTGTACTTCCCAATAGGCAATGCAGCGAACCGGAAGCTGGTCACATGAAAGCGATGACACAATTACCCAGACCGCACCATATATTTGGACGGTGGCCCTAAAACTTACTTTTTAATATAAATCAGTTTTTGTCCGGCCCAGGCAGGTTTGGGTCAAAGACATCGTTGTTATCAGGATCGGCATTAGTGCCGCCCCGTTCTGCAATATCCTATTTTTAAATGAGTTTTCGTTGGCACAATGTAACACATTCGTTTCCGACCTTTATTCACATTTTCAGAACGACCCTCTACAACCACAAGCAGCCCATTGAGTTGAATAGATTTGATACAGTAGCCCGCCGGTTCACATTGGCACTTTACTCTGATAATCCTCTAGCCGCCTCCTAAATCTTGTGGTATTCGTTGAAGTGCAAACCAAAGCGAAACCACAAAAGATAGGAGACGATAATGACACTTTATTGCGGAATTGATCTACATGCCAATAATAGCGTCGTAGCGGTGCTTGATGAACAGGACCGTACGGTATACGAGAAGCGACTGCCCAATGACCTTGCGACGATTACTGAGGTGCTAGGCATTTATCAATCGGAGTTGTCTGCGTGCGTGGTGGAGTCCACCTATAACTGGTACTGGCTGGTGGATGGATTGATGACAGCCGGCTTTCCGGTACGTTTGGCCCACACCAGTGCGCTGCCTGAGTATTCGGGCTTGAAGTACAGCAATGATTTTTCCGACGCCCGACAACTGGCACACCTATTACGGTTGGGTCTTTTACCGACTGGTTACATTTACCCCAAGGAAGAACGTGCTCTTCGCGACCTGCTACGTCGGCGTCTGTAACGACCACGGCAGCAGTCCCTCGCGGAACTCGGTAAGCTGTTGACCGT
>CAZAWX010000128.1:0-10489 GCA_964488985.1 uncultured Ectothiorhodospiraceae bacterium
TCGACAGCCGTTGTCAAACGAGCGGGCCTGACTCGTAGGGCCGGTGGACAGACCGGCATCGTGACCTTTATTCAACGCTTTGGCTCGGCCTTGAATCTGAATATATTATGTGAAGTCCTGCGTTCTAAGGCCGGACTCAATTGAATTTACTGTTTGCCCTTTATTTATTGTTAGTAAAATCATGTTAACTCTAGTTTACTCATGAGTAAACTAGAGTTAACATGACCTTCACCATGAAGAATGAAAAACTGACCCGGTATTTGTCCGCTTCAATTCGTGCGGATCTCGGCGAAAAAATGGTTTTCCTGGGAGGCCCGAGACAAGTCGGAAAGACGACCCTCGGGCTGTCGCTGCTGCGTGCCGGAGGGTTACGACATCCCGGGTATTTGAATTGGGATGATCCCGTAATCCGCTCTGCTTTGTTGAAAGGAGAACTGCCGGGGGATCAAAGTTTGATCGTACTGGACGAGATCCACAAATACCCCAGATGGCGAAATCTGGTAAAAGGGTTTTACGATACCCGAGGGGATCGGACCTCGATTCTGGTGACCGGATCCGCACGCCTGGACCACTATCGAAAAGGTGGCGATTCATTGCAGGGCCGCTATCACCACTATCGTTTACACCCGTTTTCCCTGCGCGAAATCCATTCCAGACCCACACCGGATGATCTTGCCGTACTGATGAAATTTGGAGGTTTCCCGGAGCCCCTGCTTGCCTCCAATACCAGAGTGTGGAGAAGGTGGCAAAAGGAGCGCCTTTCGAGGGTCATCTATGACGATATACGTGATCTTGAAAATGTCAGAGAGATAGGGCTGGTTGAATTACTGGCGCAAGCCCTGCCTGAGCGGGTGGGCGCACCGTTATCGGTCAAGAATCTGCGCGAAGATCTGAATGTTGCTCATGAAACCGTGGAGAGGTGGATCAGCATCCTGGAAAATATGTATGTCTGTTTTCGCATTCCACCCTATGGTGCTCCCGCCATCCGAGCGGTAAAAAAAGAAAAAAAACTCTATATGTGGGACTGGTCTCAGGTTCCCGGTCGGGGGGAACGTTTTGAAAATCTTGTTGCCTGCCAGTTGCTTAAATTTTGCCACTTTCTGGAAGATACCGAAGGTTACAAAATGGAATTGCGTTTCATCAGAGACACGGATCGGCGGGAAGTGGACTTCGTGGTCATACAGGATAAAAAACCGGTATTCGCAGTGGAGTGCAAATTGGGAGAAAAGAAGGTCAGCCCGTCCATTCAGTATTTCAGGGAACGAACCGGGATCCCGGAATTCTTCCAGGTGCACACGGGGACCAGGGATTATCTATCCAGGGGGACCCGGGTGCTTCCCTTCCATACATTCTGTGCCGAATTGAAATTACCCTGAGCGCGGTAAAAACCGCTCGCGGCCTTCAGCAATGCTCGGCTGCGCAAGTGGATCTGCCCGCATCTACGGCGTTGCACAAGGAAATCCCCGCTCAACTTATACTATGAGGCCACCTATGTTGGCTATACACGCGCCAAAAAGCACAAACACCCCGGCTAAAGGTAATTCGCCTAACGGCCCTGCAATGCCCACAAGCTCCCAGAAATAACTCAGCGGTGCTGGTACCCACTCCTGACGTACAACGATCGGGAGTGTGAAAAGTTTTGTTTATCGCTTCGCTATTGTTACGCATGGCGGTTTTGCCGCAACGTCATTGTGGTTTTACATACCGGTATCTAACCATACCGAGGTCGCGGCCGGGTCAGTTTCCAGGCCGGGTACAGTCCGGCGAGTAAGGCGCTGGACAAGGCGATCAGAAGGCTTTGGATAAAGATCCCGGGGTTGGGATAAAAATCCATGCTCCAGCCGAAGGCGCGTTGATTGATGACGTGGATCAGCATCCAGGCCAGGGCCAGGCCCAAGGGCATGGCCAGCAATCCGGCGACCAGGCCGAGGAAACCTGTCTGCAGTTCCTGGAGGAAAAATAACTCCCGGCGAGTCAAGCCCTGGGCACGCAATATGCTCATTTGCTGTTGCTGTTCAAGTTGCAGGGCGGCCAGAGCGCCGAGCATCCCGGCGACTGCAATCACAATCGCCAGCCATTTGAGGACCTGAGTCACCGCAAAGGTGCGATCGAAGATCTGTAATGAAAGCGTGCGGATATCACGATTGGAAAATGTTTTCAGACGCTGTTTGCCGGTAGCGATTTGTTGTATGCGATCAATGACGGCTTGCGCTGATTGTCCCGGTACCAGGTACAGGCCAATATCAGTGATGGCGTGGTCCTGCCAGTGGCGGACAAAAGAGGCCCTGTCCATTATCAGCATGCCGCGTTCGGAACCATAATCGCGAAACACCGCAACGATTTTAAAAGGCCTGGCCCCTGCGGGGGTGTTGATTTGCAGCGTATCGTTAACGCCCAGGCGATGATGCCAGGCAAAGGATTCACTGATGACGATGGTGTCCTTTTGTGCCAGTTGCGCCCAAATCTGCGCAGAACTTTTACCGGGAAACGACACACCACGAAACGGTTGCGGAGCGCGAACATTGAGTGCCTTCAACCAAACTTCGCCATTGTCTGTGACGACAACAGTATCCCTTGAGGTTGTGACCGACTTGATACCTTCAATAGCGGCAATATCCCGGGCCAGCGCGCTATCGATCGGGTCGCTCAAGCGGCTGTCCTGTACAGCAATATAAACATCCGCCTGTAAGGTCAACTGTAACCACGATTGCAGGGTTAAACGAAAACTGTCCACCATGACGCCAACGCCGACACTTGCGGACAGGGCAATCATCAGGGCAATCACGGCGGTCGCATTCCGGCTCAGTCCCCGGCGCACGCCATTGACGGCGATGTTGTATAAATACGCCCGGGTAGTGCGCAGTGTATGACCCAGCAGCAGGGAAAAAGCTCTCAGGGCAAAGGGCGTCAGGCAGGCAAAGCCGAACACCAGTAGCAACAGGGCACTGTACCCGGCCACCAGGCTGCGCGGCCACCACAACAACAGCAGCGGCACGACGAACATCATGCCCAGGGCCAGCACGGCCAGGATCGAGCATATCCTGGCGGCGCGCTGCTCCAGTCCAGAGCGTAAGGTGGCGGCACGGGGGCTGATTCGGGCCGCTTCCAGGGCAGGTGGCAAGGCGGCAACAAGCGCCCCGCAAACCCCCGGCAACAACAGCATCGGCAGGCTGCCGGCGCTTAACATCACGCTTTGTACCTGGCTGGCGAAATACAGATCATCCAGGGTCCGTAGCAACAGTTTCAGCAGCAGTTGCGCCAGCCCCACACCCAGTGGCGCCCCCAGAGCCGTACCGGCCAACCCCAGGATCAGGGCTTCGGTCATGATCATGGTCACAATGCCACGTCCACTGACGCCTAAAGCACGCAGGTAACCCAGCCATTCGCGACGTTGCACCACGCTGAAGGTCATGGCGTTGTAAACCAGAAATACCCCCACCACCAGGGCCAGCATGCTGAGCATGCGCAGGTTGAGGTAAAACGATCGGGTGATTTGCGCGACCGCCTGGCTTCGGGCAGCGCGGGTACGAAGACGTAAGCCGTCGGGCAGTAAAGCGTGCAACTGCGCGAGTGCGCGATGCCCCTTTTCATCATCGGTGAAAATCAAATCAATCCGCGACAGCCGACCAATTTGTCCCAGCAGTTCCTGGGCGGTCGCGATGTCGGCGATCAGCACATTTTCCAGGCCCAGCCGTTGCAGGCGATTGCGCGGTTCAAGCGTGCCTATGATATGCACCCGCTGCAGATGCCCGGCGATCTGAATCTGTGCCCAATCACCTTTGCGTAGCTGCATTGCGCGCAGAGTTGCGGCAGTTGCCAGCACCGTACCAGGCTGTGTCAAAAGACGGCCCAGCAGATCACCGCGGGGGCCTTGTGACGTCACAGCTTCAGCGTAGCGACTGAAACCGCCCTCGGCAAAAGGATCAATTCCCAGCAACTGTAAGTGCAGCCCAGGCTCTGGTGTGCGCGGATAAATCACCGTACCGCTGACCACGGGGGCACTTGGTATTGCGGGTAGCCGGGAACGCAAGCGCAGATAAAACGCCTCGGAAAATCCCGCTGGTCCTGCCTCCAGGATGTGGGTCGTCGCCCCAAACACCGCACTGTTGGAGAGGGTAAACCCACGTTTTGCGCTGCCGATGGCAATGTCCATGGCAACGACGACCGCCACCCCCAGGCCGATCCCGAGCAGGCACAACACCAACTGCCAGGGTTGGCGAAGGTAAAAACGCAAACTGGCCCGTGCCAGGATCTTCAAATTGCCTTCGCCGGTGGGCCGTTCAACTGGCCGTGATCGAGCTTCAGGGTTCTGTCGGCGGCGGCTTCGACTTCGGCGCTATGGCTGACGGCCACCAGAGTTACACCTTCATCCCGACACAGGCTGTCAAGAATTTCCAGCACCTGCTGACCGGTATCCGCATCCAGATTGCCGGTCGGTTCATCGGCCAGCACCAGAGCCGGTTCATGGATAAGCGCGCGGGCGATGGCCAGGCGTTGCTGCTCACCGCCGGACAGGGTGTCGGGATAAGAATCACCGCGATCGCCAAGGCCCACCCGCTGCAACCAGAAGCCGACTTTATCTTCGGCACTCACTCGCTTTAGCTGCAATGGCAGCCGCAAGTTTTCCGCCGCTGTCAGGGTCGGTATCAGGTTAAAAAACTGGAACACAAACCCCAGGTTGTAACGCCTGAACAAACTGCGTTCTCTGTCCGTCATCTCCAGCAGCGATTGCCCATTGACTCGGACCTGACCGCGCTCGGGGACCTCAATCGCACCGAGAATATTCAGCAAGGTGGACTTGCCGCTGCCACTACGTCCACAGATACAGAGGAATTCTCCCGCCGCCACTTCCAGCCTTGTTTCGATCAGAACCGGGCGTAAGCGTGGCCCCTCACGGAACGACTTATGCACGCCATGCAGAGAAATCACACCCGTTGCCAGACCAAAAGCCGATTGTTGGCCGGCATGGCATGATCGGCAATGAGCAGCAGACCCACATCGCTGGCCAATTTTTCCACGGCCTCATAATCGCGGATCCCCATCCCAGCATCGCCAGCTTTGAGATGATGATCAAAGGCCTCGTTACTCGTACTTGTGTACCGTCCAACATAGTTAAACGGACCGTACAACACGAACAGGCCATCGGCGTCGAGGACCTGCCGGATCCCTTTAAACATTTCACAAACCACCGGCCAGTGCATGATATGGGCGCAGTTGGCAGCGTACACCGCATCTATATTCTGCACCGGCCAGGGGCGAGTGCACACATCGAGGCACACAGGAGGCAGCAGGTTTTGCAGATTCGCCTCCCCGGTCCAGGCCTGGATGCCGGGCAGGTTTTCAGCAAGGTCGCTACTTTGCCACTGCAGGTGCGGCAAGCCGGCGGCAAAGTGCACCGCATGCTGGCCAGTGCCGCTGGCGATTTCCAATACCTTGCCCACCTGGGCGAAATGAAACATCAATCGCTCCAGGATTACGGCCTTGTTGTTCTCACAAGCCTGTGAAAAAGGTTTATTGGTACGCGGCATGGGGTACTCCAAAATAGCCCTGGAAGTGAAAAATCATGGTGGATTGGCTGGGCATTCCATGGCCATTGTAGCGTTGACTGCAACGGAATGTGATCGCTGTCGCGACGCTAAAAGAGTTAAGATCCACCCTGGGCGCCGACGCAGCTTGCCAGTTTTATCATCAATTTAATCGCCAAATAAACGAGAACACGGATTTACTGACCTCATGTACTGTCCTTATTGCAGCCACCAGGACACCCGGGTAATTGATTCGCGGCTGATGTCTGACGGCGAACAGGTTCGCCGCCGCCGCCAGTGTGAAGCCTGCAAAGAGCGCTTCACCACCTATGAACGCGCGGAATTGAACCTGCCCAAGATCATCAAACAAGATGGCTCGCGAGTGCCTTTCGATGAGACCAAACTACGCAACGGTGTGGTACGGGCTCTGGAAAAACGTCCGGTACCTAGCGATCACATCGAAGCTTGCCTGACTCGCCTGCAACATTGGTTGATGGCAACCGGTGAACGCGAAGTGCCGTCACGCCAACTAGGGGAAAAAGTCATGGACGAATTGCGTGAACTCGACGAGGTCGCCTATGTGCGCTTTGCCTCCGTGTACCGCAGTTTCCAGGATGTCAATGCCTTTCGTGAAGAAATTGAGCGCCTGGAAAACCAGCCCAGTGCTGCACAACGGCGGGGACAATTCCCGTTATTGCCCGGTGACTAATCTCTTGTGGGGGCTTTTCGAAGGACAACGGTTGCCCTTGCCACCGGCTTTATCCGGCGCGCATTGCCAGTTGTATTATGACTGCCGCCGTGTTCACAGCAGCTGATCATCAGTTCATGGCCAGGGCGCTGCAATTAGCCCGGCGCGGCCTGTACACCACACACCCCAACCCCCGGGTCGGCAGTATCGTATGCCGCAATGGAGTCATCATCGGCGAAGGCTGGCATCAACGCACCGGTGAAGCCCACGCGGAAATTCATGCCCTGCAAATGGCCGGCGAAAATGCCACCGGGGCCTGCCTGTATGTCACCCTGGAACCCTGCGCGCATCAGGGCCGCACACCACCATGCGCCGATGCTATCATCGCCGCCGGTATCCGACGCGTCATCATTGCCATGATCGATCCGAATCCACTGGTCGCAGGGCGCAGCGTGGAAAAACTGCGTGCAGCAGGTGTCGAGGTGGGCTGCGGCCTGCTGGAAACACAGGCACGGGAACTGAATCCAGGATTTATCTCACGCATGCAACGTTCCCGCCCCTGGATACGCCTGAAACTGGCCGCCAGCCTGGATGGACGTACCGCCATGGCAAACGGCGAAAGCCAATGGATTACTGGACCCGCGGCCCGGGCCGATGTGCAGCATTGGCGCGCCTGCAGTGACGCCATCATTACCGGGATTGGTACTGTGCTTGGCGATGATCCACAGTTGAACGTGCGCCCGCAAAGTTTAGCTGCACATCGGCACTATCCCCCCGGGCCGGTACGCCAGCCCCTGAGAGTGATTCTGGACACCCAGGCACGCACCCCGCTGACGGCACGGATCCTGGACCCGGCAGACGAAACTGTGTTGATTAGCGCCAAGTCCGCTGATCGACTCTCAACAGCGCAGCAGCAGGTACAGGTCGATCAGAATTCAGACCAGTCGGGGTTGGATTTGCATCAGGTTGTAAATTACCTGCACACACAACACCAAATCAACGAAGCCTGGATTGAATCAGGCCCACACTTGGCTGGAGCCTTCCTCCAGGCTGATTTGGTCGACGAGATTATCGTTTATCAGGCACCGCTGTTTCTTGGTCATGATGCCCGCCCGCTTGTGTATCTGCCCGGCATGGAGCACTTAGGCGATGGCTTGGAGTTCGAATTCAAAGACGTTAGCACCATAGGCACCGATTTGCGTCTACGACTGGGATGTAAACATCAATGAGCCGTAACCTTATGCGGCGATCATAGGTTCGTTCTTAAGCGCAACCCAGTGGGATCGATGGATATTGGTTCCAGAAGACGCCGTGAATCCGTCCCTGGAGGCTTGGATGTGGCCTCCGAAGCCACATACACTTCCTTCACCAACACCCATCGATCCCACTGGGTTGCGCTTAAGAACAAACCTATGAGACGGCAATACGCTTTGTTATAACAGCAGTCAGTAGGATAATTTTCTAGCGTCAGGGTCCAAACGCTACAATCATCACTCCAACATATCAGGAATAGCCATTATGTTTACCGGCATCATTCAATGCCTTGGGCGGTTGCAAACTTGCAGCGACCAGGGCAATGATCTGCGTCTGCGCATCGCTGCACCCGGCCTGGACACCCACCACGCCCAACCCGGTGATTCCATTGCCGTCAATGGTGTGTGCCTGACCTCTATCGAGTCCAGCACAGGCGGATTCAGCGCTGATGTATCCCGTGAAACTTTGAACCTCACCACTCTGGGCCTTCTGCAAGTGGGGGATCAGGTCAACCTGGAAACGGCCCTGACGCCGGCCAGCGCTCTTGGCGGTCACCTGGTCAGTGGCCATGTCGATGGCATCGGCCAGATCCTCGAGCGCCATGCAGATGCCCGTTCGGAAAGATTCAAAGTACGCACGCCCGTACTTCTGGCGCGCTATATCGCTCGCAAGGGCTCCATCTGTATCGATGGGGTCAGTTTGACTGTGAACGACGTCGAGGATTGTGAATTTACCGTCAATATCATTCCCCACACACTGAGTCATACCTGTTTCGATTCCTACAGCGCGGGAACGCAGGTAAATCTTGAGGTCGATCAGATCGCCCGTTATCTGGAACGGTTGTTGCTAATGCAGCAAAACCCGGCGGATGCATGTTAACCTAGCGGGCTTGCCCGGCACGACCATTTAGACTTTAAACAGTAGCCGAGTGCAGTAGCCGACTGAATTGAACTCTAACTGATGAAATATGATGGCTTTTAATACTTGTGAAGAACTGATTGAAGAATTTCGCCAGGGCCGTATGGTCATTCTGGTTGATGATGAAGATCGTGAAAATGAAGGTGATTTAGTCATGGCGGCGGAAACAATTACCGCTGAGGCCATCAACTTCATGACCCATCACGCTCGCGGGCTGATTTGCATGCCCATGAGCCAGGAACGCTGCGAACAACTCGGCCTGTGGCTGATGGTTACGGAAAATCGTGAGGCGCAACGCACCAAGTTCACCATTTCCATCGATGCCGCAAATGGGATCAGTACCGGTATCTCCGCCGCTGACCGGGCCAACACTATTCGCACCGCAGTCACTGAAGGCTCGGGACCGGCAGACTTTGTACAACCCGGGCACATATTTCCACTGCAATGTGAACCGGGCGGGGTATTGTCACGGGCCGGGCATACCGAAGCCGGGTGTGATTTGGCACGTCTGGCCGGGTACTCTGAAGCGGCCGTGGTAGTGGAAATTCTCAACGATGACGGAACCATGGCCCGGCGTCCGCAACTGGAAGTCCTCGCAGCCGAACATGGCATTAAGATTGGCACCATTGCCGAGCTTATTCAGTATCGCATGCAACACGAAAAAACCGTGGTCCGGGTCAGCGAGTGCGCTTTGCCCACGCGCCATGGTGTCTTCAAAATGCTGGCCTATCAGGAAACCGTCACTGAATCAGTACACTTCGCACTGGTCATGGGGGAGATAGATCCGACTCAGCCCACCTTGATACGGGTTCACGTACAGGACTCACTTTGTGATTTAACGGACAGTCAACGTGATGACTGCAGTTGGCCTATTTCCGAGGCCTTAGCCCGGATCGCCGACGAAGGCGCCGGTGTGGTGGTTGTATTGCGCCACGAGGAAAAATCCGACGATTTACTGGCCCGGATACGCAATTACCAACTCCAGGATCAGGGTCAGGAACTGCCTCAATACGATACTCCGGATGATTTGCGTACCTATGGCGTTGGCGCGCAGATTTTGCTGGATCTGGGCGTACGTAAAATGCGCCTGCTCAGTGCGCCAAAGCGGCTACACGGGATTTCCGGCTTCGATCTGGAAGTCGTGGAGTACGTGTAATACATCATGGCCAAATATGATATCCCAGCCACCGAGTTTGATATTGCCGGTGCGGGCGTCGGCATCATCGCGGCGCGATTTAATTTCCACATTGTCGACCGTCTGCTCGATGGTGCTCTGAGCACATTGGCTGATCACGGCGTCGCTGAAACGCAGTTATCGGTGTTGCGTGTACCCGGTGCCTTTGAATTACCCCAGGCAGCATTACGCCTCGGGGCACTCGACAATATCGCTGCAGTGATTACCCTCGGCTGTATTATCCGTGGTGGCACTCCGCATTTTGATTACGTTTGCTCTCAAGCCGCCAGGGGTGTCGGTGATGCCGCACTGCGGCTGAACAAACCGGTCATATTCGGTGTCCTGACAACGGACGATCAACCCCAGGCGCAGGCGCGCGCAGGCGGTGAAGAAGGGAATAAAGGCGTTGAAGCCGCCCTTGCGGCATTGGAAATGATCAGCCTTTATCGGCGGGCCGATCTATAATGGCTGCACCTCGGACTCTGACCCGCTCGCGGGCCCGTCGCGGTGCCGTACAGGCACTCTATCAATGGCAGTTGGGAGGGGATTCAACTGAAAACATTCGTGGCCAATTCCGCGAACGAAGTGGCATGGAAAAAGTCGACTGGAGCTACTTTGACCAGCTGGTTGAGGGCGTCGCGGGCCACCATGGCGAACTTGATGAACTCCTTTCACCACTGCTGGATCGCACTTTGAATGAACTCGATCCGGTCGAAAAGTCGATTCTCAGGCTGGCCGCCTTTGAACTGCGTCACTGTGAATCGGTGCCGTGGCGGGTTTGCATCAACGAGGCCGTGGAGCTGGCGCGCACCTTCGGCGCCCAGGACAGCCACCGCTATATCAATGGTGTATTGGACCCGTTGGCAAAACAGTTGCGCCCAGGATGCGGGACAAGTTGAATAATCTCACTCCCGCCTCCTGCGAATGGCT
>CAZAWX010000129.1:0-10429 GCA_964488985.1 uncultured Ectothiorhodospiraceae bacterium
ATTTGCGTTGATGGTTTTGGACAATAATGATGCGCAACGCCGCTGTAAAAAATTGTTGAAACAAGGAGCAAAACGTGAACGCACAGATCCAGGAAGGAATCGATGCCATCGGTTTGGTCGCTGGCCAGGTGATGACAGAATCAGTGCAAGTTGTAAATGCGGATTGGGCGGTATCAAAACTGGCGGAATTTTTCCTTGATAAAGGGATTTCGGGAGCGCCTGTGGTCACGGCTGATGGTGATTTGGTGGGTGTGGTCTCCGTTACAGACATCGTTCGCCACAGTACCCAGCAACTCGATGAGCCCGACCAGACCAACGATTATTACCAGGGGATCTTAAGATCCAAACTTTCAGCCGATGATATGCTTGGCATGCATCTGAATGCCAGTGAAGATTTCCGTGTTACTGACATCATGACATCTATGGTGTTTCAGGTCGAAGCGAATACGCCGGTAGCGGAAATTGCCGAGACGATGACCCGGGGCCGAATCCATCGCCTGTTTGTAACCCGTAACAATCAACTGGTGGGCATTGTCACAGCACTTGATCTGATAAAGTTGTTGTGCAATCCCGTAAACCCGACAGGTTTCTAAGGAGTGTGCAGTAACTCAAAAAGAGTGCTGGCAATGACACTCGAGGCGCGATGAAGCTCGGCCAAGGGCAGTCGTTCATCGGCACGATGGGCATTGGCCTCCTCAATACTGTGGGGACCGGCGCCATAGAGCACTGTGGGTATTCCTGCCTTGGCGTAGTGCCGTGCATCAGTATATAAAGGGACTCCGAGAACAGGTATTGTTTCGGCAAAGATGGTTTGAGCGTGTTTTTGTAGACAGTCCGCCAGGGGATTAACACCGATCATCGGTGTCAAAGGATGCGCCAGCATTATCTGTTGGATGTCGATGCTGATGCCTTCGCGATCAGCAATGGAATTTTCCATTAAAGCACGAAGTTGTGCTTCGACCTGGACTGGATCTTCTTCGGGAATTATGCGCCGGTCCATCCGTATAGTGACCTCGTCGGGCACCACATTGGTGTTGATTCCTCCTTCGATCAGTCCCACCGTCAAACTGGCGGCGCCAATCCCCTCGATGTCTGAGACCACGGTTGCCAGATGTTCACGGTGTTGATAGAGCTTGGTGAGTACTGTCGTCGCGGCTTCCAGCGCATCATGACCGGTTTGTGGTTTTGCGGCATGGGCGGATTTACCCCTCACCGTCGCTTGCAAATGCAGGCAGCCGTTATGCGCGGTCACAACAGCGTATGAAAATCCTGCCGATATCACAAAATCTGGATGCGTTAAGTCTTTATCCAGTAGCAGTTTCGGTCCAAGCAGGCCACCGGCCTCTTCGTCATAAGTGAAATGCAGTTCAACGCTACCGGTTAAAGACGCCTGGGTTTCCTCAAGCGCCTTCAAGGCGAAGGCATAAGTCGCAATATCGGATTTGGACACCGCTGCACCGCGGCCATACATCCAGCCCTGCTTGATTTCGGCGCCGTAGGGATCTGTCGTCCAGCCCTGGCCCGGTGCAACCACATCGCCATGGGCATTGAGGGCAATGGTTGGCCCTGGCACAGCAGTGGGACCGAACCGCCGTCGAATGATGAGATTGGTGGCCGATATCATGCCCTGCTTGCGGCATAACGATGCTGGGACAGGGTGACGTTCGACGGTGAAGCCGAGATTCTCCAGCAATGCCGCGCACTGCTCGCCGTGTGGGGTGCAGTCTCCAGGAGGGTTATCGGATGGAATTTTGACCAATTCGGCAAGAAACTCAACTTGCTGCTGTTGATGTTCCTTGAGCCACTGATTGTGGGCTGAGTGAGCGGCTTTGGTCATGAGTTGGGCTCCGGGTTAAGAGGGGAGGCGAAAATTGATTCCGGGATGACAACAGGGGCATTGTTCGGTGTGTCTTCGAACCAGTATTCCTGCAGATTATCTCCCGGGCCACCACGGTCTATGATCAGGAAATCGCTGCTTGCAACGAGCGCCAGTAAGGGGTGATGCCAGACGCCACGGTGATAGTTTACACCTTGGTCAGCACTGGCGATGAAAGCGTGTAATGTTGTCGGTATAGGATTCGTATTGGCAGCAGCAACGACGACCAGATAGGGATGGCTGGACAGTGGATAAAATGCCTGACTGCCAAGCGGGTGTCGTTCCAGCATGCGGATTGTAATGGGTAATGATCGTGGCCGGGCGCGAAAGATATTGACAAGAGGCCGCCCACCGTCAGCACCGGTATCCACAGCAGCAAGATCGTTGAAACGGGTCGTGGTACCTTCATTTATCGGGAAACTGTGTGCAGCATGGGTTTCAATCACATCGCCGAATGGTGCAAAAGCGGACCTGTCCAGTGGTGTTGGGTAGAGTTCGATGGCCTTCATCGCGCAAGCTTGCCAAATACCCGAAATCTGCTGATACCGCCATCTGGGATGATATTGAGCTTAACGTGGCTGACCGGTCCGAGCGAGCGCAGAGTCGAACCTTCGAAGTGATGCAGACTGTCCGCGCTGAGCGCCTGGGCCGATAGTAACTCGGGCCAGAACATGGCTTGGGTCATGATGCTTTGTGCTGTGCCCCAGTCAACTTTTGCAGCCTGAACAGAACACCGATCAGGAAAATTGCCCTTAAAATGAGCCGTATCGACGTGCAGAGATTCGATGTTGCCCAATGCACCCAGAGAGATGATCAGCCAATCGTGCCCAGGTTCCCGGCGCCGACGGGTCTCCCAGCCATCGCCCATGTCGATGCCCCGTCCTGGCGTCAAAACAGACCAGACACCACCGTAGTGCGCATCATTGTAAGCGACAATCTTGCCGCCATTGTGCAATGCCGAGAGTTCGAAGACGGAGTCCGTATCGGTGGGATCCCAGCTGGGAACCGGATCACCATATATGCGCAGGCGGGCGATACCGCCATCTGGAAAAATATTCAGTCTTAGCCAGTTCCAGGGACCCGGGGTTGCCACTTCAAGGTAATGATGTGCCGATGGTCCAAGATTGGAAGCGGGCAAAATATGGGTCCACTGGGTATTTTCTCCAGGTTCTTCGCTGCTCATGCAGGCATCAATAGAAGCTGCTGGCGGGTAGTTACCGGTAAAGTGACTGGTATCGATATCGACGCCTCGTACATATCCGGCCATGCCAAGTTTCAACAGACACCAATCATGATTTCCGTCACGTCGGCGTCGCGTTTCCCAGCCATCCATCCACTTTCCGTGATCGTCGTAACGGCCCGCCTCAAATACCGCAGGAAGATCGTCTATCAGACGTTTTTTATCGGCAAAAAATTCGTCTGACGCGCGACTAACCTGAGCGCCGAGGCGAGGTGATGCGAGATTTACGCCCTGCAAAGCGAAGGGTGGTATCACGGGATCATTGTCCATGCGCCATCTCCTGGTTTTGTGGTACTACGTATCAACCAAATTCTTGGAAGCGTTCATGCCAATTCTCGATGGATTTCAATCGCGCCCTGCCCTCCGAACCCGCCCGGGACATCAGACTGACACTGAGGAAATGCAATAACGACATGACCCCGGTGTAGCGGTCAAACAATTCATTGCCACGAACCACACAGGGTATTGTCCAGGTTGCCCTGGGTTGCGGACGGGCACTCATATCAGTGATATATAATACTTGAGTACCCATGTCTGCGGCAGCTTCCAGGGTTCGTGAAACTTCAGGCGGGCGCCGCCGTAAGCCAATGATGATCAGTAAATCAGTATCATTAAAATTGGCGACATACTCGGCTAGAGTTTCACCAGCAGTGGGCAGGACATGCACGTCAGGACGGGCCTGGATGAATTGCCAGCGCAGGTAACCCGCCAGATGGTAACTGTTGCGGTAACCGAGAATATAGACATGGCGGGCCTGGCACACGGCGCTTATGATATCGACTGAGGTGTTCGGTTTAAGGTTTTCCAGGGTCGCGGAAACGGACTTGACGTCCTGTTCAATATGACTTTTGATGCGGCCAGCGAACTCCGCATGGTCCGGTTCGCGGGGCATAAGATACAACGGCGAGCCCCAATTTTGCGCGTCCCGCGCCGCCCGGCGTGCCGCTTCAAAATTGACAAAGCCGAGCCGCCGGATCAAGCGTGTAACGGCGGCCTTTGAACTATTGGCCAATTCGGCAAGCTCAGTGGCCGAATACGCAGCGACCTCGCCCGGAAAATCAAGAATCAGGTCGGCAATCTTTCGCTCACTGGAGGGCAAATCCTCGTAACCCTCCCGGATCCTGCTCTCCAAAGAAGCAGGAGGGGGTGGCCTGGGTTGGGCTTGAGCAGTTTGATCTGGTGGCATATGGGACTCCCTTGGGCAACAGTAGGGTGAGCCGTGTTAAAAATCAAGTTTCAGTATTGCGTAGAATTAAAATTTGTGTTTCTATTTCTGAGGCAGGCAAAAACCTAACAATACATGCTTGCTCAGGCCATGAGTTCCGTGCCATGGAACAAACGTACGGGGGGAGGATATGCAGAGTCTTGCCGATAAAGCCATTGTTCTCAGTCGCCGCCTTAATTGGTTTGTGGAACGGGCGTGTGTTGCGTTGATGGTGATCCTGGTATTGGATATCTGGCTCGGTGTTCTGGTGCGGTATGTGTTGCCAGTTCAGTGGACATTTACCGAAGAACTGGCACGGTACCTGATGATCTGGATGGCGTTGCTGGCAGTTTCCAGCGGCATCAGCCATCGCGAGCACATCGGGGTGTTGCTGATCTTTGAGCGTTTCCCTCCCTTGGGCCGAAAATGGCTTGCAGTCCTCTTTGATCTTATCGCCCTGGGTTTTTTCGCCATCATTTGTGTATATGGCGTCGGTATGGTCGATCGCGGTTTCAGCCGCTTCACCATGATCGACGGGATCCCCAAGGCCTATCCATTTATGGGTGTCCCACTGGCCGCGTTGGTGGCCTGTATACAGTTGACACTTGTCGCTACGCATGACTTTTGCTCGGGCGATGGCATCACAGCAGCAGAACGCGTAGATCTGTAACCATGTGGTACGTTGCCATTACCTTCTTTGGCCTGCTTGCTTTTGGTATGCCCGTTGGGTTTGTGCTTGGAATTGCAGGTCTGGTGGGTATATTCGATATGGGTGGCGGCCGCTTTCTGGCCATGGCGCCGGATAGAATGTTTGCCGGTCTTGATTTGTTTCCTTTCCTGGCCATGCCGTTGTTTATTCTCGCCGGCGAGATCATGAACAAATCCGGTATTACCACCAATCTGGTGAAATTTGCAGAAGCGCTGGTCGGTTGGATGCGCGGTGGCATGGCACATTCGAATATGGTGGCCTCAGTCATGTTTGCCGGTATTACCGGGGCGGCTACCGCCGATGCGGCGGCCTTCGGCAACACTCTGGTACCGGCCATGGTCAAGCAGGGATACAGCAAGCCCTTTGCCTGTGCAGTTACGGCCGCCGGTTCCATCATTGGTCCGACCATTCCCCCCTCAACACTGATGGTGATCTACGGATCGATTATGGGAGTTTCAATCGCCGGCCTGTTTGCTGCGGGTATCTTGCCGGGATTGCTTATCTGCCTGATCTGCATGGGTGTCATCAAGTTGCTCGGCAAGCGTCTTCACCTGCCCATGTCAGACCAACGGCCAAGCCTGCGCAGTATCCTCATAGCCTTCAAATCCAGCACCCTGGCTCTGGTTCTTCCCATATTTATCCTCGGCTCGATTCTAGGCGGCATTGCCACTCCGACTGAGGCCGCGTCCTTAGCAGTGCTGTATGCACTGATCATCGGGGGTCTGGTGTATCGGAGTCTGACCTGGAATGATCTCTATTACATGCTGGTGCGTACCACGCGAATCACTGGCGTGGTTTTCCTGATTATCGCAAGCGCCTCGATCCTTGGCTGGTGGTTAACCTTTAATCAAATTCCTCAGGCCATTGCTGCCGGATTCCTTGCAATTTCCAACAATCCAAAAGTCATCATTACCATGATCCTGGCGCTGTTGTTATTCATTGGCCTGTTTATGGATATCAATGCCACATTGATCATTCTTGCTCCGGTGTTGGGGCCACTCACTGCTGAAATCGGCATGAATCCTGTGCATGCCGGTATCATGATTGTCCTGGCATTAAATATCTCATTAATGACACCGCCGGTCGGCGCGTGTTTGTTCGTATTGGCGTCAGTCACCAAGACAAAGGTTGAAGAAATAGCGAAGTCGCTATGGCCTTTCCTGGTGGCAGAGATGCTGGTGTTATTCCTGGTGGCCTACTGGGAAGACATGACCCTGGCGATACCCCGATTGCTTGGTTTATAGGGGAAAAGTTAGGGTAATCATGTGCTTAAGTGCAACGGCCTGTTTGTTTTTTTACTGTGCCCACACGAGTCAAACTACAGAGGTATGAATCATGAGTTTTAAACGCAAAGCGATGCAAACAACCGCAGCGATAGCCACAGCCTTACTATTGTCAGGTACGGCCAGCGCTGCACAGGTGACCATCCGGCTTGGTCATTTAAACCCGGCAAGCCCCTTCGAAAGCCATTCCGGAGCCATGACCACGATTTTTAAATCATTGGTTGAAACCGCCAGTGGTGGCGATATTGAAGTCAAACTGTATCCCAATGGCCAATTGGGTAAGGACAACGAGGTGATTCAGCAGGTACGCGACGGTATTGTCGAATCGACGATTTCATCGTCTGGCGGTATCGCCCAGCATTACCCGCTGGTCGGTGTGTTTGATATTCCCTTCGCCTTTCCAAATATCGCGGTCGCCAATCGGGTCATCGACCAGCGCAGTGAATTTGGGAAAAAATTCACTGGTGATCTGGAAAAGAAAACCGGTCTTAAAGTACTGGGTATGATCGATTCCGGTGGTTTTTTTGCCTTTACCAACTCCAAGCGACCGATCAGAACTGTAGCGGACATGAAAGGGTTGCGTATCCGTACCATGACCCTGCCAACCCATCAGGCCATGATCAACTCCATGGGTGGCAAACCGACACCATTGCCGTGGGCCGAGGTCTACACGGCATTGCAGACGGGTGTTGCTGATGGTGAGATGAATCCGGTGCCAGTCATTGCCTTCGCCAAATTCGACGAAGTGCAAAAATATCTGTCGATTACCAATCACGTCATCACACCTTATATTTGGACCATGAATCGACAATTTTATGATGGTTTGAGTGCCGAGCACCGGGCCATTGTTGATTGGGCCTCGGAAGTTGCAACCGAAGCGGGCCGTGGTGTATCCAGAGTGATTGAAGCCTCCGAAAAGGGTATGCCGAAGCTGGCCAAGAAGATGAAAGTCAATGTCGTCTCTGCTGCGGAGCAGGCTAAATTTGCTGCAACAGCCCAACCGGCCGTACGTAAACTGATTGAAGAAAAACTCGGTGCGGAAGGCAAAGACATGCTCAACGCCATGCTGGCTGCGATCAAAGAAGCGCAATAGCTTGCGCTGAGTGTTTCGTGCCGGCCTGTTGCCACAGGCCGGCACTTTTACATCGTATCCACAGGACATTTTGAAATTAGTACACGGCCGGTCAATCTGCAGCGTAACGTGCGGGCTCAGCCCCGCCAGCCCTACGGTCCGGAGCAGGCAAAGTTATTGAATGCTGATGGCCTGAGCAGGGCAAGATCGGTCATATCTGCCTGGCCAGGCTATGCGTTTACGCCACTACTGGACCTTCCCGGCATTGCCGCACATGCCGGTATCAAGGCACTGCATTACAAGGATGAAGGGCAACGCTTTGGTCTGAAGAGTTTCAAACCTCTCGGTGGTGCTTATGCTGTTGCACAGTTGCTGCTGAAAGAAATTACCGGGAAAACCAGCCAGCGTAAATTATCGGTCAGTGATCTACTGTCCGGTGCTTACCGGGGATCTTGCCAGGATGTGACGGTCACCGCTGCGACAGATGGCAACCATGGCCGATCGGTCGCCTGGGGGGCACGGATGTTCGGCTGTCGCTGTGTCATTTTTATCAATGAATCCGTAAGCATCGGCCGCGAGCATGCAATCGCCGCCTTTGGCGCTGAGGTGCGGCGCAATCCAGGCAGCTACGATGATGCCGTCCGTGCTGCTCAGGAAACTGCAGATGCACAGGGCTGGCATGTGATCGCAGACACCTCCGATGGCAGTGTTATCGAGGCCCCGCGCAATGTCATGCAAGGCTATGCTGTGATGGCGGCCGAAGCGATTGAACAATTACCCTACGCAGGAGCACCGACGCATTTGTTTTTACAAGCCGGTGTGGGTGGTATGGCAGCCGCAAGTTGCGCTCAATTCTGGCAGGAATTTGAACTCAATCGTCCAACAGTCATTGTCATTGAACCGGATAATGCGGCCTGCTGGTTCGCGAGTCTGAAGGCGGGCAAGCCAGTCACGATCGACGGGGATGTGGATTCGCTGATGGGGGGGTTGTCGTGCGGTGAAATATCCCGGCTGGCCTGGGATATCCTTAAAATCGGGACCGACGCGACCATGACGCTGCCGGATGAAGCGGCGGCCGAAGCGATGCGGTTGCTTGCTGAAGGACGCTATGGCGATAAACCGTTGGTTGCGGGTGAATCCGGCGTGGCGGGATTGGCCGGATTGTTAGCGGTGGCGAGTGACCCTCGGGCGCGCCGTTGCGTCGAGTTGGATGAGAATTCCAACGTAGTGTTGTTCGGTACCGAGGGGGCAACTGATCCGGACACGTATGCCCGTATTGTTGGCCAGTCACCTGAGGAGGTCATGGCATGAGCAGCGAAACAGTTGCCTTGAGTAACCATCGCATTGATATCGATCGGTTGCTGGCACGTATCAATGAACTGGGAAAAGTTGGCGCCCTGGACGGCGGTGGCGTGTGTCGTTTGGCATTGACAGATGAAGATCGACAGGGCCGTGATTTGGTTGTTCGCTGGATGCGGGATCTGGGTCTTGAAGTCAGCATCGATCCTATCGGAAATGTGATAGGCCTGCGCCCGGGAACAGAACAGGGTGCAGCGGTGACAATGGGTTCCCATATTGACACGGTTGCAACGGGTGGCTTGTACGATGGCAATCTCGGTGTACTCGCAGGACTGGAAGTGATCACAGTATTGAACGAGGCCGGAATAGAAACCCGGCGGCCCATCGCAGTGGGGTTTTTTACCAATGAGGAAGGTGCGCGCTTTCAACCGGATATGCTCGGCAGTGGTGTCCATCAGGGGGGGCTGGATCTTGACGAGATGCTGGAGGTGAAAAGTATAGATGGAACACGTTTGGGTGATGATCTGCAAGCGATTGGTTACGCGGGTGAGACCGACACGGATAGTTTTCATGCCCACAGTTACGTTGAACTGCATGTTGAGCAAGGCCCGCTTCTGGAAGAAGAAGGGTTGACGATTGGTGCCGTGACCGGGGTACAGGGTATATCCTGGACTGAATATAAAATCAGTGGCGTTTCCAACCATGCCGGCACCACGCCGATGCGTCTGCGTCATGACGCAGGCTTGATGGCAGCGGCGATTGCTGTGCAGGCACGTGAATTAGCCACTGAATATGGCGGCAATCAGGTTGCTACGGTGGGAGTCACGGAGCTAAAACCCAATCTGGTCAATGTTATTGCAAATCAGGCATTGGTGACCGTCGATTTGCGCAATACCGATGATGCGTTACTGACACAGGCGGAAGCCCGCATGACGGAATTCATACAGGCAACAGCGGCGCGAGAAGGTGTTGAGGTGCAAACACGTACCCTGGCGCGGTTTGCTCCAGTGGAATTTTCCGCACAGATGATCGACAGGATTGATGCGACTGCAAAAGCGCTGGGACATTCCGTTTGCCGCATGCCCTCCGGGGCAGGGCATGATGCACAAATGTTTGCGCCTAATTGTCCAACCGGGATGATTTTTGTGCCCTCGCATAAAGGCATCAGCCACAATATTCATGAGCATACCGATGCCGCTGATATTCGCGCAGGCGCCGATGTGTTGCTGCAAGTTATTCTGCATCAAGCCCTATAAGGAATTTGCCATTATGTCCAGGCTCCTCACTGTCGCCGCCGCGCAACTTGGCCCCATTGCACTTGGCGAGTCGCGCCAGTCCGCAGTCAAGCGAATGCAGGTGCTGTTAATGGAGGCCGCCAGCAAGGGCGCACAACTGGTGGTGTTTCCAGAACTGGCGTTGACCACTTTTTTCCCGCGCTGGTTTATGCAACAGCAAGCGGACATAGATGCATTTTTTGAAACCGAGATGCCCAATGATGCCGTGCAGCCCTTATTTACCACCGCACGGGAACTTGGGGTTGGATTTTCGTTTGGATTTGCCGAACTCGTTACCGAAGCTGGCCAGGTCCATCATTTCAATACCTCTATTGTGGTTGATGCGCAGGGGGAAATTGTCGGTAAGTACCGCAAAGTCCATTTACCGGGACATCGTGAGAACGAATCCTGGCGGCCTTTTCAACACCTCGAAAAACGTTATTTTGAAACGGGCAACCTGGGATTTCCTGTT
>CAZAWX010000130.1:0-10418 GCA_964488985.1 uncultured Ectothiorhodospiraceae bacterium
TGAGGCGAAAATCTCGTCCAACCGCAGCGCTTTGTATATACTCCTGCCATGCAACTGCCCATCGACTACGCTCCCTCCCCCCCTGTACTCAAGGACAAGGTGATCCTCATCACCGGTGCCGGGGCCGGTATCGGCCGTGCTGTCGCTAAACTTTTTGCCCATCACGGCGCTTGTGTGGTGCTGTGTGGCCGCACGGTAAAAAAACTTGAGGCGGTGTACGATGAAATTGAGACTGCGGGGGATCCGCAACCGGCCATTTTCCCTCTCGATCTGCTGAGCCTGACGCCGGACATTGCAGTGCAGTTATACAATAGTCTGGACAAGGAATTCGGCCATCTCGATGGATTACTGCACAATGCCGGGATCCTTGGATCAATGACTTCGATAGAACACTACGAACCGCAATTATGGCTGGAAGTCATGCAGGTCAATGTCAATGCAGGCTATCTGCTCAGCGCTACGTTGCTGCCACTGTTGCGCAAAGTCGAAGATTCGCGTTGTGTCTTCACCTCATCGGGCGTCGGCCAGCAAGGGCGGGCCTATTGGGGGGCCTATGCTGTGTCCAAGTTCGCCACTGAGGGCTTGATGCAGGTGTTGGCCGATGAAACTGAAACTGAAGGCCGGGTGCGGGTCAATTGTATTAATCCCGGCGGCACCCGCACGTCCATGCGTGCCCGGGCGTATCCAGCAGAAAATCCGCAATCCCTGCGCGCACCGGAAGATATTGCCCCGGGCTATCTGTACTTGTTTGGACCTGAAGGCAGGTCAATACACGGCCAGACCTGTACCCTGCAAAAATAATCAGTGCGCCTCGATTTGCACCAGTAACCATTGTTCGTCACAGATCTCGATCCCCAGAGCCTGGGCTTTCGTCAATTTTGAGCCCGCTTTTTCCCCTGCCACCACAATGTCGGTGCTCGCGGTGACCGTACCGGTGACTTTCGCCCCCAGATCCTGCAAGTGTGCTTTAGCCTCGTTACGACTCAGGTGCTCCAGGGCGCCTGTCAAGACAATGGTTTTGCCCTGTAAAGGTTGATCCTGGGTTTCATCCTTTTCTGGTACCGGCCAAAGAATTCCCTGTGCCCGGAGTCTCTCTACAACTTCCAGATTGTGCGGTTCGAGGAAAAAATCCAATACATGTCGAGCCACCACCGGACCCACATCAGGTACCGCCTGCAGGGCGTGTTCGTCTGCCTGGAGGATCGCATCGAGTCCACGAAAATGCTTTGCCAACGCCGCGGCCGTCGCTTCACCCACATCCCGAATACCCAAAGCGTAAAGAAATCTTGCCAATGTGGTTTCACGGCTACGGGCAATTGCGGCAAGTAAATTCTCCGCCGATTTCGCACCCATGCGTTCCAGCTCTTCAAGGGTCTCAGTGGTCAATGCGTAGAGATCGGCGACGCTGTTAATCTTTCCTTGATCGACCAGTTGATCAATCAGTTTTTCACCCAGGCCGTCAATATCCATGGCGCGGCGACTGGCAAAGTGCCAGATGGCCTGCTTGCGCTGTGCCGGGCAGTACAGACCACCGCTGCACCGCAATGCCGCCTCGCCTTCCACACGTTCCACTTTCGAACCACACACCGGGCAGTGGCCTGCAAGTTCGGTTACAAGATTAAATGGCTGTGCCCCCGCAGGGCGCCGATCCAGAATGACTCGCACCACTTCCGGAATCACATCCCCGGCCCTGCGCACACTGACGGTATCGCCGACGCGTACGTCTTTACGCTCAATTTCATCTTGATTGTGTAACGTAGCATTGGTCACCACCACACCGCCGACCTGTACCGGCTCCAGCCTCGCTACCGGTGTCAGCGTACCGGTGCGCCCAACCTGAATATCGATAGCCGCAATCACTGTAAGTTGTTCCTGGGCTGGAAATTTATAGGCGATTGCCCAGCGCGGCGCTCGGGACACCTGGCCGAGGCGTTGCTGATCGGCGAAGGCGTTGACCTTGAACACACAGCCGTCAATTTCATAATCCAGATGATCGCGGCGCGCTGCGATACTCGCGTAGTACTCCAGGCAGGCATCGACGCCCTCCAGCAGGCGAATTTCCGGCGACACCCGCAAACCCAGCTCAGCCAGCCATTGCAGAGAACTATATATATTTTCTGGTATTGCCGCAGCCTGTATTTCACCAAACCCATAACAAAACATCGTTAATGGCCGGCTTGCAGTCACCGCCGGATCAAGTTGCCGCAGCCCACCGGCTGCGGCATTACGAGGGTTGGCAAAGACTTTTGCCTGTCGTTCACGTTGCCGGGCATTGAGACGTTCGAATCCCTCCAGAGTCATATAGACTTCACCGCGGACCTCGAGCATCCGGGGTGGCAAATCCGTACGAAGACGCAATGGGACAGCTTTGATGGTACGTACATTCGCAGTGACATCCTCGCCGCGGCTGCCGTCGCCACGGGTCGCGGCACGCACCAGCACACCGTCCTCATAACGCAACGACACGGCCAGACCATCGAGCTTGGTTTCAGCACAATAACATACCGAACTTATATTCAGACGTTCACACACACGCCGGTCAAAACCACGCATTTCATCCACACTGAAAGCATTGGCCAAAGACAGCATCGGTACTGTATGGGTAACACCGGGAAAAGACGTCGAGGCCGCTGCTCCGACTCTGCGCGTTGGTGACGTGGCCATGGCCAGAATCGGGTACGTTTCTTCCAACGCCTGTAATTCACGAAACAGTCGATCGTATTCAATATCCGGGATTATCGGATCATCAAGGACATGGTAGCGATGGTTGTGCTGTTCGATTTGTTCGCGCAACTGGGCCGCGCGCCGTTCGGCATCTGCAAGTGTTTGCATCGCCGGTATCAGCCGGTTGGAATACGCAGTTTACGACTGTATTCCGCGATCTGCTCCCGCAGATGGTTCAACGCCTGGGGCGTCAGGTGATTACGCCGTTCATCGCACAGCGTTCCTCCCAGATAATCGGCGATAATTTTACTCGCCGTGTACATCAACTCAAACGCCTGGGCTGGAGTTTCCGGACCAGGCAAACGCAACACCAGAGCAATACCGGGTGTTTTCATTTCCGGAAAATCATCGGGTGACAGGGTCCCGGGTTTGACCGTATTCAGCGCCGTAAACACGGGCAACGTCCCACTAGGCTGGGTTTCACCGCGGTAATGAAACAGTTGCTTTTCACCATAGCGCAAACCCGCCTCCTGCAGGGCTTCTTCCACATCGACACCAGGAAATCGCTCACCCTCCCGGGCCATAATATTGATGACCACTACCAAGGGTTCGGCATCGGCATGATCCGCAGCTTTATAGCTTCCATCGCGATGCTTCGCAGTGCTTTTTTTATTGGTTTTTTTTGCTCTTGCGGCAGGTTTCTTTTTCTTTCCAGAGCCGCTGGTTTTGCCGCTCTCAAGTGGTTGTGCCGTAGCGCTCACCTCAACAGCATCCAGGGAGCCCAAATGTGGTTCCTGTCCGGTATGACGCGTCGATATTGCCTCAAGATCTGATATCCCCGCAGTTAAGGAGGGCGGGGTCTTTGCGTCAGCAGCGCCCACGCGCGGTTCATCTGCAGCCGGGGCGGGTTCAGACATTTCGCTACGTTGCTGCGCTGCGGATTCTTCACTTGGATCCACATCTGCCGGTGGAATTTCGGTATTGCCAGCGGTCTGTTCAGGCGACTGTGGATGTATTGCCTTTACTCGAGGATTGATCGCAGTTTCCTCAAGCGGATCCAAATCCCGTTGTCCCTGCGGTTGTGGTAAATCATCCAGTAACGGATCCACCGAATCATCGGACCAGGCTCCGCCACTGTCGAAATCCATCGTCGGATCTTCACGCTGCCGGCCCCGGGCTGTCAAAAAGTAAACCACCGCCACCAGCGCAATTCCTGCGAGGATCAATGCTAATCTCAAACCATCCACGGCCTGCTCATGCTCTCGTTTAACAACTCTCGTTTAACAATTCGGTCACCATCAGGCGGCTACCATTGCCACTGCCTGGCTTAGATCCACAGCTACCAGACGCGACACTCCCGGCTCATTCATGGTCACTCCGAGCAGTTGATGCGCCATTTCCATGGTGATCTTGCTGTGAGTCACAATAATAAACTGTACGTTAGCCGACATCTCCTTAACAATCTCACAAAACCGGCCGACATTGGCGTCATCCAGGGGTGCATCCACCTCGTCCATCAAACAAAACGGTGCGGGGTTCAGTTCAAATATAGCAAAAACCAGCGCCACTGCTGTCAATGCTTTCTCACCGCCGGACAAAAGCTGGATGCTGGTATTGCGTTTTCCCGGTGGCCGGGCGGTAATTGAAATACCCGTGCTCAGCAAATCATCGCCGGTCATGTTCAAACTGGCCTGTCCGCCGCCAAATAATCTTGGGAAGAATCGCGCCAGTCCAGAATTAACCTTCTCGTATGTTTCACGAAAGCGGGCCCGGGTCTCACGATCAATTTTCTGGATTGCCGAGGTTAGCGTTTCCAGCGCTTCAACCAGGTCTTCATGTTGTGAATCCAGGTAGGTTTTGCGTTCAGACTGTTGCTCAAATTCATCGATGGCAGCCAGATTGATCGGCCCCAGGCGGTTAATCCTGCGCTCCATTGATACCAGCTTTTCTTCCCACTCAGGTTGGGTTGCCTGGGGGTCGAGTTGTTCCAGTAGCGCGCCGGGGTCAAGTTCGAGCTTTTGCAATTGCTCCTCGATGGTAGTGCGTCTGACCAGGAGTTCCTGGCTTGCCAGGCGCAGTTGCTGGAGCGTTTCACGCTCCTCACCCACTTCCTGTTCGTGGTTCTGACGTTGGGATTCGGTTTGTTTCAGATCCTGCTCGGCACGCTCCGTGCGAGTTCTTGCACTCGCCAGAGTCACCTCGGAATCCCGGCGCCGGGCCAATTGTTTTTGCAGTGCCTCCTGAGCTTCGCGTAACGGGGTATCCAGGCCGCTGTGTTCTGTCGTCAGCGCTTCGATACGCTGCTCCAACTGTGTGATCAGGCTCTGGCTACGTGTACGTCCTTCCTGCAATGAATCCAGTTGCACGCGCATGGATTCCACTTTCAGGTTCAGATCGTAAGCCTGATCGCGCAACACATGCCAACGATCCCGACGTTGCTCCATCTGCTCGCGGCGCTGCTCGCGGTTGGCTTCCCAGGCGGCCCGTTCCCTGTCAAGCTGTTCAATCGTGGTACTGGACTCACTGAGGCGTTTACGGGCATTGTCCAGGGTCTGCTGCTGCACGACCACCCGTTCACTGAGTTCATGGATCGCCCGATCACGCTCTTCACGCCGTTCACGTAGTTGTTCCAGCCGGGCCTTAACTTCGCTGTGCAGGGCCTGTTGCCGGTTACGCTCATCCTGAGCATTGGCCAATTGCTCCTGAGCATCGATAATGCCTTCTTCTGCAGCGAGTAATGCGGCCTGAGTCATCTCGACATCGTGACTGTGCTGGTCCAGTTGGCGTTGCACCTGGGCCAGGTCATTACCGATTTCCTGAATTTCACGCTCACGGCGAATGACCCCGGTCTGGGCCGCGCCTCTATCTGGAATGGATAACCAGCCGGGGCCAACCTGGACCCCGGTGGCTGTAACCAGACGTTCGTGAGCACGTAATTGCGGACAAAAAGTACGCGCCTGCACCAAGTCCCGGGCCAGGTAAACCCCGGACAATAAACTGGCAAGCGCCTCAGTGCCACGGACGACACTGGCCAGGGGAATCAACTGATCAGAGCTCGGCGCCTGACTGGCTATTGTCTCCCCCGCAGGGCCAAGAAACGTCAGACTGCCAATTTCAAGTTGCTCAAGCTCACTGTCCAGTGCTTCCAGCCGATCCACTGCAATCGCCTCGAGGGCGCTGTCCAACACCGATTCAATCGCCTGATCCCAGCCTTCATCGACCTGCAGCAGTTCCGCCAGTCGCGGCGCGGCGGATAATTCACGACGTTCCAGCCACGCCACAACCGCATCCCGGTCTTTGCCCAGCGCCGCCTGTTGTAATGCGTCCAGGGAGGACTTACGGCCACGAAGTTCCTGAAAACGATCCCGCACGTCATGCAGTGCATCCGCCTGGTCGTGGCTTTGCTGGCGCAATTGCCGAATTGCATTCTGGCGCCCGGTTAAATTCGCTTCGGCCTGGCGCAACAGTTGGGTCTTGTCTTCCAGCGATTGTTGCGCTCTGGCAAGTTCCACCGCATCTTCATCACCGCTACTTCCCGCTTCGTCATCGTGCAATGCCGCAAGGCGTTGCTCGAGACGTTGAATATTGTCTTCAAGCTGTTCGCTGCGGGCCTGCTCAGCATGTTTGATCCGGGTCGGCTCAAGGGCGCGTTGATTGAGTGATTCACCCTCATTACGCCAGGCCTGTAGCGCCTCTTCGCCTTCCTGAAAGACCTGCCTGGCAGCATCACTGGCCTGCTGCCGTTGCTTAAGCTGGGGCTCAAGTTCCTGCAGTGAGTTGCCCAGGGCCAGCAACCGAGCGGCCTCTGCGTCCGCCTGTGTAATCGCCGCTTCAAGATTATGCCGCTCACGCGACACCCCTGCAGTCAGTTGTTCATCTCTGGATTTAAGATTTTGAATGGTCTCTTCACTACGGCCAATAGCAGCCCCCGCCTCCAGCACAGTTCGATAGATTTCATTGAACTCCTGACTGGCTTGCGTATGCAATTCACGCTGCTTTTCAATCTGACTCTCAACCGTGCGCTGCCTGGCCAGGGCCGCTTCAAGGCGGTTTTCCTGGACCGTCGTCTGGGCCGTCTGCTGCTGCACTTGTGTATCCAGCTCACGCCAGTGCAACGCTTCGTGTTCAGCTCTTAATTGACGTTCCTCGGCCTTATAAACCTTGTACTTCTCAGCCATGGTGGCCTGGCGTTTTAAATGCGTCAGGCGTTTGCCCAATTCCTCGCGCAAATCAGCCAGACGGTCAAGATTTTCCCGGGTGTGGCCGATGCGATTTTCGGTTTCACGGCGCCGTTCCTTATACTTGGAGATACCGGCAGCTTCCTCCAGGAAATCCCGCAGATCCTCCGGTTTCGCCTCCACCACTCTGGAGATCATGCCTTGCTCGATAATCGCGTAACTGCGTGGGCCCAAGCCGGTACCCAAAAACAAATCCATGACATCCCGGCGACGGCAACGGGTACCGTTCATGGAATAGACAGACTGGCCCTCGATGCTGACCTCGCGCTTTACAGAAATTTCACTGTAGGCGGCAAACTGTCCACCGGCACTGCCATCACTATTGTCAAAAACCAATTCGACACTGGCATGACTCACTGGCTGGCGACCGCTGGAACCGGTAAAAACCACATCAGACATACTGGTTCCACGCAGATGCTTCGCGGAAATTTCCCCCATGACCCAGCGTACAGCATCAATAATATTGGATTTGCCACAGCCATTCGGGCCGACAACGGATATCAAATCGCCCGGAAGATCAATGGATGTGGGGTCTACGAAAGACTTGAAACCCGCCAGGCGGACTTTACGCAAGCGCATCGGTACGAAATCTCAGGTAACTGTAATGAGGAAAAATTCGAGGAACATCGACGCCTAGCTTACACTATGCGGACACACGAAACACGACTGATATTGCCCATGAATGCACAAGCCGAAAAAGCGCTGGACACCTTCGAGAATCCGAACCCCGAACGTGATTACTGCATCAGGATCCGCATTCCGGAATTTACCTGCCTGTGTCCGGTAACAGGGCAACCCGATTTTGCTGTACTGCACCTGGAATATGTTCCGGAAACACGCTGTGTCGAGCTCAAATCCCTAAAATTGTATGTCTGGTCCTATCGAAATGAAGGCGCCTTTCATGAGGCGGTAACGAACCAGATCCTCAACGATCTGGTTGCTGCCATTGCACCACGGTATATGCGCCTGCGGGCCGAATTCAACGTCCGTGGCGGAATTTACACTGAAGTGGCCGCCGAACATCGGGAGTCAGGCTGGCAGGCGCCTGCAGTCGTTCACTTAAGCTGAGGTTGGGTGTCATGAGTTCAAATAATCCTTTTACCGGTGCCCGTTATCTGCTGACCGGTCTGAAGCTTATCCTGAGTCCGGGTTTACGACGCTATGTCATTGCCCCTATCGCCATCAACAGCCTGCTCTTCGCTGCAGTGATCTATTTTGGCGCCAGTTGGGTATTTGAATTTTCCCAGAGTCTGCTTCCGGACTGGTTGGATTTTCTGGCTTTTATCCTGGTGCCACTTTTCCTTGTGCTGGCGGCCGTAGTCATGTTCTTTACCTTTGTCATGGTCGCCAACCTCATCTCATCGCCCTTTAATGGCATGTTGGCTGAGGCCGTCGAATACCGCCTGACCGGCAGGGAGTTGCCGGCCTTCGATATGCGTAAAATACTGCGTGAGTTAAGCATGATTCTGGCCTCGGAGCTGAAAAAACTCGGCTATATTCTGATACGGCTGATTCCGCTGCTACTGCTTTTTTTTATCCCCGTTGTGGGTCCTGTTTTATGGGCTGGATTCAGTGCCTGGATGCTCGCCGTCAGTTATGTTGATTACCCCCTGGGGAACCACAGCATGGCCTTCCCCGAGCAACGCGCCCTTATCACCGGGCGGCGCTGGTTGAGCCTGGGGTTCGGAACTGCCGTCATGGCTGCCATGGCCATCCCGGTCGTCAACTTTGTTGTCATGCCCTGTGCCGTAGCTGGAGCAACGGCGTTGTGCCTGGATCAGTTTCCCGACAGCATGGGTGCCGCCAAGGTTCCGGCAGTCCAGGACTGACACGCATGTCAACGCGTGCCTACACCGGCCGCTTTGCCCCATCGCCCACGGGTGCCCTGCATCTGGGCTCTGTTATTGCAGCGATTGGCAGCTATCTCGATGCCCGGGCACACCAGGGTCGTTGGTTGCTGCGGTTTGATGATCTGGATACCCCACGTAACGAGCCTGGCGCTGTCAGCGCAATACTCAACGAATTACAACGGCTCGAACTTCACTGGGATGGCGAACCCTGGTATCAAAGTCGCCATCCAGACCATTATCAGGATGCCTTACAGCACCTGACCCAACAGGGGTATTGCTATCCCTGCGCCTGCAGTCGCAAAGCTTTGCGCGGCGGCATCTACCCCGGAACCTGTCGGGAGGGTCTGGCCGCAGGACAAACGGCACGTTCCCTGCGCTTGCGGGTCGGGGATATACATATTGCATTTGATGACCTGATTCAAGGCCCATATACACAGGATCTGGCAGTCGACAGCGGTGATTTTATCATTCTCAGATCAGACGGTATCGTTGCCTACCACCTGGCGACGGTACTTGATGATGCCTTGGCGCGGGTCAACCGAATCGTGCGCGGCACTGATCTCATCACCTCCACCCCCCGGCAAATTTACCTGCAACACTGCCTGGGGGTGGATTCGCCTGAATATGCACATTTGCCTCTTGCCATGAACAATGCTGGAAGTAAACTCAGCAAACAAACCCACGCCCAACCCAGTTCATGCCTGGGTGCGGCTGAACTTTGGCGTCTTGGCCTGGACTTTCTCGGCCAACCGTCCCCCCCTGCACAGATGCATGAAATTTCAGATCTACGCGAATTTGCAGTCGAACACTGGCGGCTCGATCAGGTGCCAAAACGCCAGGACAACCCATTGATTGCGCCATGCCTGGTGTAAAGCTGCAGTCCATTGCCGGCGTGATGTTGCTAACCCTGTTGTTGCTGGTTAGCGCACGATTGCAAAGTGCCGAACGGATCCAGGTTAAAGGGCTTTTCAAAGATCGGGCTATCCTCGTCATTGGTGGCAAACAACACCTGCTGCGAGCCGGTCAAAGCAGTCCCGAAGGGGTTAAATTAATTTCTGCCAACAGTCACGAGGCGCTGGTGGAAATTCACGGCCAACGCAGCATCCTGACCCTGGGCAATTCGATCAGCAGCAATTTCAGTGCGCCGCGCCGCCAGCGTTTACGCATTGTTGCTGATGCCCACGGCATGTATATGACCACCGGCAGCATCAATGGCTTTCCGGTAAAATTCATTATCGACACCGGCGCAACACTGCTTTCCATGAGCCGCCAACAAGCCAAACGCCTGGGAATTGATTACCGGCTTGAAGGCCAACCGGCGGTCAGCACCACCGCCTCCGGAATCATTCGCATCTACCGGATAAAACTGCAGCGGGTGAAGATCGGCGATATAGAGTTAAAGGGCGTAGACGCTGCGGTTCATGAAGGTGATTTTCCACCGGTCACACTGCTCGGCATGTCGTTCCTCAGCCGCATTGAACTGCACCGCCAGGGCACTGCACTGGAATTACAGCGCAGGTACTAAATCGCTGTGCGAAAATCCTACTCACTTAACGCGAGGCCAGGTTTGCGCAACGCTAAATAACTGCGCATAAATCCACTTCAGAAAACCGCAGTGGGGTGTCCGCCAGCAAGAGGGGAGAAGTCCCTCACAAGACACGCCGTA
>CAZAWX010000131.1:0-10327 GCA_964488985.1 uncultured Ectothiorhodospiraceae bacterium
GGGACCAATAGCCATCGATTCCACTTCGGTTGCGCTTAAGAACTAACCGATGAGCGTTGATTAGTGTCGAAACACGAAATGTCGGAATCGGGCACCATGGGTCGCTGCAATATGGTCTATTTTCTGCCAGCGGGTGAGTCGGTAAAATCGTCGTAACTCATTAAAGAGTCCGGACCCTCGAGGTCTTTTCAAGTAGCGGTTTTCTATTGTACGGCAAAACTTGCGGGCATAGTAATTGGCTTCCTGATATCTTTTCAGTCGTTGTCTATCGAGGCGGTTGTCGAACTCCGGATCATTGAACAACATGCTGCCCAGCCATTGGGGCACAACGCCGCGATCCTGTTGCCCGAAGAGAAAACTAAGGCTGATGTATTTATCCACTTCCGCCTGAAGTTCGAGCTCGAGTGCCGAGACCTCCCTGCCAAATCTCGCGTTCCAGATCAAATACACAAAATGGCTAACGCCTTCCAATGCTGTGCAGTAATCGGAGATATTGCCACCGTGCAAACGTTGCCATGGATCATCGTCTCTGAGACGCTCCACCACACTTTGTTCGATGTACAGCGAGATATCGAGTTGATCATCGCCTTCATGGACAAATAATTGTTCACACGATGGTGGTGCGGCAGCCGCACTGCCAAGACGTCGTGCCAGAGTTTCATCGTGGATGACAAAATCACCTACATCGTGTGGGATCTTAACCTGATAAATTCGCTCCAGTTGCTGCTGCAAAGAATTTAGCAACATGACCGACAGCGATGTGAATCAGTGCTCGCCACGGCGTGTTGATGCCGTGATGGGATGGATCCCAATCTTCTGCAATGCCCGTAAAGCACGCCGGCTACCGGTTCGAAGCCAGATCTCGTAGGTCCGCATGACATCGAGATTATTGTCGAGGTTGTCACGCTCGCAGGCCTCAGCCAAAACATCTATACAGTCCGTAAATTTTACCGCCAGTTCAGAAAATATTTCACATAATGTGGAGACTTGAGATTCATGTCTGTCATCGGAAAGGTAGGCGTATGCACCACCGCCCATAGCAGCATAATAATCCATGTCCACTGCCTTACGATTCAGGCTGTTGGAAAACACACCGCAAATGAATAACGAGATATCCCCTAGACGCCGCAGTGCTTGCATGCGTATCTGGGTCGAATGTGACTCGAATGCCTCGGCATACATCAGGGCTAGTGGCTGTAGATAACAACCATCGGTATCACGCTGAAAGAGATTTTCACTGCGGCTGAAATAGCTGAGAATATTAACCAGGTAGTGAGCGGTTTCCTGCTCCACTTCGATATTCTGATTGGCGAGAGCATCATCGACAGAGGATCGAAAGTGATCCACAAGATTGGTCTCGAGGATAAGTTGCTGGGTATCAGTGTCACGTATCGCCATGTCGTCACCGTACTCGTTGCTGTTAAATTAAATTTTTACTTATCTACCTCTATCAATCGGCAATATTTCGTAGTTTCTTTAATTCCGGTTGTGCAAAATCTGCTACCGAGCCTAACCTACATCGCATTCAATGAACAACCTGTATCAGCATATGTTAATCTTTGTGCTGCAAGGCCAGCATAATCAAAATTTCAACATGGATACTGTGATGAAAATCATGGTTTAATGCTTCAGTTAATTTAACGATTACTTTTGATAGATTTTGATTTTATAACTTTTAGAATTATATTGAATGTATGATCAGCCTATATTTTAAAATCTGGCCGTGAATAATTTTTACCCACAACGCATCATCTGTATGACCGAGGAAACCACAGAGATGTTGTATCTGTTGGGTGAGCAGGACCGCATTGCCGGGATCTCAGGTTTTACGGTACGCCCACCTCAAGCGCGCAGGGAAAAACCAAAAGTCAGCGCTTTTACTTCTGCCAAAATAGACAAGATCCTCGCATTGCAACCCGATCTGGTTTTGGGGTTTTCCGATCTGCAAGCCGATATCGCCGCTGAACTCATTCGCCACGGCATCAATGTCCACGTCTTCAATCAGCGCTCCATTGATGAAATTCTTGCCATGATCGTACAACTCGGCGCTATGGTCGGTGCAGCCGAACATGCCCTCGACTGGGTCAATAAAAAAGCGGCTGTGATTGCTGTGTTAAAAGATCGCGCCCGGCAACTTACGCATAAACCACGCATCTATTTTGAGGAGTGGGATGATCCCCTGATCAGCGGTATTCGCTGGGTCTCAGAGCTCATTGAAGTCGCTGGCGGCAGTGACTGCTTTGCCGAAAATGCGCTGCAACCCTTAGGCAAAAATCGCATCATCGCCGATCCATGCGACGTCATTGCCCGCCAACCAGACATTATCATCGGTTCCTGGTGCGGCAAAAAATTTCGCCCAAAACGGGTTGCGCAACGCCCAGGCTGGGACCAGATCCCGGCGGTGCAAAATGGTCATATCTATGAAATTAAATCTGCCGAAATACTGCAACCCGGCCCTGCATGTCTGACCGATGGCCTCAACCAGTTACTGCGCATCATTACGCTGTGGCAAGATGATCCGCATTGCAACAGTAGATTTGCACGGACTGCCACAGATTCACTTCCCACCGACTGATGGTGACATCGGTCGACATGGTGAGTCGGTCGGTTCTGTCAGCACCAATCGACGTAAATGCCAGAGTCCGAACATCGGTCCGGGGACCAACAGCCAAATCGCGGCACTGTGCCAGTCATCCCAAACCCAAGTCAGAAACTGAATTGAGAAGATGGTGATTAAAAATCCGATACCGTTGACAATCGATAAGGCACTACCCACAGATTCGCCAGGGGCGTAGTGACTGACAAGTGCGGAAAATTGTGGCGAATCCATCACCACTGCCACGCCCCACACCATTAATAGCGGCATTAGCAACCACGCACTCAACCCCGCCAGCCATGGATACAACAGGCATAAGGCACCGGACACCGCCAAGGCGACAAATGCCACTTTGGCACTGCCCACACGCTGAGCCCAATAACCCCCGGCAACACAACCTATACCACCGATAGCAATAAAGGCGAAGGCAAACCAGGACGTCAATGCTCCATAGGCAAGAGTATCAATCCCGAGTGCCAGGGCGACCAGCAACGGCGCCACAGTCCACAGTGCGTAGAGTTCCCACATATGGCCAAAGTAGCCCAGCGCGGCAGCACGAAATGTCGGTTCATGGAAGGCACGTAACACACCACCCCAGTTAAAACGCCCGGCGGATTGCCCATGCGGACCATCGCCAGTGCGTAGCACCATAATCCCGCCGACGACAGCCAAAACAGAGGACAGTGTCACCAAGATTCGCCAGTCAAAATCACCGCCAATGGCGCGCAGTGAATGCGGCAACGCAGTGCCCAAACTCAGCATACCCGTTAACCAGCCAAGCGCCTTGCCTTTTTGTTCCGGTGCCCAGGAGACTACCAGTTTCATCCCCAATGGGTACACCCCGGTTAACATCACTCCGGTGCAAAACCGCCACAACAAGGCCAGTTCAAGCATCGGGCTATACCAGGCGAACGCGACATTACTCATCGCACCACACAGCGCACAGACAAAAAATATCCGGCTGGCGCGGTACCGGTCCGCCAATCCGGAGAGTGCAAAAAACAACGTGCCGCTGATAAATCCAAGCTGTACTGCATTGGTCAGCCAACCCAACTCCTGGGCACCAATCCCCCAATCCACGGCCAACCGGTCCGCCACTCCATTGGCAGAAAACCAAAGAGAACTGCCGAACAATTCGGCCGTGACAATACTTAAAAGGGTGCGATTCATCGGTGGATTTCCTTGTCCAAAGGCGCTGGGGTTGCGCCGGGTTCCTGGTGCCCGAGGTTTCCTGAACCGGTTATCAGTCTCAGGATTGTTGATTTCTTAAGTAAAATGTCCTGCCAGCCGACAAAGGACCTAGCTTTTGGACGAAGCTTTTGGACAAGGAGTAGAGATAATAATTCCTTGAACTCAACAATCACACCTTGTAAGTGACCTAGGTCATTTACCAAACTGACCACTAGAGCGAGAATTAACCCAATTCGACAACAACGGATCTTCCAAGCCGTGCCCAGTCCTTCGAACTTCGCTAGAGCTTGTCAAGACATGTGAGCGGGATCATGAACGAAGAGCAGGTACGCAAAGTTCACCTTGATGAGGGCGAAGACTTTTCCAGGTCGCAGTCCTTCGGCAAACGTATCGTTACCACGGTACGTTTTTCTACAGATCCAAGGGACATTGGCTGGGTCAAGGAAAACGTTCCCTGTCAGAGCGCCTGTCCGGCGGAGACGAATATACCAGCTTATATCAGGATGATCGTTGAGGGACGTTATGGGCGCTCCTACGAATTGAACCGGATGGCCAATGTGCTGCCTGGCGTGCTCGGGCGCATTTGCAGCCGGCCCTGCGAATCAGTGTGCCGCCACGGCTGGCCCGGTAATGGCGAGCCTGTCAATATCTGCCACCTGAAACGATCCGCCGCCGATCTGAAAGCCGACTCGCACCGTATCAGCGAAGATTTATATACACCAACGGGAAAACAGGTCGCCATCGTCGGCGCCGGGCCCGCCGGCATGGCAGCAGCACACGATCTTTCCATCCTTGGTCACGCTGTCACAATATTCGATCGGGAAGAACGTGCAGGCGGTATGCTGCGTTACGGCATACCAGAGTTCCGTTTACCCCGGGAAATTCTCGATATTGAGGTTCATAACACCACCCGACTCGGCGTCACACTCAAGACCGGCGTGGTTATCGGCCAGCAGACGGGGGAAACCTCCTTAGCTTCGTTGCGTGATTCCTACGACGCTGTGCTGATGAGCACCGGTTGCATGAAATCCATCCAACTGCCGCTACGCAATACTGAACAGGATATGGTGCTGGATATTCCAAACGCGGAGTATGGGCTCGATTTCCTGCTTGACCTGCATCGAGGCATGAAAAAAACCGTCGGCAAACGCGTTGCCGTCATCGGCGCCGGCTTTACTGCACTGGATTGTGCCCGGGTTGCTTTACGACTCGGTGCCAAAGAGGTGACGATCCATCTTCGCACGACCGAAAAGTATATTCCGGTTATGCCGGAAGAAATCCTTGAGGCCAAACGTGAAGGCATCACCATCAAAGGCCTGCGCAGCCCGGTTGAACTCATTACAGATGAACAAGGCCGCGGCACAGCCGTGCGGTTCATGCAAAACCGCCTCGGTGGCTGGCGGGCCAATGGACGTCGTCAGGCGATACCGATCGAAGGATCAGAGTTTGATGAACCCTATGACACACTGCTCATCGCCATCGGCCAAAATACCCTCAATGATTACATTGATACCCCTGTTGATCTGGACCGCTGGGGCGGGGTCGTCCTGAACGACCAGGGGATGACGTCTGCGGCGGGCCTGTTTGCTGCGGGTGATTTCGTCAAGGGCGCTTCCACCGTGATCGAGGCGATTGGCCATGGCCGGGAGATCGCAACAAAACTCGATGCCTGGCTGATGGGGCGGACCCGACGGCGCAAGGTCGTCAAGATCGAATCGGTGAGCGAACCTTTGCGCGAGCGCAGTTATGATTTTATCCCCAAGCAAAAAAACCCGACGGAACCTTTGGCTAACCGCCTGAAAACGCTTGCTGTCGAAGTCGAAACCGGGATGGGCCAGGATCTGGCGCTGGAAGAAGCAAAACGCTGCTACCTTTGTTATTTGAACTATGAGATTGACGTTGACAACTGCATCTATTGCCGGGCCTGCATCGAGGTCGCACCAAGAGACTGCATCAAGCTGGTCTCGGGCGTTGAGATCAAAGCGGATGGCACCTATGGTGAATTGCAGGAAAGCGCGCAATGGAATCAAGTCGGTGCGATTTGGATCGATAACAGCGAATGCATCCGTTGTGGTGCTTGCTATAAGGTCTGTCCAACGGGATGCATCTCCATTACCCGCAAAGAACTCATCGATCAGAACGTCTGATCTGATTGATATTGGAAGCCACCATGTCAAACTCAATACATTACGTCATCATCGGTAACGGCATCACCGGCAGTCGTGCCGCTGAAGTCCTGCGTGAACTTGATTCCGAGGCACGAATCACCATTGTTACTGGCGATGCCCTGCTCTTTTACAATCGCTACGATCTGCCACAGATATTCGAGGGTAAACACGATTGGGTCGAATATCTCGTCAATCCACCGTCTTATTACGAAGAGCAACGCATCACAGTAAGACGCAAAACCCTGGTTACAGAAGTCGATACACGTGACCACAAACTGATGCTCTCGCACCGTGAAACGATGTCCTATGACCGTTTGTTGATTGCCACCGGAGGCGTGCGTTACATCCCTACCCGTTTGCTGGACATGGTGGATCTCACCCACAGCTACGGCAATATACGTACGGCCATGAATCTCTACGAAGATTTACCGAAAGGCGGCACTGCGATTTTACTGGGTGGTGATGTTTTGGGCCTGGATCTGGCTCGCCAACTGGCGAAACAGGGTTACCGGGTCGTTCTGGTTGCCGGTGAGCGGACCTGCTGGCCTCATGAGATCGACCCGCAACAATGGCCCGTCTATCGTGCCGGCCTTGAAAAACTGGGGCTCGAAGTGATTGATGCCGCTCAGGCTGTAAAAATCACCAAGGGCGCGAAGGGGAAACCACATCGGACTGTGACTCTGGATGATGGTCGTAAAATCACAGGGGATGTCGTGCTGCCTTGTTATGGCCTGGTTCCCAGTGTCGACTTTGTCAGTTATGCCGGGATAGATATCGAACGCGGTATCCTGGTGGACGCGCAGTTAAAAACGACACGTGACGATATCTGGGCAGCCGGGGATGTGTGCCAGACATGGTCCCAGGAAAACAATGATTATCGATTTTTTCACGGCTGGAAAAATGTGAAGGCCATGGGTGAAACGGCGGCCCGGAATATGGCCGGTGAGAAAATCGACTTCGAACCCGTCGGTGATGCAAACCTGCTGCTGAATCACAAAGGCGCTTTGCATTCCCCGTACTGGGATCATGACTAACATCAGCTTGGAACGGCAATGAATCACGAAGATACAGACGTCCAGATTGCCATCTGCGGTTCCGCCGGAGACGGCACCATCGCGGTGGGTGATATTTTAAAGCGGGCCATGGCACACGCCGGTTACCGGGTGATTGCATTTGACCAGTACCCGGCCGAAATTCGTGGCTTTGGTAAATGTATATCACGTACCCGCATCAGCAAACATCAAACCTATTCGATGAAAGCCAAGACCGATGTCCTGGTTTCGCTGCATGACAGCCATGCAATACCGCATGTCGACGAAGTGCGCGACTTTGGTGCGGTCATTTATGACACCGCACCGATCAGCATTCTCAAGGAAGGTGAACATATTTCCGGGCATCTCAAACCCGGGCACATTCCTTATGGTTTGCCCATGCGACGAATTTCAGAAAAAGCCACCAGTGCCAACCGCGCCCGCAACCTGGTTGCACTGGGCTATGTTGTCGGCCTGCTGAATTTGCCTCATAAAGCCTTTATTGATGCCATCACGTCTAAATTTGCGGGCAAACCGGCAATTGTCACCAAATCAAATATCGCAGGCTTTGAGGCTGGTTACAGCGAAGGGGCGAAAAGCTACCGGCTCGATAAGATCTCCATGGGTTCGCAGGTCAGGCGCCCTCGACATGATGCTGAAATGATTTCTGGTAACGCTGCAGTGGTTCGCGGTTGTCTCGAGGCTGGGATCAATACCTATTTCGGTTACCCCATTACACCGGCGACCACCATTATGGAGCGCCTGGCTGCGGAGATGCCCAAACATGGCGCCCGTCTGCTCCAGACTGAAGATGAAATTGCCGCAATTTCCGCGACTATCGGCGCCGGGTTTACAGGTTCCCGGGCTGCAACCGCCACCTCTGGACCCGGTCTGGCACTGATGTCGGAGATGCTTGGATTGGGTGTCATGGCGGAAGTTCCCGCTGTCATCTTTGTCTCCATGCGCGGTGGACCAAGTACCGGTATGCCGACCAAGACTGAGCAATCAGATTTGAACATCGCCGTGTTCGGCGGTGCCGGTGATGCCAAACGCATCGTCCTGGCCCCAACGAATGTCGAAGGTTGCTGGAAATGCGCTGGCCGTGCCTTTGAAATGGCGGAACGTTACCAGGTTCCAGTGATCGTGCTGCTGGATTTGTATCTTTCCAACCGCTACGAGACCGTCGTCTTCCCGGATAAAAACCCTTTCGTGCACTGTCCGGCGACCGTGATCCCCAATGAAGACAAGGGTGTCGAGTATCGTCGATATGCCTTAACTGAAAATGGTCTCAGTCCTCGCGCTGTGCCCGGACAGTCCGGCGGAATCCATACCGCAACAGGGCTTGAACACAACGAACTTGGTCGCCCCAGCGACACACCACAGAACCATATGCTGATGAGCCATAAGCGCTACCATAAATTGAATGCTGCGCTAAAGCACCCCAATATCACCATCTGCAAACGCTTTGGCGATGCCGGCAAAGTCGATGTGGGATTACTCGCCTGGGGATCAACTTTTGGTGAAGTGCTCGAAGCGATGCTTTTGGCACAAGCAGAAGGTATCCGCTGCGCGGCAATGAAAGTCGTCATGCTTTCACCATTGCCGGTCAGCCGCATAAAACGATTTTTTAACGATTGCGGGCAGATTCTCATCCCGGAGCTCAATTACGAAGGCCAGTTTGCAAATCTTGTTTCCGGGACCCTTGGCCGTCCGGTACACCGTTTAAACCGCGTCACCGGAACCCCCATGAACGTGGAGGAAATCCTCGTCAACATCCGTACACTGGCGCGTCAGAAACGCAGCGACGCTGCCTGATCGATATTTGCAGGGACCATCAACATGTCAAGTCTGGATTACGTACCCGTTTACCTCGAAGATAAACTTGCACAAATCACGCAAAGCGGCAGATTAGGCTATCGCTCTAAATCTTTACCTACATGGTGCCCGGGATGCGGCTATTACAGTGTCACTGAAGGACTGACCTTTGCCTTAAACTCGCTGGGCATTGACCATAATGAGGTGGTGGTGGTGTCGGGGATCGGTTGCGCATCGCGATTTCCATTTTTCAGTCAGACCTACGGTTTCCATACATTACATGGCCGCGCAATCCCTACAGCCAGCGGCATTAAAATTGCCAATGACAAATTAACTGTGGTTGTAGTCGGTGGCGATGGAGACGGTTTCGCCATTGGTGGTGGACATATACCCCACGCAGCCCGGCGCAACATCGATATGACCTACCTGCTCTTCGATAATGGTATTTATGGATTGACCAAAGGCCAGACATCACCGACCTCCTCGCTGGGCTTCAAAACAACGACCTCGCCATATGAAAATCACGATCAACCGCTGAACCCGCTGTTGATGCTGTTGTCCCATGGCGCCAGCTGGGTCGGTCAGGCCTATGCCGGGCGACCACATCACCTGGCACAGATGATCGAGGCGGCCATTGCCCACCGGGGCTTTTCCTACCTGCATATCGTCTCGCCCTGCGTGACCTTCGACAAAACCGATCTCACTTATAATAATCTTGATTTGCGCGTTCATGATCTGCCGGAAGATCACGATCCGACCGATCACCTGGCCGCACTGGCCCTGGCCCAAAGCGCCAATCATGGACATCCAGCGGTGGGGCTTTATTACACCGAACAACGACCAACCCTGAACGACGCCTATGTCGCTATCGAGAAAACCGCCTGCGCATGAATGGGATCAAATAGCTGTACATAAGTATTAGACGACAATTATCTTGTCCGGTTCGTAAATTCAGCATCAATATAGGACTACCGCTGGCTTAACTGAGCATACCCCTATGGGAGGATTACACTGGAATACGCAGATCCGCGCCGCGCCCAAGGGCGCCGCCACCCCTGCCCGTGGTATTGGCCATTGCCGCGGCGGCCACACTATGCGGGATGCGCGGCTACAAGGCCATCGCCGAGTGGGGCGAAGACCTCGGCCAAAAGGCTCGGGCCCGGTTCCGTTGCCGCTACCGCCACCACCGCTATACGGTCCCCAGCGAATCGATCATTCGCGATGTGCTCATCCGCGTCGACCCCGAGCACCTCGACCGCGCCCTGCAACGCTGGAATGCCGTCCACGGCCAAGCCGACGAAAGCCTCGCCATCGACGGCAAGACCATGTGCAATGCCATCGACACGCACGGCCACCAAACCCATATTCTCAGCGCCGCCGGTCATCAGAGCCACACCTGCCACACCCAAAAAAAGTCGGTACCTTGCCAGTAGAAGGCGATGACGGACTCAAGCGCACCAACGAAATCAAGAGGGTGTAGTTCTTTTGAAACGACAACAACCATCAGCAGAGTTCTCCAATTTTCA
>CAZAWX010000132.1:0-4417 GCA_964488985.1 uncultured Ectothiorhodospiraceae bacterium
TAAGGGAGGAACGACTAAAGTCACTGGAAAATTCAGACCATGGGGCCATTATGGAAACCATTGCCAGTGCGGCGCTATAACGCTGCCAAACCCAATAATTTCCCATTAGGGTCGCTCAACCGGGGCTCCTTGGGCTAAAATCAAGGAATTACTCGGTTATTTATAATTAATGACATGTCGGCCAAGGAGAAACATCAATGGTAGAACTTACCGATACCTTCGTTATTGATTGCGAAAAGCTTGATAAGGATCACCAGTGCCTGATTGATATGGTCAATGACATTTCACAAAGGATCGACGACGGCAATACCGAAGATTGCAAAACCAAGGTTCTTGAATTGATCAAATTTGCCAAGGGCCATTTTAGCCGTGAGGAACAATTGTTAACCAAGGTCGGTTATCCTGATGTTGGCAAGCATCGCAAACATCACCGCCAGCTAGGCCGCAAAATGGAGCATATTCTGGAATTTGCCGGACAGGTTGCGGTTAATGAAATGGCAGGGAAAAGCCTGAAAAAAGAACTTGTGTACTTCGTTATGGACGATGTGATCACCACGGATATGGATTTCAAGGATTTCATCGCCGACAAAGTGGATTAGAATGTGCTCTAAATCATAAATCCAGTATCAGGGTCTCGCCCTTTTGGGCCCGCGATGAACAGATCATGATGGCGCTGTGTTGTGATTTTTCATCATCATCCAGGAAACTGTCATTGTGATCGGCCTTACCACCCAAAAGAACGGTTTTACAACTGCCACATACCCCAGACTGGCAGCTAGATTCCGCCTCAATTCCGGCATCGAGAATAACATCCAGAATGCTTTTCCCCGGGGCACATTGATGGTCTTGCCCTGCCTGGACAAGACCACATCAAAGGCTGTTTCATCTGATTGCTGGCCTTGGTCTTGGGGGGCTGCGGCGAAACGTCAATTTTTGTCTGCCCCAGAGGCGTTGGTCGGTGCCCTGTTGTTGGGTGCGGGGGTATTTCTGGAAAGACTGCCTGCAAGAGGTGGAACACGCAGGTGGGTTGTTCATCGTACACGGCATGGCCGACCTGAATCCGTTGATTCTAAAGGTTATTGGTCCCGATGGGCGTGAGGCCAAGCGATTTCGAAAGCAACGCCTGAAGACGGTGAGAAACCGCCTGTCGAAGTATGAGCACCTGAACATGACAGTCTGCTTCGGCACCAAGGGGCAGGAGTTTCAATGCCGTCTCATTGTTCATCCGAATCTGCGCCGCGACGACATGCCCCGAAACCTGGTCACGAATCTCAACCCCGAGGACTTCAGCCCCAAGCAGGTCTGTGATGGCTACCGACTACGTTGGCAGATTGAGTTGTTGTTCAAAGAATGGAAGTCACACGCAAACCTGCATGTCTCCGACACGGCCAACCCCAATATCGCTGAAGGCATCATCTGGGCGGCGATGTCCACGCGCACTGTCGCGAAATGCATCCGTCATGTCTTGGGTGATATCCTTTACGATCTGATGCACAGGCCGGAGCAGGTCCAAGGCAGTGTTGAACGGGCCGTCAAGTATCTATCGTCAAACGCCCGTAGGACTCATCCAAAGCGAGATCGAAAAAAGGGCCGACTCAAACTGGGACTCGGACATGTTTATGTTGGCGCTTAAGATGTCTAACCTATGAACCGGTGTTACTTCAATAGGAACGTGGTAAATCCAGTACATGTTCGGCGATGTACGACAACACCAGATTGTTCGATATCGGTGCTGTGCGGTAAAGCCGGGTCTCGCGAAATTTGCGCTCGACATCGTATTCTTCAGCAAACGCATAACCGCCCAAGGTCTGCATGCACATATCGGCGGCCTCCCAGGAGGCTTGCGAACACAAATACTTGGCCATGTTGGCCTGCTCACCACAAGGTTCATTGGCTTCGAACAGATCTGCCGCCTGATTACGCATCAGTCCCGCCGCCCGGGCGGCAATATAGGCCTGTGCAAGCGGGAACTGAATGCCCTGGTTTTTACCGATGGGCCGGTCAAACACCACCCGTTCACAGGCATAAGCGCCAGCTTTATCGATAAACCACTGGCAATCGCCCAGGCACTCCGAGCTGATTAAAATACGTTCCGCATTCATGCCGTCCAGGATGTACCTGAAACCCTGACCTGCTTCGCCCAGCAAAGCGTCTGCCGGGATGACCAGGTTATCGAAAAAAACTTCCGTCGTGGCATGGTTCACCATGGTGCGGATCGGGCGGATCTCCAAACCGTTGCCGCGTGCGGTGCGCATATCGACAAGAAAGGTGGACAAACCGCCGGTACGCCTGGTGACCTCCTGCAAAGGGGTGGTTCGTGCCAGCAGTAACATCAAATCCGAATGTTCAGCCCTGGAGGTCCAGACTTTCTGGCCATTGATGACATAGTTGCCGTCATCTCGACGCCGGGCACTGGTACGCAACGCCAAGGTATTGCTGCCGCTTCCCGGTTCGGTCACACCGAAGGCCTGCAGGCGCAATTCGCCACTGGCAATCTTCGGTAAATAGTGTTGCTTTTGTGACTCACTGCCATGACGTAACAACGTGCCCATGGTGTACATCTGCGCGTGGCAGGCTGCGCCGTTACAGCCACACTTGTGGATTTCCTCGAGGACTGCTGCCGCTGCTGAGATCCCCAGGCCGCTGCCGCCATAGGATTCCGGAATCAAAATCGCTAAATATCCCGACTCACCCAGCTTGTTGACAAATTCAGTCGGGTAGGCCCTGCGCCGATCCAGATCCCGCCAATATTCGGCGGGAAACTCGCCACATAAACGGGCCACTGCATCGCGAATCTCCTGATGGTTGTCCATATCTCAAACCTCGGTTAAAAACATCGCCGTTCCATCACGTTCAAGTTTCGGCACCAGTTCAACTTCCCAGTTCAGGTAATCGTGCATGGCTTGCTCATTGCCCCAGTCTTTTTCATAAGGACGTTGATAGCGATCTACGGCGGGGGACAAACGTCGGCCCGGCCCGGTTTCTACGGCCCCGCCTGCTTCGCCCCAGGCCCGGTTACCACCCCTGAGCACCCATACCTGCGCTGCCGGATTCAGATCGCGCACTGCAAGTGCGCCAAGATCACCATCCTCACTGGTCACGACCTTGAAGTCGGCGTTGTCGTCAGCAAGCGCCGCAGCCAATTCACTGCGCAGTAAATTGACCGCGCCCGGCAGATGGCCATGACGATAATTCGTGCTGTGGGACACATCGTAAATCCGTGTCTGGCTCGCAACGATGAGTGCCTTGAGCTCATCCACAGACAAGTATTGAACAGTGATATTCTCCAGCCCAAGACAGTCCGGAAAGGCTTCCTTACCCTGGAGCAGGTTGTCCTCACTACCCAAACCGGGACTTAGAACTCTGACCTCGCACCAGCCCATCTGCAGCAGCCAGGATGCCGTCATATTTGCACGCACACCATCGTCATCAACCAGCACCACCCGTGCCCCCAGGGTGGCCATGAACTGTTCCGTCTCCTGCACCAATTGACCCCCGGGAGCGCAACGACTGCCGGATAAATGACCGCTTTGGTATTCTTCTGGATGACGAACATCAAAAACATACAACGTTCTTTGCTGGCTCTGCCGTTGCCATTGCTGCAGTCCTTCCCGGTCAATCGCCTGTACATGATAGCGTGTAGCCACCCGCCCGGCAGTGCACTGCGCTTTTTTCAGTGCAGCACCGCTGACTTCAGGAGCGATTCTCTGAGCGCCTTCTTCCAATCTGTGGCCGGCCAGATGCCAGCCCATGGTGCCATTGCGTAACGCCATGACCGTATTGGGAATACCCGCATTGATCAGCGACTGAGCACCGATGATACTGCGGGTACGTCCGGCGCAATTGACGATGACCCGGGTGACCGGTTGCGGCGCAATGGCATTGACACGATAGACCAGTTCCGCTCCAGGGCAGTTGATACCACCGGGAATATTGCGCACGGTATATTCTGCAAACGGGCGTGAATCCAAAATCACCAGATCTTCGTTTGACTCCAGTGCCTGATGTAACTCATCAGCACTGATGGACGGTGTTTCACATGTGGACTCGATAAACTCACCGAAGGCCTTGCTGGGTACATTTACGCCACTGAATAGTTCAAACCCCTGCGCCTGTGCCGCTGTATGTCCACCGTCAAGTGCATAGGCCGAAACATAACCCAAGCGGCGGGCAAGCTGCGCGGCCCGTACGGCCAGTGCATCGCCGTCTTCGCAAAACACGACTCTGCAACTTTTCCGCGGCACCAATACGGGCAGAATTTTTTCCAACCTGCCAAGCGGCGCACAACTGGCGTACAAAAGATGTTCCTTGCCGAACAAGCCCTCTTCGCGAACATCCAGTAGCACCACTTCTGCACTGTCTTGCAACATCAGCCGCAATTGGCCGGCACTGACCCCTACCTCAACGGTCATTCACA
>CAZAWX010000132.1:4517-10319 GCA_964488985.1 uncultured Ectothiorhodospiraceae bacterium
GCGTAGCTAATTTTCCATACATTCACAGGGATAGATACCTGGAAACGAAATCCGCATCCTTGTCACCACGACCGGAAAGGTTGACCAGGATTGTCTGCTCCGCATCCATTGTTCTGGCAATTTTCATGGCATGGGCAATTGCATGAGCACTTTCAAGCGCAGGAATAATGCCTTCCAGACGGGATAACTGCATAAACGCCTGCAGGCACTCCTGATCATCGACGGTCTCATAACTGACACGCTTGATATCTTTCAGATGGCAATGTTGCGGTCCGACTCCTGGGTAATCCAGCCCGGAGGCAATGGAGTAAACCGGCAATGGCTCACCACTGTCATCTTGCAGGGTGTAACATTCAAAACCGTGAATTGCGCCCTTTGTCCCCAGTGTCAAAGTCGCAGCGTGCGACCCGGTGTCCAGGCCTTTTCCCGCAGGTTCCACACCGATCATTTTCACTGACTCATCGTTCAAAAACGCACTGAACAAGCCCATGGCATTGGATCCGCCACCGACACAGGCGATTAGATAATCCGGCAGTTGTTTTTCTCTGGCTAAAAACTGCTCCCGCGCTTCTTGCCCGACAATACTTTGAAAATCGCGGACGATTTTTGGAAAGGGATGCGGCCCGACAACGGAGCCAATGGCGTAAAAATAATGTTCAGGATCTTCGAGGAAGGCTTCAAATGCACTGTCCACGGCATCTTTGAGGGTGCGGGTACCCCGTGACACCGGAACCAGATGACAGCCGAGAATTTTCATCTTCGTAACATTGGGGTGTTCCTTGTCAATATCGACTTCGCCCATGTGAATTTCACACTCGATTCCGACCAGGGCACAGGCAGTCGCCAGAGCCACACCATGTTGCCCCGCTCCAGTCTCGGCAAGCACTTTGGTCTTACCCATATACCGGGCCAATAACGCTTCACCAAGACAATGATTGATTTTATGCGCGCCAGTGTGATTTAAATCTTCACGCTTGAGAAAAATTCGCGCACCACCCTGCTGCTCAGTGAGGCGCTTGGCGAAATATATCGGGCTCGGCCGACCTACATAATTGGCATACAAAGACCTGAGCTCCTGTTGAAAAGAGTCAAGCTTTGTTACCTCGTCATAGGCTTGATTGATTGCATTCATGATGGCGACAAGGTGTGGCGGTATGACCTGACCACCATATTCTCCGAAATATCCTGTTTCATCCGGCATGTATTCGATTGTCATGATTCCTTCCCTGGTATTGGTGTCAAAGCCTATTCACACAGGCCTCGCATTGTAACGTATTTGCTGGAACTATCGGGCTTTCATGGCTTGATGTTTTTGCCCGCATTCACTACTTTGCGCGGTGCACGCGACGGCTTGGCCGTCACCAATATTTTCGTTGCAAAGGAATGGCTATGGGCCGTAAATCCATCGATCTCAAGTGTGCGACAGATCCTGACTGGGTACAGAGTGTGCTGGTGGATTTCGACGCTTTCCTCGCCGATCACGCAAATTGTGAACGCAAGGCTTCGGCCTTGGCCATGAGCATGATTGTGCGGTTTCCTGATCGTACCCGGATCATTCCTGCCCTGATTGGAATTGCCCAGGAGGAACTGGCACACTTTGAACAGGTCTACAATCTCATGCGTGCGCGCGGCGTACACCTGGTCAAGGACAGCCCCGATCCTTATGTGAATGCCCTGCTCGCACATTCACGCCATGGTTATGACGAACGGTTTATCGATCAATTATTAATTTCATCGGTCGTTGAAAGCCGCGGCGCTGAACGATTCGGAATGATTGCTGATGTCCTCGAGGATAAATCCCTGAAGGCCTTCTACCAGGACTTGTGGAAAGCTGAGTTAAAGCATGGTCATCAATTCGCAGCCATGGCCATCGAATACTGCCCCCAGGATCAGGTTTATGCCCGCCTTGAAGAATTAATGGCTGCGGAGGCTGCCATTATAGCCAATCTCGAGTGGCGCCCTTCATTGCACTGACACGGGGAGTCCTTCGCTACGAGTCCCCAAGCACGACAGGTCCCTGACCTGCCTGCATGACAAACATCTAATTTCCGCTATTATTAGCTCAAGGTGCCTGCGCGTTTACCAATGAGCACTTTGCATGCTTCCAATACCCATTGAAGGTATTGCAACCCAACCTGGAAAAGGATCTTTTGATGGCCTGTCAATATTTCACTCCCTGTGAACACGGCGCAGACACGTTTACCGTGGCCATGCCGAAGTTGACCTTTGGCCGCAGCTGTCTCAGCGAAGTGGGGCCACGAGCAGCAGCACGGGGCCTGCAGCGAGTCGCGTTGTACACCGATCCCTACTTGCGCAATGGCCCCTATGTCGCCAGCGTCATCAACTCCTTACAGCAGGCTGGAATTGACGTTGAGGTATTCAGCGAAGTGCGCATCGAACCGGATGACAAGACCATCAAAGCGGGCGCTCAGTTCCTGGCCCAGGGATCCTTCGATGGCGTCATATCTGTCGGTGGTGGCTCAGTTATGGATACCGCCAAATCCTCAATGGTCTATGCTTTGTACCCCACAGAGTTCACAGACTATTTCGCTCCTCCGGTGGGTGCAGGCCAGGCAATTCCGGGGCCGGTGCTACCCCATATCGCCTGCCCGACAACTTCGGGTACCGGTTCAGAATGCACCTCGGTCGCTGTTATTCGTATCAATGAATTAAACACCAAATTCGTTATCGGCAGTCCGCATCTGTTGCCCGTCGAAGCTGTCGTCGATCCTGCCTGCTGCGATTCTTTGCCCGGCAATGTGGTGGCATCTACGGGATTTGATCTCCTTTGCCATGCCTTTGAATGTTACACAGCCAAGGCCTATACCCGTTGGGACAAAGTGTCTGATCCGGGCAAACGGGGATTGTTGCAAGGCGCCAATCCCTGGAGTGACATGGCCGCGCAAAGGGCGCTTGAGATTGCCAATGCGTATCTGTTGCGGGGCGTCGCGGACTGTGCCGACACCGAAGCCAGAGATCATTTAATGTGGGGGGCGACCCTGGCCGGCATGGCCTTCGGCAACAGTGGCACGCATCTGGCCCACGCCATGTCCTACGGTGTGACCCACCTGATGCATGACATTACCACCCCAGGCTACCGTGTTGCCTCGCCGTTCGTACCCCATGGCATCAGTGTCGCGATCAGCGCACCTTCCGTTTTTCACCACACAGCGGCCGGGGCACCACAGAGGCATTTGCAGGCCGCTCAATTTCTAGGTGCAAACTACAAGGATGCAGGATCTGAGGATGCTGGCGAAATCTGCGCTGAGCGGATCATTGCGTTGATGAAAAAGTCCGGCCTCCCCAATGGTCTGACGGGCATTGGATTTGGTGACGACGATATCGGTGCGCTGGCCCAATCCGCGATTCGTCAGGGTCGCGCCATTGCCAACGCTCCACGATCGACACATTTGGAAGATATCCAGAACATTTATACACAGTCTTTGCAATTGTGGTAGAACAACAGGAGGACTGCCTGTGGCCTTTAACATTCTCAGTATTGATGGCGGTGGCATCCGCGGAATTTTGCCCGGTGTTTTGCTGACAAGTCTGGAGCAAAAACTACGCCAACGCAGTGGCAACCCCGATACCCGCCTGGCAAATCATTTTGACTTGATTGCAGGCACCAGTACCGGTGCGATTCTGGCCGCAGCCTATTTATGCCCTGACAGTAATGGACGCCCGCGTTTCACAGCCCGCCAGGCGGTCAATCTTTATCTCGAGCATGGTAGTAAAATTTTTGACCGGGGACTGCTGCAACGTGTGGCCACTGCCGATGGTTACCTGGATGAACGCTATGACGCCGAAGCTCTGGAACGGGTACTGAACAATGCCTTCGGCGAACTCCGAATCAGCGAGTTACTCAAGCCCACCTGTCTACTTGCCTACGATGTCAGTCGCCGCCAACCGGTGATATTTAAACAACACCACGCGGGAAATGATCCCGACAAGGAATTTCTCGTCCGTGATGCACTGCGGGGCAGTTCGGCCGCTCCAACCTTCTTCGAAACTGCACGGATCAATGCCGCTAGCGGCAAATCATTCACTTTGATCGATGGTGGCATGATTGCCAATGATCCGACTTTGTGCGCCTACTCTGAAGCACTGAAATTTCCTGGAATCACAGGAATTGCTGATCTATGCATCCTCTCGGTTGGTACCGGCGCCAAGCTTGAGCACTACAGCTATACGCAGATCAAAGACCATGGTTTATTAGGCTGGGCCAAGCCTGCCATTGATATCGCCTTGGAAGCGGGGCCACAAATCACATCTTACCATTTGACAAAAATTGCTTCGACGGTCAGCACTGAGGCCTACCACCGTATTCAGCCACAACTGTACTGCGCCGCACCGGATCTTGATAACGCCAGTGCAGATAACCTGCAGAAACTGGAAGCTGCCGGCAACGAAAATGTCCGGTCATACGATAAAAAACTGAATTTTATTACAGATCTATTACTTAACGTAAATCCCACTCAGATATAAATCCTGCGGCGCCACATTGTGCTGGCATTTACACAGAGTATTGCTATAGTGGGCGTTATTGTCTGCTGATGGAACGAACAATTATGATTATATTGCCTGAAATACAGATCCTGGAGGGACAGCTGGTTACCCGCTCTGCAACGTTGGGTGCTCACACAGTGCACAAGCGGCCTCCAGAAAAAATCGCCCGGGAGTTTGAAGCGGACGGTGCGCAATGGCTGCATGTGGTGGATGTCGACGCCGCGCTCAGAAACGATGTTGATAATACGGCCATCATCCGTAACATTATCGATAATGCCACAATTCCGGTTCAGGTTGCGGGAGGAATCAGAACCCTGAACCAAATTATTGAATGGTTTGAGGCTGGCGCGGCCAGAGTGGTGCTCGGGACTGCCGCCATCACCAATCAGGATCTCCTGCAGGAAGCAAGCAGTCGTTACCCGGGAGGCATTATCGTCAATCTGGCGACCCGCAATGACCGAGTCATCATCAACGGTTGGCAAACTGAAACCGCCTATCATCCAACCGACCTTGTCGCAAATCTGCAGTTGACAGGTATCTCCGGAATTATCCATACGGACATCAATCGCTTCGAAGGCGACGCCACGGAGTCTCTTGCGCTGAGTGTGGAGATCAGCAATCAGCTCTCAATTCCACTTTTTACCAGCGGCACCGTACACCGCCTGGATGATTTGGCCAGACTGCGCTATCTGCCGAATATTCTCGGCGTCATTGTCGGCCACGCACTCATCAGTAACGCCTTTACCCTGGAGGAAGCTCTCGCAGTAGCTGCACAACAGGAAACAAGCCCGGATGCAGAAGCCCTGATGCCGATGGCGCCATCGGGCATTTACAAAGGAGTAAAGGCCTACCTGGCGGCATATAGTCTTTCCCAGGCAGCGCGGTGGTGGAATACCGCCCTGCGCGAAGCCATAACCGCGAATAATCCCTACCTGGAGCTGGCCATTCCCCAGGAGGATCTGCAGATAGATCCGCAAGCCATGAGCCCCCGTGAAATTCAGGCCAATTACGAAAGCCAACTCAATGATGCAGAGATTGTTGTCGCTGTCCTGGATGGCATCGACAATGAAGCCTGGGCTGGATTTGAATGCGGATATGCACGTGCCAGCGGCAAATATATTTTTGGCCTGAAAGCTGTTGACGACGGTGGCAATGATCAGGATTCACGCATCGCGGCTATGTGTGATGAAATCATTTTCTACGATACCGGTGAGAATCCACAAAGCACGCTGGACAGCATCGCCCAGGAACTCGCTTCCCGGATTCTCATCTATCAGGCCCGCGACTAAGGGTCCG
>CAZAWX010000133.1:0-10310 GCA_964488985.1 uncultured Ectothiorhodospiraceae bacterium
CAGCTATTTAGCATTGCGCCCTGAGCATTGAAGATGGGGTTTATCATGATCACACCCAGCCCTTACGACCGGCAAAGATAAGCAATCCAGGCAACATAAGAAAATCTGCTAGCAGCGCACAGACAATCACCAGCATGGTCAGTTGACCCATTCCATGGTTCACTTGAAATGAAGACAGTGTCAGCACTAAAAACCCCAAACTTAAAATTACCGAAGTGTAGACAAGCGCATTCCCGGCAATATTAAATGCATGATGCATTGCCTCGACGGGATTGAGTTGCAGATGTTTTCTGCCGTGCAGGAAGTTTGCCACCAGATGAATCGTATCATCGACCACAATCCCCAAGGACATGGTGGCAACAATCACTAACGCCACGCCCATTTGTCCCACCAGCAACGCCCAAAGCCCAAACGCAGTCAATGCGGGCGTTAAATTCGGAACCAGGCTTAACAATGCCACCGCATAATTTCTGTAAACCAACAGTAAAATGATACCAATAAGAACTATGGCCAATACGGCCCCTTTCAATGTCGCATTGATATTGCGCTCGGCGATATATGCAAACATGATTGCCGCACCTATTGCCGGGGCATGCATCGAGGTAACAGTATTAGAATTAAGCCATTGCTCAGCCCGTGCCTCGAAATCCCGAAGCTGAACATTGTCCAGGTTTTTTAACGTCACTGTCACCCGGCTGATCGAACGATCGACGCTCAATCGTGAGTTTAGATCCAAACCATAAGGCACAGACATTTCGTACAACAGAATATACTGAGCAGCCAATTGTTGACTTTCAGGTAACACATAACGGCCATCACCAATATGTTTATTCAGTCGTTTCAACAGCTCTGTAATGAGTGTGACATGCATGACTTCAGGCTGTTTTTTCAGCCAGTTTCCAAAAGCATCCAACTGTTGAAGATAGGATGGATTCATTACGCCATTCTCGGCACCTGAACGCACGGCATATTCGACCTGATAAATGCCGGTCAAATGTTCCATAGTAAAATCCGTGTCCTGCCTGAATGGCACACGTTGGTCAAAATACTCAACGAATGCATCATTTAGCTGCACCCGACTAACGCCAAAGGCCAATATCAACATTACGCCCAATGTTACCCAGAACAAGCCCACATGGTGTTTAAGGATCCAGTTGGTATAAGGTGACAGGCGCAAACGCGGAACGACCTCCTGAGCGGCCCCCTTCGGCCCTGGCAATATAAACAATAGCGGTGGCAGCAGAAAAATCGTCAGCACAAAGGCAACTCCAACGCCCAGTGCAGTAATGTTGCCAAGATCCCGAAATGGGGCTGCGTCACTGAAATTTAAACTTAAGAACCCAATAACAGTTGTCAAACTCGTTAACGCCATTGGTTTGAAATTTAGCTGCAAACTGGCTCCAAGCGCCTCAACACGATTCTGACAATTGCCATAAGCCCTTAAGTATCCTGTCAACAGGTGCACACTGTCAGCGATGGCCACGGTGCTGATAATGGTCGGGGCTACAACCGAGGCGGAACTCAGCACCAGGTGAGTCCATCCTGCACTGCCCATTGCTATGATTGATGCCACCACCACGACACACAAAGCCACCATGCTGGCCACTATCGATCTAAGCAGCACCAGCATACACAAAAAAATAACCAGGTACATGAAGGGCGTCAGGTGCGTCATGTCGTACAATCCGGCCTCGGGAAAAGCCGCATTCAGTATGGCATTGCCGGTCAGTCGCACCGTTATATCCGGATACTGCCGCTGTATGCTTTGTGCCAATAACCGCGCGGCAGACGCCGCCTTGGAAACGGCAAGACGCGATTCACCATTTATCTGTAGCCGTACATTAACACCCGTGACATCCGCCTGTGGCGATAATAACCGTCCTACCAAAGCAGTTTCGCGCAACGCCAGCGTCTTTATCTTTTGTGCCTGCGCCTCACTATCAACAAGACTGTTGCCTACTAACGGCGCAATGCTGACCCCCTCCTGGGTCGAGCTGATATATTGAAAATTAGTAACTGAATCCACCCTGGTTGCAAAAGGCAGCTGCCAGGCGGCCTGGGTCAATGCGCTGATTGCAGATAAGGATTCAGGTGTGAAAACTTGATGATCAGACGGCGCCAGGACAAACAATATATTGTCGTTGCGGGAAAATATTTGATGTAGATCGTTCAGCGCCTGCAGGCGCGGGTCCGCATTGTCAAAATATATTTCATAATTGCTGGAAAGTTGAAGCCTTAATACACCGGCTGCCGCCAGCGCGGTGACAAGCACACACACCAGCAAAATCCAATACCGCAGCCGATACAACTCTCGAGCGCAACGCACCCCCGATGAAGCCCCCGCCAAGGCATTTACTGCAACCACTCTTAGCGTCCGGTTGCCTAAATTGAGTCGTTTGACATACGTGCAATTAACGCTGTGAGTTATGCGTACTCATTTGCATCTGGAGAGCAAAAGGGTTGCGTTATGGCCGCCAAAGCCAAATGATTGGCTAATCGCAAGATTTACAGGTATCGATTCAGCCGTCTTTACAAAATTTAAATTTGCTATGGGTTGCTTGATATTGAGACTGGCATGGGTCCTTTGTTCCTGGAGGCTTAATGCAGTCACCACAGCCTCCAAAGCGCCACTCGCCCCCAGGGTATGGCCAAGCAACGATTTGCTGGAGTTGACATGGACTTTCGAACCGAATACCCGTTCAATCATTGCACTCTCACAACCGTCATTGCCCTGTGTACCCGTACCATGTGTATTGATGTAGTCAACTTCCCCCGGGGTGTGCCCGGCAGCGTCCAGCAGTTGCCGGGTCATGGCTTCAATCGCCTTACCTTCTGGAGCCGGGATCATCATGCTTGAAGCATCAAAACTCTCGGCAAACCCTTCCACCAGTGCAATTGGCTGCACCCCTCGTGCCAGTGCATGGTCCATGCTTTCAAGGCATAAAACCGCAGCCCCACCTTCACTGAACAGGAAGCCGGAACGGTCCGCATCGAAGGGCCGATTCGCCTGATCAGGAATTGCGCAGTCTCTGACCAACGTCCGACAGGCATCAAAGCCCTGAAATATACTGCCGTGGGCATCACTTAAATACTCACTGCCTCCTGCCAGGGCGCAATTGATTCGGCCCTCAGCAATTGCCTGCCAGGCTTTACCAATCGCGACTGTTGATGAGGCACACGCCAAAGTGGATGTTGAATTTTCCCCTCCGAGGGAATATTTGATACCGGTGTAGGCCGCCACTGCATTGGGCATCAACATGGAGACTACAAACGGATTGAAGCGCGGGATGTGCTCCATACGCTTTAACACATCACCAAATTTTTGTTTCTGACCGTCCACTACCTCCTTGGCAGCTAGATGCAGGTCTCGGCGCACCCCGCACATCAAGTGCTGGGTATGGTTTGCCATAAAACTGCTCGCACCACCGATACCGGTCCCCATGAACACGCCGGTCGACTCTCCATCAAGTTCAGCAATATGGAAGCGATTGGCGCGTCGGTCGGCGAGTTCCACGGTCATACCTGCCTGGCACAGGGCCTGGCCACTGGCGGCAGCAGCCATAAGAGTGACCGGATCGAATTGCATCCGCTCCATGCGTGAGAAGCCAAGGGCCTGGAAATCTATCGTGCCAAGGGGTGACCAAATGCTGGATCTGAATTCCGCATATTCACGCCAATGATCTGGAATGGGGGCAATGTTGCTTTTGCCTGCGAGGCAGGCCTGCCAGAAGCTGTCCGTATCGCGTCCCAGAGTACTGATCACCCCCAACCCGGTTATCACCACTTGGCGCTTCATTCATTCGAGACCTGATTCATCCAGTTCTGGACATACTCAACTATATCACCGAGGGTGTGAATCCTTTCTATGTCTTGTTCTTTAATCCGGCCACCAAACTCATCTTCCAAAGCCATAAATAAAGACAATTGGTCGAGGGAGTCCAAGGCCAGTTCTTCAGTAATGGAACATTCCAGATCCTGAGGAACTTCATCCAGTCCGAGCACATCTTTAACAACGCTCAGCACTCTGGCTTCCACTTTGTGCAATTCTGTCGAGGGCGGCATGTTCTGAATCCTGTTGCTGGCCACGTCCGTTGTTCACAAGACTGGAATCAGCCTCACAAGATGTCACATCAGTAGTGTGTTTTGCATTTACGACTTCGCTGGACGGTGTCGGCATTGTATCCCAGTTACCGCCATTGGCGATGACTGCTTCACGACCTTAACAATATCTAGGCAATAACTTTACAATTATTTACATTGCTTAACAGAAACTACACAAACCGGAACTAAATTCCTCTCGATTCTTGTACCTCCAACGCGCCAGTCCTATTCTCCTTAATGGTTCAAACGTAAGACCAGTGACAATTACAGAGATGCTATACATCTCGGGAGGGAACAGTAAATGCATCACCTATTACAGGACGTTAACGCCCATGCGTGCCAGACAATGCCGACAACCGCTCAGCGCTATCCCCTGACGGATACTGCCAGGGAAGCATTGAGCAACGGAGGCAATTTTTGCCAGACTCATTTCGATGCCAGCTATGGTGTGCAATGGGTTTGGTTGCAAGAACATTGTCCGGTTAAATTCACACCACAACTTCTGACTGAATTGCGTGCAATTCAAGATAGCTTCGCTACACGAATCAGTAATGAGGTAAAGGCCCATGATCCGCATCGATTATGTTATCAGGTGTTTGCTTCAAAAATTCCAGGCATATTCAGTCTTGGGGGAGACTTGGCCCTGTTTCGAAAATTCATACTGGCGGGCGATGCGCCGAACTTGCGCCTGTATGCGCGGGAAGCCGTCGATCTTGTTTATCTAAATGCGGTGAACTACGAACAACCCATCACCACCATCAGCCTGGTTCAAGGCCAGGCCCTGGGGGGTGGTTTTGAAGCTGCCCTGGCAGCCAATGTTATCGTCGCCGAACGCCAGTGCAAACTGGGCTTTCCGGAGATCATGTTTAACATGTTTCCCGGTATGGGGGCCTTTCAGTTACTGACCCGCAGGCTCAGCGCCAGAGAGGCTGAAAAAATGATTCTGGGAGGGAAGACATACAGTGCCGAAGAACTGTACCACCTGGGGCTCATCGATATTCTGGCCAACGAAGATGAAGGCGAGGCGGCGGTCTGGCAGTACATACGCCATCATAGCCGTCATGCCCGGGGCATGGGCGGGTTCCGCAATGCACGCCAGTGTGCGCAACCACTGGACAGACTGGAGTTATATCGAATGGTGGACATATGGGTCGAGACGGCGTTGACCTTGAGTGATTCGGATCTCAGCGTTATTGATTATCTGCTGCAGGCACAACAACGAAAGCAAACGAACGATGCGCAGGTGCAAGCTGCATTGGCACATCACGCCTGAACGATGAGAGTCACTTTCAGTTGATATCGACCGGGGTACCACAGACCACCCGATCAAACAGGGTGATGACATCGGTATTGCGCATGCGGATACAACCGTGGCTGGCGGCAACCCCCATGGGGTTGCTGTCCGGCGTACCATGGATATAGATGAAACGGCGCATGGTATCGACATTACCGAGTCGGTTACGACCCACCTCCAGACCCGACAACCATAAGATGCGGGTCAGGATCCAGTCTCGATTTGGATGCCTTGCGGCCAGTTGCGGAGAATAGATTTCACCTGTCACCCTGCGCCCGGAAAACACCGTACCCGTAGCCTGGTCTGCGCCAATTTTGGCGCGAATGATGTGCGCGCCTGTAGGCGTACAACCGCTGTCAAGCACTTCACCAGGGCCGTTTCTGGCCGTTGAAATCGGGAACTCCAAAGTCAGTTGCCCCCGTACCAGAGTTAAACGTTGCGAGGCCAACCCGATGGTGATGCGCGCCGCAGCGTGTTGCTCACTGATCATGGTTGGATGGCCACACGGGTAACATTACGAAGGCCATCATAATTACCGTCTCTGGCAACGCTATAGTTCTGGATTGAGTGACGTGTTACAAAAATCTGGTCTTCATACCATAGCGGAATATAGGGTAACTCTTTGAGCACCAACGCCTGTAGTTGTCGATAATAGCGGGCCTGGTCTGTCAGTTCCCGCTCAGACTCCGCAGCTTCAATTAACGCATCTGCCTGCGCATTGTTAAATCTGCCACGATTCGCACCCTGGGGCGGCACAGAGCGGCTATGAAAAACATAGCGAAATATATCCGGAAGCTTTATGCCCACCCAGGCCAGGCTGTACATCTGAAAATTACCCGCCTTGATATCTGCGTAAAACGTCCCCCAGTCATAGCTGCGAATTTTAAGTTCTATACCGACCTGGGCCAGTTGACTTTGAATAATGGTGGCTATACGTATTCGCACCGCATTAGTTGAGGTTTTATACACCAGTTGCAACGGACGCTGAGGACCGTAGCCAGCTTCGCGCAACAGTTTACGGGCCAGCCTTAAATCATAACCAGGGGCTGCCAATCCTGGTGCGCCTGCCCAATGATCCGGGGTTAGAATTCCTGCTGCCGGGCGGGCACTGTCGGCCCAGATGTAATGGATGATCGACTGCCTGTTAATTGCGTGCGCGATAGCCTTACGCACATTGACATCACCAACCACAGGATCCTTTAAATTAAAACCGGCGTAGGCAAAGGTAGTACCATCACGCTTGACGACATCAACATCGGAGCGCTTGCTGAGCCAGGTCAAAAGCTCCGGTGGCATATCGCCTTGCAGGAGATCGATTTCACCACGCAGCAATTTCAACACCCGCACATCGGCTTTACGGATCCGTAAAAACTCGAATTGCTGCTGATCGTTAATCCGTTCAAGTTGCAGACGTTCAGACTGTGGCCAGGCGATAAATCGAAACGGCCCGCTACCAACCGGTTGTTGACTGAAAGTATGATTTTTTATCAATAAGTCCTGCGGCAATATTCCGACCACCAGACGACCCGGGAATAGCGGATCGGGTTTGTTCAGGTAAAAATCAATATGCTCGGCATCCGGGGTTTCCATACGCTCGATGATTTTCAAAGACGCACGATGAGGTGAGGCGGTTGCAGACTCAAGTATGCTGGCATACGTTGCTTGCACATCCTTGGCAGTCAACACCTTGCCATTGTGAAATAATGCCCGTTCCTTGCGCAGTTCAAACCGGTAGTGAACCGGACTCAGACGCTTCCAGGTCGCCAGGGAGGCGATCGGCTTGAAAGCGTCATCAAAATCGACCAAACGCTCATACAAAAGCCGGTTAACTCGCGTCGAAGCGGCATCTGTAGCGTAGCGCGGATCCAATGTGACGGGGTTTGCGGACAGTCCGAAGCGGATTACATTCGATACTGGCCTGTCACAGCCGACCGAGAGCGCGGTGACAAGCGTCAATAGTGCAACGATTCGCAATGGATACATTTCCCGCATGTTGGAACCAATGGCGATCACTCGCCTAAATACGACCCTGCCCAGATTAATCCTGCCCCGGTTGTGGTCGCCGGTTGATATTCACATCCTACCCAGCCTGTATAACCGATCTGTTCTAAAGCTGAAAAAAATCTGTCGAATTCAAGCACTCCGGTGCCCGGTTCATGACGTCCCGGGCAATCGGCAATTTGAATATGCCCCGGCATTATCGGCAGATCCAGCAATCTACCGACCGGATCATCATGGCACATTGCCACGTGATAGGCGTCAAATTGAAGTTGTAGATTCGCCACCGCAACAAGTTTGATAATGGCCAATGCCTGATCAATGTCGGCAATAAAATACCCGGGCATATCCGTCGCATTGATCGCTTCAAGCATGACATCCATCTGTGCCTTGGCGCAGACTTTGGCCGCAAGTTCCAGATTGGCACACAACACATCCATGGCCCCTGTCGTGGTTGCAGGTATTCCGGCCAGAACATTAATTCTGGGGCAATTGAGCGCCTGCGCATAGTCAATAGCCTCAGCCAAAGCCAGCCTGAACTCCGCTTCACGCCCTGGACATGCGGCAGTGCCGCGGTCGCCTTCATTCCAGTTGCCAGGGGGCATATTGATCAAGACCATGTCAAGACCGCTCTGACGCAGAGCATGGCAACTATCGGCAAGAGCATGGTCATAGGGAAACTGGTATTCAACCGCTTTGAAGCCTGCTTGCGCTGCAGCCTCAAAGCGCTCCAGGTACGGTAACTCCGTGAATAGATAACGCAGGTTTGCAGCAAGTCCAGGCATAGATTCAGTCTCAGTTACCGGGCCGATTTCGAGGCCACCACACAATTGCTCATAAACGCACGAATGGGGTTAAATGCATGCGTTGACATCACCAAGAGGTTATTTTGCCGGCATCTCCATCACCTGCAGGGTATGCCCTGTGATCTGCAAAACCCGATCCAGGTTAGCGCGATCAAAAACCAGTGTCTCAGTATTGATCAGAGGGTGACATTGGAAATGAAGACTCTGTGCCAATACCTGATCCATGATTACCTCGACATTTACCGCCGCATCATTGACCAGTGCCAGTAACGATACAGCTCCGGGATCGACCTGCAAATAACGCTGCAAACGCTGCAGCGAGGCAAACCCTAACCCGGGCGTTTGCAATCGACTGCCAAGCTCACGCAGATCAACTTGTTGCTCGGCCCGTAACACAAGCAGCAGATGGCGACGGCCACGACGATCCCGCAAGAATAAATTTTTGGCTTTCAGGCCCGGCATTTCCGGTGCAAGCCGTGCCGCGTCCTCGCAGGTATAGAGCGCCGGATGGCAAAAACGCTGATACGCTATGCCATGACTGGACAGCCAGGCGTATATCTCCATGGGCAGCACATTTCCTTTCACGTCACCACCAGTTTCAGGCAGCGACTGGTTTATAATCAGGGTTCGAACTATAACGCACCGCAGCGCCCAGGGAGCACCTTCGATGTCACACAGTAAAGTAATCGGCTATATCCTGTGGATTTTTGGCTTTACCGGTGCCCATCGTTTTTACTATGGTCGCCCGGTAAGTGGCACGATCTGGTTCTTTACCTTTGGTCTGTTTCTTGTTGGCTGGCTTGTAGACGTGTTTCTGATTCCAGGTATGGACCGGGATGCTGACCGCAAATTTCGCGCCGGACCCAATGATTACAACATCGGTTGGTTGTTGCTGACATTCCTGGGAATCTTCGGCATCCACAGATTTTACCTCGGCAAACTCTGGACCGGCCTGCTCTACCTGCTCAGCGGTGGTTTACTGCTCTGTGGAGTGATCTACGATTACTGGACACTCAACGAGCAGATCGATGAGTTAAATAACGCCTCACCCCGGTAAAGCTCCGGAAACGGCCTGTGTTGCACATCAGGCGACCCGATCACCGGGTTCACGGCCCGCAAAGAATGCATCCAGATTATCCAGAGCGCGAAAGCCCATGGCATCACGGGTTTCATGGGTGGCACTGCCGATATGGGGCAACACGAAGACATTTTCCAACTGCCGGTAGCGTGGGTCGATATTGGCAGGCTCACCATTAAAAACATCCAGGCCTGCCGCTGCGAGTTTGCCCGTCGTCAGTGCCTCAATCAACGCATCGTCATCAACAATTGCCCCGCGGGCCGTATTGACGACAATAGCTCCGTCAGGTAGCAAGGCAATTCGCTCACGGTTTAGAAGCCCCTGGGTATCGGCAGTCGCCGGACAATGCAATGAAAGAAAATCACACTGCGGCAGCATGTCTTCCAGGCACTCAAAATAGGTCGCCTGTGCTGCAGTCGCGGCTGGCAGAGCATGCCGATTATGGTACAACACCCGCATATCGAAACCTGCGGCACGCCGGGCACATACCTGCCCCACTCTACCCATACCGACAATGCCGAGGGTTTTTCCCGTCACCTGCGTACCCACCATGAACGAGGGACTCCAGGTCGTCCAGGCATTGTTACGCACCAGACGCTCACCTTCAGCAGCACGGCGCGCCGCGCCGAGTAAAATTAAAAACATAATTTCAGCGGTGGCATCACTCAACACATCCGGCGTGTTGGTCACCACCAGACCGCGCTGTCTTGCTGCCTCGGTGTCGACATGATCATAACCCACGGAGAAATTGGCGATAATACGCACCGAATCCGGTAGTCGCGCAATGACCTCAGCGTTGAGATGCTCCGTATGACAAACGAATAGCGCATCGGCGCCCTGGGATTTTTCGATCAATTCGTCTGTACTGTAAAGCCGATCCGAATGATTCAGGCGAGGCTGGTAATTCTTTGACAAGCGCTCAATAACGCGATCAGGTAATTTACGGCCAACGGTAACAACGGGTTTTTCGCTCATGGTGAATTCATTACTCTCAAAGGCTAAAAAACGGACCAGCAACTATTTGCCCGACCCC
>CAZAWX010000134.1:0-10285 GCA_964488985.1 uncultured Ectothiorhodospiraceae bacterium
GAAGAATTGAACCCTTGGCTGGAGCGGCTTCAGGCTCACTTCGATAGGCTTGGAAAGAGTGCCCATCTGTGGCCTGTAACGTCATCATGCCCATGCCCTGCCCCCTGCCTCAATGTTTCTGTTAAGTGTTAAAGTATACCATTACGCCTTGATTTGCTGACACACGTACGCCCATGTCCCGACCTACTGATAGTTCACGGTCAGCGCCGCTGTCCGCCATTGTTCTCGCCAATGATTATTACCTGACTGGAAACGGTAAAACAGCCCATGGCCTGGTTCGCGGCAGCGAACGTTTCGTGGTGCAGGCTGTCGTCGACCCAGTCTGTGCCGGGCGCGATGCAGGGGAAGCACTCGATGGACAACGACGCGATATTCCCATCGTTACCGATATTGATGCTGCCCTGAGCAACGCCACCTCAAAGGTAAGCCATTGCGTCATCGGCATCGCCACCCATGGCGGGCATCTGACACCAGAACTTAAGACCTTAATCCTCGAAGCGATTGACGCCGGACTAAATATTGTCAACGGCCTGCATGATTGCACCTGCGATGATCCGCGTATTGCTGCAGCTGCTGATCGTGCGAGTGTAACATTAACCGATATTCGCAAACCCAAACCACATTCACAGTTACATGAATGGGAAGGATCAATCCATCAGGTGCAGGCGGTGCGCATTGCCGTGCTTGGCACGGACTGTGCGCTGGGCAAACGCACTACGGCCCGCCTTTTAACCCAGGCACTAAATACCGCGGGCTTGCGCTCGGAAATGATCTACACAGGCCAGACCGGCTGGATGCAGGGTTCGCGCTATGGTTTCATACTCGATTCCACCGCCAACGATTATGTCAGCGGTGAACTTGAGCATGCAATCGTTCAATGTGACGCCGAGTGCCATCCAGATGTCATCCTCCTTGAGGGTCAATCAGCCCTGCGTAATCCCAGTGGACCCTGTGGTGCTGAGTTTCTACTGTCCGGTGCAGCGCAGGGTGTTGTTTTGCAACATTGTGCGGCACGAACACATTACGAAGGCTTCGAGGAACTCGATCAACAGATCCCGTCACTTGCCAGCGAAATTCAACTCATCGAACTCTATGGCACGCCGGTGCTCGCCGTTACCTTGAACGAGGATCAGGACGAGGACAGTATGCAAAATTGCCAACGGACGTTGAGTAACGAATTCGCCTTCCCAGTGCTGCGGCCGCTGCGGGACAGTCTCGATCCACTGCTTGCGATCATCACCGAACTGGCGCGGCGGACATAATCCGAGCGCCATAATGCCTCCATCCTATGCCGGACTCCTGACTGATGAAAATTAAACAACTATCGAGCAGCAACGAGGCCATGCCTCTGACGCGTCCTTACAGTATCGCCTTTCGAGACGTCAGCGATGTACGCATGCTGTTTATCGAGATCCACACCGATAACGGTCTGGTGGGGCGTGGCTGTGCCTCACCTGAAGAACACGTTACGGGTGAAACTTTTGCGGCCTGTAAAAACGCTCTGGATGAAAGTCAATTGGACTGGTTGGTGGGCCAGGATCCGAGAGAACTGACGCGTCTGTGCAGGACACTGCAACGAATGCACAAGACACCTGCTGCACGGGCTGCTGTAGACATGGCGTTGCATGATGTGCTGGCGCAACACCTGGACATGCCGTTGGTTGATCTGCTGGGACGGGTTCATCAGAGCCTGCCAACCTCCATCACCATCGGTATCAAGGATGTTGATGACACCCTGACTGAAGCCCGGGAATACCTGCACAGGGGTTTCAGCATATTAAAGATTAAACTCGGCCACAGCCTCGATGAGGATCTTGAACGCCTGGCCCGGGTCCGTGAAGTAATGGGCCACGAACTCATCATCAGGGTCGATCCGAACCAGGGTTACAGCGCTGTGGAAGTCGAAACCTTCATCGCAAAAACCGCAGAAATGAATATTGAGTTTCTGGAACAACCCATGGCCGCCCGTGATATCGCCGCCATGCGCTCCTTACCCGCTGATGTTCGAGATCGTCTTGCGGCCGATGAAACGCTGTTGAACGAACATGATGCGTTAAAACTTCTCGAGCCACCGCGGGCCTGCGGAATATTCAATATCAAACTCATGAAATGCGGTGGCATCCACCCGGCACAACGCATTGCCAACCTGGCCGATATCGCCGGAGTTGAACTCATGTGGGGCTGCATGGATGAAAGCATCATCAGCATCAGCGCCGCCCTGCATGTTGCGCTGGCTTGTCCAGCAACCCGCTACCTGGATCTGGATGGCTCCCTGGATCTGGCCAGTGATCGGGTCCGTGGTGGTTTCAATCTGGAAAACGGCCGACTCTCCTGTCTGAACACTCCCGGCCTGGGGTTGCGGCCTTTATGAGGTTGGCACCAAATCAACTGCTCTTTTGCCCCGCAAAATTACAGCCCGCAGCAAGTCGTCGTGTTAATATCAGCGATTGTGTTTCATTGTGCCGCTCACGCACCGGGGCACCTGAAACAGTTCATCCCAACCTTCGGCTATGAGGCCCGCACATGAGCGTCAGCAGTGAACAGTCCGACTCCCAGAGACTTCCAGATATCAGTATTTCAGTTCGCCAGACTTTCAACATCGACAGTGATCTGGAAATCCCCGCCTTCAGTCAGTCCAGTGAACATGTGCCGCCGGTAGATGACGCCTACCGATTTGATCACGACACCACCCTGGCCATACTCGCCGGATTTTCCCACAACCGCCGGGTCATGATTCAGGGCTATCACGGCACGGGGAAATCCACTCATATCGAACAGGTTGCAGCGCGCCTGAACTGGCCCTGTATCCGCGTCAATCTGGATTCGCATATCAGCCGCATTGATCTGATTGGCAAAGATGCCATCGTGCTTCGTGATGGCCAGCAAATCACAGAATTTAAAGAGGGGATATTGCCCTGGGCCTACCAAAACCCCTGTGCGCTGGTGTTTGACGAATACGATGCCGGCAGACCCGATGTGATGTTTGTCATCCAACGCGTTCTGGAAGCAGATGGCCGTTTGACGCTGTTGGATCAATCCCGCGTGTTAAGTCCCCATGCAGCGTTCCGCCTGTTCGCCACCACCAACACCATCGGTCTGGGTGATACCAGTGGTCTGTACCATGGCACACAGCAAATTAACCAGGGTCAGATGGATCGTTGGAGTATCGTCGCAACCTTGAACTATCTGGGCCATAAAGCCGAAACAAAAATTGTGCTGGCCAAGGTCCCAGAGTACGACACTGATGAAAAACGTAGAGAAATTGAAGCCATGGTGGCGCTTGCCGAACTGAGCCGCGCGGGCTTTATCAATGGTGATATATCAACTGTCATGAGTCCACGCACGGTCATTAACTGGGCTGAAAATGCCCTGCTGTTCGGTAACCTTGGCTTTGCCTTCCGGCTCAGTTTCCTTAACAAATGTGATGAAATGGAACGGCCCGTTGTAGCTGAATATTATCAACGCTGTTTCGGTTCTGAATTGCCGGAATCCGTGATCAATTCCCACACCACCGACTGAACCCCTTTCGTTCACGACTTCGTTCACCGCACAGAGAACAACAAACCCGCTATGTCCACATCGACTGCCCGCGCCGCCGCCCGTAAAGACGCCCTGCGCCGGGTGATCGGTTGCGCCACTCGGGCGCTTGCCGGAAATCGTGAACTGGAGGTCAGTTTAGGTCAGGACGGCATGTCCGAAGCGCAAAACACGGTGCAGTTAATGCCGCGTGATCCGACGCTGCCGAGCAGTCAGATAGCGGATCTGCGTGGTCAGGCAGATGCTGCCGCACTACGTATCCGCCACCACAATGCAACATTACACAGACGCTGGTCGCCCAACAATGATCAGGCACGGGAAATATTTAATACCCTTGAACAAACCCGTTGTGAGTCCATAGGTGCACAACGCATGCGCGGTGTTGCGGACAACCTCGACGCAGCCCTGGAACAACGCTATCAGGACACAGACCGGGCACAATCAACCAGCGCTGCCATTGCCCCCCACTCGCCGGGGCAAATGAATGATGCCCTTGCCCTGCTGGCCCGCGAAGCATTGACCGGCCGCCACCCACCACTCGGCGCCACCGCCCTGGTTAATCACTGGCGCCCGGAACTCGAACAACAGGCCGGCCCGCTACTGGAATCCCTGCGCGAATGTATGCAGGACCAAGTGCAATTTGCCCGCCACTTACGTGAAATTCTCCAGGCCCTCGGCTTCCCGGAAGAACCACCACCTCTGGATCAGGATCCCCAGGCGGGGGGCGAGGACGGTGATGAACAAAACGGCTCACTGGAAGATGGTGAGGCCGGTGAAGATCAATCCGGTCGCCAGGATGAAGCGCAAAGCATGGATCTGGAAGACGCCGACAACGATGAGGGTGAAGCGGCAGAATCCGGTGACGATCTGGATATGAGTGATATGGAATTCGGCGGTGAGGCGCCGGAAGTTCCGGGAGAAGCTGCATATCCACCAGAACATGGATCCAACAGCAAAGACCGCAATGCCTACCATGCTTACTGTACTGAGTTCGATGAAGTGGTCGAAGCCAGTGAGTTGTGCAGTCCTGAAGAACTGACCCGCTTGCGGCAAAGCCTGGATCAGCAATTGCAAAATCTTCAGGCCATCATCGCCAAACTGGCCAATAGGTTGCAACGTCGATTGCTGGCCAGACAATCACGGTCCTGGCAATTTGATCTGGAAGACGGCTATCTGGACAGTTCACGCCTGGCCCGTATTGTTGCCGATCCGAATTTCCCGCTCTCCTACAAATGGGAAAAAGAAACCCGCTTTCGCGACACCGTCGTCACGTTACTGATCGATAACTCAGGTTCCATGCGCGGCAGGCCCATCATGGTAGCCGCAACCTGTGCAGATATCCTCGCCAGAACCCTGGAGCGATGCGGTGTAAAAATTGAAATACTCGGCTTCACCACCCGGGCCTGGAAGGGTGGTCAATCCCGGGAACGCTGGCTTACGCAGGGCAAACAAGCGAATGCCGGACGACTCAATGACTTACGCCACATCATCTACAAAAGTGCCGATGCCCCTTGGCGCCGGGTACGAAAAAACCTCGGGATTATGCTGCGTGAGGGGATCCTCAAGGAAAATATCGATGGTGAAGCACTACTGTGGGCACACCAAAGACTGTTGGCCCGACCCGAGTACCGACGCATTCTCATGGTCATCAGTGACGGTGCCCCGGTGGATGACTCCACCCTGTCGGTAAACCCTTCCAACTACCTTGAACGGCATTTACGTGAAGCAATCGAGCAAATTGAAAATCGCAGTTCAGTAGAATTGCTGGCGATTGGCATCGGCCACGACGTAACACGCTATTATCGGCGTGCCGTAACACTGGTCGATGCTGAACAACTTGGCGGCGCACTCATTGAGCAACTCGCAGATCTGTTTGATGAAGACAACCGTACAAACCACCGCAAAAACAATCCAAAGCGCACTACCAGGAGAACTTGAGCATGAGCAAAGCGAAGAAAGCACCCGCCGAAGAGGCCAAGATAACCGAGCAGATCGGGGACACTGAACGCCAATTGCTGTTTTATGCTCAGCTGGCTCTGGTCAATGCTGAACGCCATCACGATTGGTGTGTGGAATTGGGCCACGACTATGCATTTGCCCGAACCACCAATTCAGTCCCACTGACAAGGGTTGAATTTGCCCGTGCTGCGCGTGATTACCCGATTGTTTTTGCCGGCCAGGATCAGAATGTATTTCCCCTCGCAGTACTGGGGCTGGAAGACCAGCAGAATCTGTTTATCGACGCCCAGGGCAAATGGCAGGCCGATTACCTGCCTGCCTTCGTGCGCCGTTACCCATTCGTCTTCTCGACTCTTGATGAGGGGCAAAACTTTACCCTTTGCATCGACGAAGCATTTTCCGGCTGCAACCAGGAAGGCCGTGGTGAGCGTCTATTCGATGATGAACAGCAAAAAACACAATACCTGGATAATGTCCTCGCATTCCTGGGGGAATTTCAAGCCGAATACCAGCGTACTCTGGCCTTTGCCAAACGTATGAAGGTGCTGGATTTACTCGAACCCGTGCAGGCCAATGTGGAACTGGGCGATGGAAAAAAACTCGCACTGACCGATTTCCAGGTCGTCAGCCGCACCCGCCTGAAAAAAATCAGTGATACGGCGTTAAAAGAAATGTTCACCGCCGATGATTTGGAACTTGTTTACCAGCACCTGCAATCCATGCACGCGTTTGCGGGCCTGATCACACGCCTGGGAAATCAATCCTGAGTACAGGAGATATCCATTAATGTCCATGCAAGCGCTATCTTGGCAAGATCTTGGCGACCTGAGTTCAAAGGTTCAAGCAAGAGAAATTTCTCCCCGTGAACTGGTCGAATATTACGCCCGGCGAATTGAATCCCTGACCCCGGCGCTGAATGCCTTTCGACTGACCTGCCTCGATCAGGCCACCGAACGGGCTCGGCTTCTCAGTGAGGAACTTGCCAAAGGCGAAAACCGCGGACCACTCCATGGGCTACCCTTTGCTGCCAAGGATTTGTTCGATGTTGCAGGCCTGCCCACCAGCGCCGGCTGTCCGTTATTGGAAAATACCTGTGCACCGTGCTCTGCCACAGTGATCGCACGACTGGAAGCAGCGGGCATGATCTTGATGGGAAAAACCAATACTGTGCAATTCGCATACGGCGGCGCCGGTGTTAATAGCCAGCATGGAACCCCGCATAACCCCTGGCATTCCATTCATCATCTGCCCGGCGGCTCCAGTAGCGGTTCGGCCGTGGCGGTAGCAGCGGGACTCGTGCCTATGGCACTCGGAACCGATACGGGTGGCTCGGTGCGAATTCCCTCCTCGTTGTGTGGCCTGAGTGGATTGAAAACAACGGTAGGCCGCATCAGCCGGGCAGGCGTTTATCCTCTTAGCTGGAGCCTTGATTCCGTCGGCCCCCTGTGTCGCAGCGTTCGCGATACAGCTCAGGTCTTTGATGCCATGTGCGGTGAAGATGCAGCAGATCCGAGCACCCATGGTCATGCTCCCATCAACCTCAGTCAACATCTTCAGGTAAGCCTGAAAGATTTGCACTTCGCCATCGCCGAGGGGATCTTCTGGGAAGATGTGGATGCTGAAGTTTCCGCCCGGGTTCGTGACTGTGCTGAACAGATTACCAGTCTCGGTGGTAAGTTAACCCGGATCAACTTCGACCAGGCCAGTAAAGCGCGGCAACTCAATCCCCGAGGCCTGGTAATCGCGGCGGAAGCCTATAGCCTGAATCGAAATTTAATCGATGATCACTTTTCTGAACTCGATCCGATCGTGGCCCAGCGCATGATCCTGGGAAAAGACGTGACCGCGAGCGAATATCTTCAGGGGATCAACGACTGGAACGGGCTGCGCGCAGAAACAATGGCAGCGCTTGCTGACATCGATATTTTGTTGTGTCCGAGCACCATGGAGCCCGCCCGGCCGCTGGCGGATGTCGAAACCGATATGCGGGCCTATGCAGATTTAAACTTGCGCTACCTGCACAACACCGCCATCGGCAACATTCTCAACCTCTGTGGCCTGAGCATCCCTTGCGGTCTGACCCGCGCCGGGCTGCCCATTGGCATGATGCTCTATGCGAAGCCATTCGATGAGCTTACCCTGGTGCGCGCCGGACACGCCTTGCAGCAGGCGAGCGACTGGCATCTGCAACAACCTGATTTGAGCTGGCTGCCCGAATCCTGATCCAGTCAGGCGATCAGCCCGGTGGAATTCGCCCCGGAGGAATTCGCCCCGGTGGAATCCGTTGATAGGCGCGTAATATCGCCCCGCAATCAATGCCATACGCCTGATACAAATCCGCCAGGCTGCCGGACTGTCCGAAGGCCGTCACTCCGAGCGCCCGGACCCTGTGGCCAATCACCGATCCCAGCCAGCTCAACACCGCCGGGTGGGCATCAGCAACTGAAATGATGGTGGCCTCGATCGGCACCGCATCAAGGAGTTGCTCCGTGTGTGAGCGGCACTCTGAACCGCCTCCCTGGCGAATTTCAAGTGCTCGCTGCCAACCCTGATGAAGTCGATCTGCTGAAGTAACGGCCAGCACGGCACATTCCGCCACCTGATTATTAATCCAGTCATAGGCCTCCAGCACCTGCGGCGCAACCGCGCCAGTATAGGCCAGCACAACCCGGGTATGTTCATCCGGAGCATGCAGCCAATAACCACCGGCGATGATGTCCTGTTTGCACTTTTGACTTAAAACCCGCTGTGGTTGGGCAATCTTGCGTGTTGTCAGTCGCAGATACACTGATCCGCCACGGGCATCACACAGCGGGATCTGCTCCTCGATTTCACCATCACGTTGCAGATAATCAAATGCCCAGTTCAACAATACCGCCAGTTCGTCTCCGTAGGCAGGCTCAAAGGCGGCCAGGCCTGGCTGGGCCATGCCAATCAATGGCGTTGAAATCGACTGATGGGCGCCACCCTCCGGGGCCAGAGTTAACCCTGAAGGTGTAGCGACAAGAATAAACCGCGCATCCTGATAACAAGCGTAATTCAGCGCATCGAGACCACGGATGATAAAGGGATCGTAAACCGTGCCAACAGGCAGCAGGCGCGTTCCCAACAGGCTGTGGGAAAGCCCCAGCGCTGCGAGCATGAGGAAAAAATTATTCTCGGCGATCCCTAACTCAATGTGCTGACCTTCAGGTGATGCGTTCCAGCGCTGCAGGGAACCCACTCCTTCGCTCTTGAATACATCGCTTTGCCCTTGACGATGAAAGACACCACGTTGATTCACCCAGCCACCGAGATTGGTTGACACCGTAACATCAGGTGAGGTTGTAACGATCTGCCTGACCCCCTCATCGCTGTTGCGGGCAAGTGCACCCAGCAGGCGGCCAAATGTCTCCTGGGTTGATGTTTCAGCGAGCCGGGCAGTCACTGCACAAGCGGGAACCTGCACTGTCGGCGCATGCAGGCGGCGCTGGCGATCCGTTACAAAATGCACCTCCTGTAAAAAATTCTGTAATATTTGCTGTGGTATCTTCAGGCCGGCAAATGCCTGCCATTCATCACCCTCAGCAATGCCGTGCTGTTCGCGCAAGGTCATCATTTGCTCAGGGCTCAACAACCCCGAGTGATTATCTTTGTGCCCGGCCAGAGGCAGCCCATGTCCCTTGATGGTATAGGCGATGAAACAGGTCGGCTGGTCATCTTCGACACTGGCAAACGCCTCCAGAACGCTTTCCAGACAATGTCCCCCCAAATCCGTCACCAGCGCTTCCAGTTGCGGATCGTCGTAACTTTCCAGTAACTGCCTGACACCTTCACGATCACCGATATCAGCCAGAATGCGTTCCCGCCAAGCTGCTGCACCTTTAACGACCAAAGCCGAATATAACGAGTTTGCACAGGTATCGATCCATTGGCGCAGGGCTTCGCCGCCTGGCTGGCGAAATGCCGCCTGGAGCTTTTTACCATACTTGATGGTCACTACCCGCCAGCCCATGCTGGCAAAAAGACGGTTAAAACGTGCAAACAGTCGATCAGTGATGACCGCATCGAGACTTTGGCGGTTGTAATCCACCACCCACCACAGATCACGGACCTTGTGCTTCCAACCCTGCAACAACGCTTCAAAGACATTCCCTTCATCCAGTTCCGCATCCCCGACCAGGGCCACCATGCGGCCATGTTGCGCTGCAGGTTGGAGGTTTTTTACCCGCAAATAGTCCTGCACCATAGCCAGCACACTGGTCATACCAACGCCCAGGCCCACAGAACCGGTGGAAATATCAACATCGTCTGCGTCTTTGGTCCGTGAAGGATAAGACTGGGCGCCGCCCAAGGCGCGGAATTGTTTTAATTTTTCCAGTTCCTGATTGCCGAACAGATACTGAATGGCGTGGAACACCGGGCTGGCATGGGGTTTGACCGCCACCCGGTCAGTGGCGCGCAGGACATGGAAGTACAGCGCGGTCATCAACGTCACAAGGGAGGCGCTGGAGGCCTGATGGCCACCCACTTTCAAACCATCGCTACTCGGGCGGATGTGATTGGCATGATGAATCATCCAACTCGACAACCATAGAACCTTATGTTCCAGCGCATGCAGGCAGCGCAAACGGTCGGGGTTCAACTCGGCACTGGCAGTCTCAGGCGGATCGTCGGTGGCAGCGACAGTCATGGTAATTCCTGGGTGTATTATCTGGATAAATTCATAGGTTCTTAAGTGCAACCCAGTGGAACCGATGGGTGTTGGTGGAGGAAGTGTATGTGGCAGGGATGCCACATCCAAGCCTCC
>CAZAWX010000135.1:0-10234 GCA_964488985.1 uncultured Ectothiorhodospiraceae bacterium
CATACACTTCTTATACCCACACCGGCCTGTCTCGCACCGTTTTCGCTTAAGGACTCACCTATGAAGCACTGTTATACTATACAGCATGTGACTCGCTGGATTATGAATGCAGGCTAGGTCATGCAGTGGAATGCGCCGTCCGAAGGCGTTATGGCATGGATCGCGATTTTTAAATCACACCAGGGAACTCTCAGGGTTTCAATGTTTTGTGTGTGCCGTCGCAATATGGGGGGGTGGCCGTTTGCTTACAGGTGCATAAATAGGCTTGACCGTCTTTTTCCGGGCTGAACTTTTTTGGCGCGAATGTCGTTTCTTTATGCGAACCATCACAGAAAGGCTGTTTGGCAGAACGACCGCAACTGCACCAAAAATAATTTTTTTCACTATCCAGTGATTGGACACTTGGCTGGCGTCCGGCGATACGTGCGTCACTCATGTTGTGGTACTCCTGTGTCGTGTTGTTGATGGCGTGATTGAAAATTGATAATGGGTCCGACAGGCACGATACCTGTTGGATTCAGTGTGGCATGGCTGGTTTTTAAGACGGGCTTCGAGCCAGTCAAGTGTCTCGAACAGTGGATAAAGTGTGTCCTCATGGGCTGACTGGGCGGTTGCAAAGCCACACTTGTAAACACCGTTGACCAATAAGCCCATCAGTTTTTCTCCTGGCGCGGTGCTGCCAGCGTGCCGTTACTGTAATCGTTAAAGGCCTGCATGACCTCATCGCGTGTATTCATCACGAAGGGACCCCCTCGGGCCACAGGCTCATCCAGGCGCCGTGCGGCGATGATCAGTGCCCGGGCGTCTTGTGTGGCCTGTAGTGAAAGATCCCCCGGCCCGGGCAAGGTCGCCAAACGTTTTGCGGTGATGGTGTGCTTGTCGGCAGGGCAGGTTGCGTCAATCACCAGTGCGCCCTCGATCACATAGATGAAGGCATTATGTGTATCGCTCAGGGGTTGAGAAAACCGGTAGCCCCGTTCCAGCGTGATATCCAGGAATAGTGGCTCGGTCGGCGCCACCTCGACAGGCCCACAGGTCCCCCGGCGGGTTCTGCCGGTAATGACACGCACCCTACAGCCGGGCTGACGCTCGACGGGGATCTTCCGGGCGGGAAGTTCCTGATAGTTGGGAGCGGACATTTTTAATGTTGCAGGAAGATTGACCCAAAGCTGGAAGCCGAACAACAGACCATTTTCCTGTTCTGGCATTTCTGAATGCAATATGCCGCTGCCAGCCCTCATCCATTGCACACCGCCCGCTTCGATTACGCCATTGGTGCCGGTGCTGTCCGCATGGCGCATGCGTCCGGCAAGCAGATACGTCACAGTTTCAAAGCCGCGGTGAGGATGGGTCGGAAAGCCGCCGATATAATCATCCGGGCGTTCAGACTCAAATGCATCGAGGAGTAAAAATGGATCCAGTAACGGTAATTGTGAGCCGCCAATAATCCGGGTCAGACGCACCCCATCGCCATCCTCGGTTGCCTGGCCTTCGAGCACCTGGCCGACGTTGCGCAACGGCGTTGAATCGGGCTGTGGAGGTGTTGTATCCGCAGTATTGTTTTGCACTGTCACTTTCTCTGTGCGAGCTTGCGGGCATCAATGGATAGCTGTCCGGCGCCGTTGGCGACCAGGAATGCAAAGCCGCCCGCCAGACCGAGATTTTTCATAAAGAGGATGGACTGCATTTGATCCGCAAAGTTGTTGTGGAAAATCAGCGCCGAAAGAATACAAAAACCAGCCAATGCAAAGGCGGTTATCCGTGTCTGCCAGCCGAGGATGATCAGGATACCACCACCGAGTTCCAGTAAAATGACCACAGGCAGGAGCATGCCTGGGACACCCATCGATTGCATGTAGCCGAGCGTGCCGTCATAACTGGTAATTTTACCGATACCGGCAACAACGAACAGTACGGCGATTAGGATACGGCCCACAAGACTGATATAGGGGTTCAGTTTCTGCATGATTTGTGCCTTTGATTTGAGTTAAATGTCTATTCTATAGTTGACGAAAATTGAATAAAGTGCATATTCAGAAACTTATAGTTCTTATAAAGAGAATAATGTGAGTCGATTCGAAGCAATGCACACCTTTGTGCGGGTGGTGGAGATGGGTGGGATCAGTCGTGCCGGCGAATCTATGGATCTGGCCAAGTCCGCCGTTAGTAAACGTTTGCGGGATCTGGAAAGTCGTCTCGGTGTGCAGTTACTGACGCGGACGACTCGCAGCCTGAGCTTGACAGAAGCTGGCCGGGGTTATTACGAGCATTGTCTGCGCATACTTGCTGATCTGGAAGAGGTTGAATCTGAAATCGGTGCACCCGATGCAGCACTGGCGGGTTATCTCAAGGTTGCCGCACCAATGACATTCGGAGTGATGCACATCGGCCCGGCACTGAATAAATTCATGGAAATAAACCCTCAATTGCAATTGGAAGTCGATTTTGATGACCGCCATGTGAATTTGGTCGAGGAGGGTTTTGACCTGGGGATTCGTATTGCCAGATTGAAAGATTCGAGCTTAATCGCCAGGCGATTGACGCCAATTCGTTTTATCGTTTGTGCCAGCCCTGATTATTTGCAACATCATGGCGAGCCCCTGCAGCCAGCCGATCTGGCTGGCCATTGCAGTTTGCGCTACGGCAATGTACCTGATTCACGTTGGGTTTTTACAGGCCCTGCGGGTCGTTTAGAACGCGTAAAGGTGCCCGTGCGCATGGTCTCAAATAATGGTGATTTTTTACTTGAAGCGGCAATTGCCGGCCTGGGCCTGGTGCGCCAACCCAGCTTCATTGTTTACAAGGCCCTGGCCAGTGGGCAATTGAAAGAGTTATTGCCGCACTACCAAAGCCCGGAAATCAGCGCCTTTGCTGTTTATCCGCAGATCCGTCACCGGTCGCACAGAGTGCGGGCGCTGATCGATTTTCTCGTGGCGAGATTTACCGGAACACCCTATTGGGATTTGGCGATTCCCTCGTTCCAGAGGCAGGTCCAGTAACGGATATCTTACCGTCATTCGAGGTCTGGAATTTCATGCTTCGAGTTGTTTCAACAACTTTTGCGCTTTACTGATTTGCGCCTTTACAACTTTAAGCCTGGAGGCGAGTTTAGCCTTTGTCTTATCCGCATCGGCGCTGCTTATGGCGCGTTTGTACTTGCGTGATTTTTTCTCAAGCTGTTCCAGCACCTTCTGTACTTTCTTGGCTTTCAGCCGTTTGCCGTGCTGTGCCCGATTAACCCACGAACTGATGAGATCTTTGAGTGTCGATAATTTCATGTTGCTTTCCTGTATAGATTGCGAACTGAATGCCAGGCCCGGGTCAGGCGGCGTTTGTCCCGGCCATGGCTTTGATGTCTTCCCTGTCCAACCCTACGTCCTGTTCGGCCTCGGCTGTCAATGTGTCATGGGAAGAAAGCATGGCGTGGGCACTGTTGAGCAGGTTCCAGGACGTATCTTCAGCATATTTATTATCGTTCAGTAACGACGTTGCCATGAAAGGGGTGATCAACTGTTCGCGCAAGAGTTCGTTGACTGAGGAGTTGAGCGCACTGAGGCTGTGCTCAATGTCCAGCTTGAATTCGTCCAGCCCGAGCAGTTCAATCTGTGCTTCATCAAGCACCCGCAAGCGATGGATCTCGCGCAGTATCGAAGCTAACCGATAGCGCAGACGATTGTATTCATCGCGAATATGCGAATTGGATGAGACCATGTACACCGTTGTGTTTTTCCGCAGGTGCTTGATGTTTTTTACCGACTGCACAATGTCTCCCGCAGCCTGGCGAAAGCGATAGAGATCTTCAGAAAACATGCTGGGTAGATTGGCCTGGGCGCGGCTGATGAATTCGACGATGGCACCATAAAGAATTTTGACTTTATTTTCGTATTGGGCATCTAAGTCAAAATGGATGATCTCACGGTCATCGTCGATGATTTTGCGCAAATCCTTGGCCTCGAGGATCTGCTCCTGGCGCAGGTTCATGCCATGGGCCATGAGCTCGAATGCGTTATCGAACAGGTTCCAGGTTTCCTTTCTGACGGCTTCTATAACAGTGTCGGGGAAGTCGATGGCGGCATCGCTTAAATACAGCGGTTTCGCTACATCCGCTGGCGGTGAGCGAAATACCTGATTCAGGAACCCGGCCAATGGGTTGATAAAGGGGATCATTACAATCACACCCGCCAAGTTGAATAGCGTGTGGAAGACTGCCAGCTTGAGTGTGTAATCAGTGCTTGGAATGCCTGTTTGCCGGCTGATAAAATCGACTGTCGCCATAAACTGGCTGATGAAAATTATGGCGATGACGCCAGTGATAATATTAAAAATCAGGTGGGCGCCAGCAAGCCGTTTGCCTTCGATATTGGCACTCATGGAGCCGATGATGGCGGTGATTGTCGTGCCAATGTTCGCACCTATGGCCAGTGCCAGCGCATTTTCATACGTCACCTGTTGCGCGGCGAGGGCTGTCAGGATCAAAACCAGCGTCGCGTGGCTCGATTGCATGATGACGGTTGCCAGCGTGCCGATTGCGGCGAACAGAAATAGACCGGGGTAACCACCAATTGCGTAGGACGCCAGATCGAAACTGTCCCGGAAGGCCTCGAATCCTTCTTTCATGTAGTGGATGCCGAGAAAAAGAAAACCCAGCCCTGCTAAAAGTGAGCCGATGCCTTTTAATGATTTTGATTTCTGGAAAGCGAGAATGATGCCGAAGACCAGCATCGGCATGGCATAGGCGGAAATTTTCACTTTCAACCCCAGACCTGCGATCAGCCAGGCTCCGGTGGTGGTGCCTATATTGGCGCCGAAAATAATACCGATCCCCGCTACCAGTGTAATGAGACCTGCGCTTATGAACGATATGGTGATCACGGAAACCAGTGAACTCGATTGCATGATAGTCGTGGTGACGATGCCAAAGCTCAAGCTTTTCCACAGACTGTTGGTGCATTTTTTAAGAATCCGCTCCAGCATACCGCCGGTGAAGGCTCTGAAGCCTTCCTCCATATACAGCATGCCAAACAGGAAAATAGCGACCCCGGCCGTTATTTCCTTGAAATCGGAACTTATCCAGAAGCCATAGGCGAGGACGAGAAAAATAGCTGGGAGCAACGCTTTTTTTAACATGGTGTCTCCTTGGTTGCGGCTGCAAATGGCCGGGAAATGAGCGCGCTTAAATTCGCTACCAATGGGCAGGCATTGAGTGGATGGGGGCCTTCACCGTCACTCCTGCCTTGCGCGCCTGAGCGTCATTTCTCAGTCGTGGCTCTAGTTCCGTTCCTTGAAAAATAAGAGTAGTATCCCTGCGCTCCAAGATCAAAGGGATGGGTCTTTGGAGTGGTTAACGGCACATTCATCCCGAACTGAACATTCCAACCAGTAAAAAACTGCTATGGGCTACTTCCTGCAACAGCTCATCAACGGGCTGACTCTGGGTATGATCTATGGCCTGATCGCCATCGGTTACACCATGGTGTACGGCATCATTGGCATGATCAATTTTGCCCATGGCGAAATATTCATGATCGGTGCATTTATCTCGATCATCACTTTTCTGATCTTAGGGATCCTGGGTGTCACCTGGATACCCCTGGCCCTGCTCATCGTCCTGCTGGTCACAATGGTGCTGACCTCAGCTTATGGCTGGGCGCTTGAGCGTATCGCCTATCGGCCACTGCGCGGTTCAACGCGTCTTGCCCCACTCATTACTGCTATCGGCATGTCCATCTTTTTCCAAAACTATGTCATGTTGATGCAGGGTGCCCGGGTTAAACCCATGCAACCGGTCATCAGCGGTGGCTTCCGTTTCCTCGAAAGCAGTGATTTCTCAGTGACTTTGAGTTATCTGCAAGTGGTTATCATGATACTGACGGTGGCGTTGATGCTGGTTTTCACCTACCTCATCAGTCAGACCGCTCTGGGGCGCGCGCAACGGGCCTGTGAGCAGGATTTGAAAATGGCTTCCCTGGTGGGGATCGATGTCAATCGCACTATTTCCATTACCTTTATCATCGGCTCGGCGCTGGCCTCGGTTGCCGGTCTGATGTTCTTGCTTAACTACGGCGTTATTGATTTTTATATTGGTTTCGTCGCTGGTATCAAAGCCTTCACCGCAGCAGTGCTCGGTGGTATCGGTTCGTTGCCTGGCGCCATGTTAGGAGGCCTTGCCATCGGTCTCATCGAGGCATTCTGGTCTGGCTATTTCACTGTCGAATACAAGGATGTGGCGGCTTTTGCAATATTGGTGCTGGTACTGATATTCAGACCTACTGGAATGCTCGGCAAACCGGATGTGGAAAAGGTTTGATCGATGTCGCAACACTTTGACAACACTGGCACGCGTCCCTTTGATTTGCCGGGGGCGTTAAAAGAGAGTGCGTTAATCGCGGCAATGGTGGTAGTGCTGGCGATCGGTCTGCTGGGTTTTAAAATTGAAGATGTGACCGGAGGGTTGGCGATAGTGACCCGCTTCGGTGAAGTGGTTGTTGCAGCCGGGATCGGATTTTTCGGTCGTCTGGCTTTGATATCACTGCGTGAAGGACGCCCCCTGCCTGTGATGTTGACTGCCGGGCCATTGGGTCTGCTGCTGGTGGCACTGTTGTTATTGGACCAGGTGGGGGGAAACCAGACCGCCGCACAATTCCTGCCCTTTGGGTCAGTGGTGGTCGACTGGTTGTTGGCAATCGTAATTTTGGTTCTTGCTGTACGTGCCATGCTGGGGATCTGGCGAAAGACCACCAGCAGGACGATTGAAGAACGTGATGCGGCCATGGACAAATTCGGTGCCAGAGTGCAGCGGGTTGCGCTGATACTGGGTCCTTTATTACTTGGGTTTGCTGTCATTTTACCGTTTCTGCCCGGTATTGATCGCAGAATGCTGGATATTGCCATTTTGGTCGTGACCTACATCATGCTCGGCTGGGGCCTGAATATCGTGGTCGGCTTGGCGGGACTGTTGGATTTAGGCTATGTCGCTTTTTACGCAGTTGGCGCCTACAGCTATGCATTATTGGCAACTCATTTTGGTTTGAGCTTCTGGATTTGCCTGCCGCTGGCAGGAATTCTGGCCGCCTTTGCCGGGATTCTGCTGGGCTTTCCGGTATTGCGGTTACGAGGAGATTATCTGGCCATCGTGACCCTTGGCTTTGGTGAGATGGTGCGTATTGTGCTGTTGAACTGGTATGAGTTTACCAATGGCCCGGATGGAATTTCAGGGATCCCGCGGCCGAGTTTCTTCGGCTTGCCGTTCACCCGTAATGCCCCTGAGGGGGTGACGGCCTTCCATGAATTCTTTGGCCTTGAATATTCCCCTGTGGATCGAATTATATTCCTTTATTACGTCATCCTGGTGATGGCGTTATTGACCAATATGTTTACCCTGCGAATTCGCAAATTACCGATCGGTCGTGGCTGGGAAGCGTTACGCGAGGACGAGACTGCATGCCGCAGTCTGGGAATTAATCCACGCAATACCAAACTCACCGCCTTTGCCATTGGGGCGATGTTCGGCGGCTTCGGCGGTTCGTTTTTCGCTACCCGCCAGGGCTTTATCAGCCCGGAAAGTTTTACTTTCATCGAATCGGCCATCATTCTGGCCATCGTTGTCCTGGGCGGAATGGGCAGTCAGATTGGCGTTATTTTCGGCGCATTGATTTTGATAGGCCTACCCGAAGTGTTTCGTGAACTCAGCCAGTACCGGATGCTGGCGTTTGGTGCGGCGATGGTCATGATTATGGTCTGGCGTCCCCGGGGCCTGCTTGCTCACCGTGATCCAACCCTGCTCCTTGCTGATCATGACCCGCCTGGGGATGACAATGCAGACAGTGCTGCGGGGCAGGCAAAGTGAGTCCGGAAAGACAGCCCCACGCCCCGGGCAAGACATTGCTGACGGTTGAGCATCTGATCATGCGGTTTGGCGGCCTGGTGGCCATTGATGATGTGTCCTTTAGCGCCAGTAAGGGGCATATTACGGCTATCATTGGTCCAAACGGGGCAGGAAAGACAACCGTGTTCAATTGTCTGACCGGTTTTTACAAACCGACCTCCGGACGTTTGTCATTACATCATCCGCAAAAGGGGCGCATGCTGCTGGAACGGATGGAGGGGTATCAGATCCCGCAGAAAGCTGGCGTTGCCCGTACCTTTCAAAATATTCGCCTGTTCCCGAACATGTCCGTGCTCGAAAATCTGGTCGTCGCCCAACACAACTATTTGATGCATGCCTCCGGATTTACCCTGCTGGGCCTGTTGGGAGCCAAGGGCTATAAAAAGGCCGAGCACGAAGCAATAGAGTTTGCCCGCTATTGGCTGGAACGTATCAACCTGGTTGATGCTGCGGATAAGAATGCAGGGGAACTGCCATACGGTGCCCAGCGGCGTCTGGAGATTGCCAGAGCCATGTGTATTAAACCTGTGTTGATGTGTCTTGACGAACCCGCTGCAGGCCTTAATCCACGCGAGTCAGCGGATTTGAACCACCTGTTGTTACAAATTCGCGACGAAGATCAGGTCGGTGTGTTGTTGATTGAACATGACATGACTGTGGTCATGGAAATTTCTGATCACCTGGTCGTCCTTGATTACGGCCGCAAGATTTCAGACGGCAGTCCGGAGCAGGTTCGTAATGATCCTGAAGTGATCCGGGCCTATCTGGGCGAAGATGAAGACGAATCCACCGCTATGGAGGCGGCCCACTGATGGCCCTGCTGGAAATAAAAGGCGTACATACCTTCTACGGCAGAATTGAGGCCTTGCGGGGAGTGGATTTGGAGGTCAAAGAAGGAGAAATCGTTACGCTGATCGGTGCCAATGGTGCCGGTAAGTCGACCCTGTTAATGACCCTGTGTGGCAATCCCCAGGCGGCCAGTGGCCAGGTGCTGTTTGATGGCCAGGATATCACCCGTAAACCGACCCACGAAATCATCCGTAGCGGCGTTGCCCAATCTCCGGAAGGGCGGCGAATATTCCCCTTCATGACGGTTTTTGAAAACCTGCAGATAGGTGCGTCCCACTGCGATCCGCAATTTTTCGATAGCGATCTTGATAAAGTGTTTACCCTTTACCCGTTGCTGAAAGAACGCCGTGATCAACGCGGCGGAACCTTATCCGGCGGTGAGCAACAAATGCTGGCCATCGGCAGGGCGCTGATGAGCAGGCCCCGGGTATTGCTGCTCGATGAACCTTCTCTGGGATTGGCGCCCCTGTTGGTCAAACAAATATTTGCCGTCATTCGCGATGTTAATGAGAATCACGGCATGACCGTTTTTCTTGTTGAACAAAACGCATTTCATGCCTTGCGTCTGGCCCACCGGGGCTACGTCATGGCCAATGGCCGCATCATCATGTCTGGTACTGGCGATGAATTACTGGCCAATGAGGAAATTCGTACGGCCTACCTCGAAGGTGGAGCCAAAAAGGAGGCTGGACAATGAGTGGCTTGCTCGGTACCAGTCCCGCTGTTTTTATCGGCCTGACGCTTGGGGTGATGGGCTTTACCGCCTATATGACCGGGCAGGCGGTGGCGGTCACCTGGAAGCCTGCCTGGCAGGCCGTTATTTTCACCTTGTTACTGGGGTTTGGTGATCGTTTCCTGACATTCGCGTTGTTTGATGGGCAATTGCTCTCGCTCACCGGCTACCTTCTCGATACGGTGGTGCTGTTGGTGATCTCCTTGCTGGCCTGGCGTATGGCCAGAGCAAGAACCATGGTCAATCAGTATCCCTGGCTTTACCGGCGTTCTGGTCCGTTTTCCTGGACTGAACTGGAAGAAGAACATAGCACTGATTAAAAAATGGGCACTTGCTCTAGCCGGTGCCCGGGGATTAATGTGGACACCTTATCCTGTTGGGTGAGTACAACGGTTATTTTCGACACGATAAAGCTGAGAGGAGTTCTCAATGAATAAAACACGCACATTATTACTTAGCGCGGCCATAGCAGGAATGCTGGGGGCTGGTGCTGCGAGCGCCGACATCCTCATTTCCACCGCCGGGCCAATGACAGGCCAGTACGCCACCTTTGGCGAGCAGATGAAACGCGGTGCTGAAATGGCCGTCAAAGACATTAATGCCGCGGGTGGGGTTCTCGGGCAGAAACTTAAACTTGAAATTGGCGATGATGCCTGTGATCCGAAACAAGCCGTTGCTGTCGCCAATAAATTCGTCAGTGATGGTGTGGTCTTCGTTGCCGGGCATTTCTGCTCGGGTTCTTCAATCCCTGCATCGAAAGTGTACGA
>CAZAWX010000136.1:0-4288 GCA_964488985.1 uncultured Ectothiorhodospiraceae bacterium
CTGGGTGGTGGTGTTTTCTATTATCTGAACCTGCCTCTGGCGTGGATGCTCGGGGCCATGCTGGTCACCACTGTTGCCGCCCTTGGCGGCGCCAATATTGCCCTGCCGCACAAATTGCGTGGTGCATTCATCACCATTTTAGGTGTTTACCTGGGCAGTGCCTTCAATGCGGGTATTGTTGAACAGATTGCCCGTTGGCCTCTGACTCTGTCGGCGTTGGTTCTGTATGTCGGTGCAATCACAACGATGCTGTATGTGTATTTTCGCAAAGTCCTGGGGTTCGATACGGTCAGCGCATTTTTTTCCGCCACCCCCGGAGGGCTAGGGACCATGGTCATCACCGGTGGTGCTCTGGGTGGAGACGAGGGCAAGATTGCCCTGGTCCATAGCGCCCGGGTGTTGCTGGTGGTGATGGCGATCCCGTTGTGGATCCGCTACCAGGATCCGGGCCTGGTGAGCACCCGTGGTGGCAGTGGTTTGTCATTGCTTGACGCCGATTGGATCGATGTGCTGATGTTGCTCGGCAGCGCTGTCGTTGGCGTGTGGCTAGGCAAACTGGTTCGCTTGCCCGCCTACGGTTTGCTGGGCCCGATGTTTGTCAGCGCAGCTGTGCATATCGGCGGCCTCAGCCACTCACCGCCACCCACGGAGTTGATCGCGGCAGCCCAGGTCGTCATCGGCTGTTCTGTGGGGACACGATTTTCCGGGGTCCCGCTGCGCCAGGTCTTAACCATCATCTTCGCATCCTGCGGTGCCACCACCTTAATGCTGGGCACTACGGTCCTGTTCACGGTGGTTCTCAGTCGCCTCAGTGGCTTTGGCTGGCAGCCTTTGTTGCTCGCCTATGCGCCAGGTGGACTCGCAGAAATGAGTATGATTGCCCTTTCCCTGGGGGTTGAAACCGCCTTCGTCGCCATTCATCACATGTTCAGAATCATGCTCATCGTGGTCACTGCACCACTGGTCTTCAATTTGCTGCGCCGCTATTCGGGTAAATCCAAGCCCCTTCCGCAGGAACAAGGCAAGTCCCAGAATTGAAGTACACCGGCTACAGACGCACCGGATCAGTCAGGCTCAGCCCCGGTTTGTCTCTGGACAGTTTTGCCAACACCCAGTCCCGAAAGGCGATTATTTTTGCCTCCCCACCCCGGGCTTCCTGCCACAGCAGGTAATAGCCGCTATGGCTGGGGATTTCGACATCGAAAGGCGCTACCAGTTGGCCCTCGCGAATATGCGTTTCGACAAATTCAAGATTGGCAATGGCGATCCCCAGACCGGCCCAGGCCGCCTCCAATGCCAGCGGCGTGGTCTGAAACTTAGGCCCCCGTTCACTATCCACCCCAGCCACTGCCGCAACCCGCAACCAGTTGCGCCACTGGCCAATCCGTGGCAACGAATGCAGCAAAGAGCAGCGCCGAACATCTTCTGGTTTTACCAGCGGCCCATGTTCACGAATATAGGCAGGGCTGCAAACAGGGACGAGGTGCTCGGACATGAGTCGCACGCTGGTTGTGCCACTGGGCAATTCACCGATCCGATATGAAATTGCCAGGTCGATGTCGGAATCAGCAAAATCAACGAAACTAATTGATGTGGACATGCGGATTTCAAGTTCCGGATGATCGACATGGAATTCTGTCATGCGTGGTACCAGCCAGCCTGTGGCAAAGGTCGGCGCCACGCTGATATTCAGCAAATTCGCCTGTGGCCGGTGGCGCAACCGCTGACTGGCCGCCCCGAGTTGATCCAGTGCCTGGGTCACGGAACGTAAAAAGTCCCGTGCATTGAGATCCAGTTCCACGCTGCGGCCAACGCGCCTGAACAGGCTTTGGGAAAAAAAAATCTCCAGCGCCCGCACTTGGTGGCTGACCGCTGAGGGCGTGACATTCAGTTCCTTGGCGGCGAGATTGAAACTGCCCAGCCGGGCGGCTGCCTCAAAGGCCCGAAGGGCGGTCAAAGGAGGTAGTTTACGCAATGTTTAGTGAAAATAATTCATTAGTAGTTGAAAAAGTATCTCTTGTTTCTTGAAACATATAACGATTTAATGCTTCTCAGAGATATCGATTGACAAATATATCTCAATTAATCTTGATATTTAAGGCGTGCAACGATGACCACCGCACATTTACATCTACAGCATCACCCATTACCCAGTCTTGCGGATCTGCACAACACCGCGCCATGGCTGCAGGATCTGGTGAATTTGCTTGACGAAACCGTCCAGGTTTTCAGCGGTGCCCTGCACAGTATTCCCACCTCAGCGCCGGAGCTTAATCCCCAACTGCGCCGGGATCTGGGTTTATAACCTCCGACTCCTCTCCAGTGGCGGCTAAGGTCGACACCTACTTTTCCGCCCTGAACTCCAGGGCGGTTTTTATATCCGGCCCATGCTTTTCAGCCCTTTCAACTGCCCTTGAATTTTGGCTCACGGCGCTGTTCAAAAGCGTCTTCAGCTTGCCGATGATCGTCACTGAACCATAATTGTTCAAAGAGCGTATCGGCCTGTTTACGGGCTGTCGCGTGATCCAGGCGACCAATCCCCTGTAACAGTTGCTTCGTTGCGGCAAGACTCAGTGGTGCGGCGCTGGCAAACTGTCCGGCAACCGCAAGTGCTGCATCCAGCAATTCGCCGGTTTCGGCAATTTCGTGTACCAGACCTAATTGCAGTGCCCGTTCGGCATCCACCGGCTCACCCCGTAACAACAAGCTACAGGCAGCAGCATGACCGACGGTTTGCACCAGACGCTCGGCGCCATGCCAGCCGGGCATTAAGGATAGTTTCACATATGGAAAGCCAATCCGGGCATGGCGTGCAGCAATGCGGATATCGGCTGCCAACATCAGTTCGGCGCCCCCACCCAATGCCCAGCCATTGACTGCCGCAATCACCGGCAACTGAAAATCCTCAATCAGATCCATCAATGCACGGGGCTTGGCGAAGGTCTCGCGCAATTGCTCACGTGTCTGCAAGGCACGATAACGCTTTACATCACCACCTGAGGAGAAAAACTTGTCACCACAACCGGTAAGAACAATACAACGTAAGTGCGGATCTTCGCGCGCCGACTCGAAACAGTCGCTGAGTGCCTCAACCACGTCGATACTGATGGAGTTCCCGGCGTGTTGCCGGTTCAGGGTGACGACCAGTGTACTGTCGTACTGTGAGGTCAGGATCGGCTTTGTCATCGGCCGGGTGCCGCCACAGCTTCCATCAGGTAGCACAAGCAATCCTGGCGAATGATGTGCGAATTCAGCGTCAGCAACGACGGGATCACGTCCGATGCCGTCACCAGATTATTATTCTCAGTGCGAAAATATTGCTCAGCTATATCGCATCCCCCGGCATCGAGAACTTGTAGGCGGGCCTTCGATCCAGGACGAATCGTCGCTATCGCAGTACCATCAGGCACGGTGGAAAAATTATGCCCGTCAAGACCGGCCCGAAAACACAGATCCACCTGTTCGCAGTTTTGCTGGTCATCGAAACAAAAACTGATTTCATCCGGTACCCTGACCGTAGCCACCGGTTGCAACAACTGCATCTGCGCTTCAGGCTGTAACGGCCCGGCGGGATTTTCTGCGCGCAGGCAAGCATCCAGAAACTCACAGACCTGACGAATCACCTGGCGGTTTCCAGGTTTGCCGCATTCCAGCGTCAGGCTGGGTGCTATCGCGGCACAGGCCACCCCCAACAGGCCGGGAGGCTGCACGACAAAAACGCTGGTCGGACTGAAACTCCGGGCCAGCTGCAAACTGCTGTCATCAAGCCGGTGCACGCAGGCATAGACAGGATTACGACCCGAGGTGTTGTGGATATCCAGGCACATTGCCGGACCCAGGCCACGGATTTCATTGAGAACAGTTTTAGTCATCGTCCAACACGGGCCTTCTCCCTGGCCCCAAATCCGATTGTAATCGGGTTGGTTATCAAGCCGGCGAAGTTGCTCGCGGGCGGCATGCACATTACCAATGAACACGCTCAGAGGTCTCGGCAGAAGGCGGCCCTGGTAACGATTCAAAAGCTCGCGCAGCGCCTCCCAGCCAGTCGTTTCATTACCGTGCAGGAGTGTTGAGACAAATAACCCCGGTCGATCCTCTCCTTGCAGATGCAGTAATGTCGGGCCGCCCAACACCTCAGCCAGATCCGTCACACCGGCTTCGAGTAAGGCTTTTGGAACACAATGGAGTATTTGTAACATTCAGGAATGGCAACCGATAAAGCAGGCAATGTTAACCTGATTGCACCCAGGTGCGCGATTGCCGGTTTCACCATTGCCGGTTTCACCAT
>CAZAWX010000136.1:4388-10149 GCA_964488985.1 uncultured Ectothiorhodospiraceae bacterium
ATTGCCGGTTTCACCATTGCCGGTTTCACCATCGCCGGTTTCACCATAGACTTGGTGCTTGTTGCCGATCGGCTAGAAATAAGAGGCTGCAGATACATGAACGACCCGCAGGTCTACACCATCGATTCCGAAACACCACCGCCCCTTGAAGATCTGCAGCCAGCCCTGGAACTGTTGATACAACGCACTTGTGAAATCATTCTGGGCAAGCAAGATACCATTCGCCTGGCCATCACCTGCCTGCTGGCCGGGGGCCATTTGCTGCTCGAAGATGTGCCAGGAGTTGGCAAAACCACCCTCGCTCACAGCCTGGCGAAACTGCTCGGCTTGCGCTTCCAGCGCATCCAGTTCACCAGCGACCTGCTGCCCGCAGATATCCTCGGCGTATCCATCTATGAACGAAACAGCGGCAAGTTCGTCTTCCACGAAGGGCCGCTGTTTACGCAATTGCTACTCGCCGATGAAGTCAACCGGGCTACGCCTAAATCCCAAAGCGCACTGCTGGAAGCCATGGAAGAACACCAAGTAACGCTGGATGGCGAATGCCGCAAATTACCTGAGCCCTTCTTCGTCATCGCCACCCAGAATCCGGATCGCCAGATCGGGACTTTCCCCCTGCCGGAGTCACAACTTGATCGGTTTTTGATGTGCCTGCAACTGGGTTATCCGGATCGTGATGCTGAACGCGCCCTGCTCAAAGGCGAAGATCGCCATCAGATGATTCATCACCTTGAACCCTGCATATCCCCGCAAACCTTCGCTCTGATGCAACAGGCCGTTGCACGGGTTCACGCCTCCGATGCCTTGCTGGACTATGTACAGGCGCTGGTGACTCACACCCGCCAATCAGCACAATACGAGTTGGGCCTCTCGCCCCGGGCCGGCCTGGCGATACTGCATGCCGCCAAGGCCTATAGTTTGCTGCACGGGCGCATGCACAGCGTGCCCGAAGATGTCCAGGCAGTGCTGCCTGCCGTAGCCGGTCACCGGCTACGATTTGCCAATGAATTCATGGACGGTGCCGTTGGCAGCCGGGCAATGGATGCTGGCGAAGCTCTGATCCATAACGTCGCTATTCCCTGAAGCCGGCGACAGTCAAAGCTTCAGTGGACTGAAGGTTATTACCAATGACGTGTATTGCCATCGGTTTTTTACATGAAACAAATTGATTCGTGCCCATGCACACGGACTACAAATACGACGCCCCGGACCAGCACGGGTTTTCGTCTCGGCCGGAAGAAAATTTACATCCTCCCTACCCGTCATGGTCTGGCCTTCGCCGGGTTGCTGTCGGTCATGCTTGCCGGAGCCATCAACTACAACAACTCCCTGGCCTATGGCCTGACCTTTTTGCTCACCAGTGTGGCATTGATGTCGATGTTCCATACCTATCGCAACCTGGCAGGCCTGGAGGTTACAGGGCGGGCAGCCGATGATGTCTTCGCAGGTAGTCAGGCCTATTTTCAAATTAATATCGACAATCTCCAGGGACCGGACCGGCAGGGGATTGTGCTGCGCAGCCAAACCCCGCGCTCGGACCGTGTCGTCAACGTTAAAATCCCCGCCCACAGTAACGCCAACGCCCTCTACCCCCTTACGGCAGCAAAGCGGGGGCGAGAATTTCTCGACACGCTCACTATCGCCAGTCGCGCGCCATTCGGACTCTTCCGCGCCTGGAGTCCCGTGCCACTCAAACTTCCGGTACTGGTCTACCCTGCGCCGGCAGGAACCCAGCCCTTGCCTTCAGGCGCCAGCCTGCGTCGCAACGAACAGGGCCGCAAAAGCGCGGGCCGGGACGATTTCGCCGCCCTCAGAGAGTACCGACCCGGTGATTCACCTAAACAAATCCATTGGAAACTGGCCGCCCGTGGCGACACTTTGCCGGTAAAACTATTCGCCGGTGCCAGCGCAGGAGAGCTTGTTTTACGCCTTGCTGATATCGTCGTGGCCTCCCGGGAGGCGCAGTTAAGCCAACTATGCGCCTGGGTGCTGGAAGCGGAAAAACGTGGCTTACACTACGGATTAGACCTTGGCGAGGTGTGCATTGCGGCCGGCTTCGGAGCACAGCATCGCCAGCAGTGCCTGCGCCAACTGGCGTTGTTTCCTGACGACAGCGCACACTCATGAGTTTGCTGCTACGCGCCGATCCCGAAATTCTTGACTGGCGCCTCGATCAGCGCCACCTCATCTGGTTGTGTACAAGCCTTGTTCTGGTGCTGGCACCCCATTGGCAGCGCCTGCCCTGGTGGATCAGCCTCGGTTTCGTGGGGTTGTGCTGCTGGCGATTGTGGAATTGCCGGCGGGGGAACAAATTACCAGGCCGCTGGACCGTCGTGTTCATCAGTCTCGCCATTTTGCCCGGTGTTTATTTCAGTTATGGCACCCTGACCGGGCGCTCCGCCGGGATTGCCCTGCTGGCGCTACTGGCGGGCATCAAACTGTTGGAAGCCCGCCAGTTGCGGGATGCCTATGTGCTGAGCTTTCTCGGGTTTTTTCTCATCATCACCCACTTTCTGTTTGATCAGAGTATCACCAGTGGGGCTTACATGCTGGGGGTCGTAGTGCTCATGGTTGCAGGCCTGAGCTCATTCACCAGCCATAGCACGCCACCCTCTGTGCCCCTGCAACTGCGTAAAGCCGCCCTCATGGTCGCCCAGTCCCTACCCCTGATGCTGATCCTTTTTGTCCTTTTTCCTCGTCTGCCGGGGCCGTTTTGGAAATTGCCCAAAGATGCAACAACCGCCAGCACCGGCCTGGGGGATGAACTGCGTCCGGGCAGTATCAGTCAGTTGTCTCAATCCGATGCAGTTGCGTTTCGTGTGCGCTTTGACGGTCCAGTGCCGCCTGCCGGGCAGCGTTACTGGCGGGCCATGGTCTACACAAAAACAGACGGCAAGCGCTGGACCCACGGCAAGTCAGTCTATAACCGCCGCGCATTGCCCTTTGTCCGCCGTGGACCCGCCGTAGACTATGAGATCACGTTGGAACCGCATAACCGTAATTGGATGACGGCACTGGAGTTGCCCTCGGCATTACCGGCCGGGGTGGTCATTTCTGATGAATTTCAGATCCGCAGCCCGGCAAAAATTACCCAGCGAAAACGCTACCGGGTGCGTTCCTACCCCAATTTCAGTTTCGATGCTGCACGCCCCAGGAGGCTATCTGAAGCTTTGACCTTGCCAACAGGCCAACATCGCCTGGCCCGGCAGATGGCCCTGGACTGGCGGCGCGAACTGGGCAGTGATCACGCTATTGTGCGCCGTGCGCTGGATTATTTTCATCGTCAGCCTTTTGTTTACACCCTCTCACCGACACGCTTGACGGGGGATGTTGTGGATGAATTTTTGTTTAAAACACGGCAGGGATTCTGCCAGGACTTTGCCACTGCATTCACTGTACTGATGCGGGCAGCCGGGATCCCGGCCCGCGTTGTTGGCGGCTACCAGGGCGGCGAGCTGAATCCACTGGGGGATTATTTGCTGGTACGCCAGCGTGATGCCCACGCCTGGGCAGAGGTCTGGCTCGCTGGTCGTGGCTGGCAAAGAGTGGATCCCACTGCCGCAGTGGCACCAGAACGAATCAGCCGTGGTATCGATGCGGCAATCCCGCCACGTCTTGGCCCGGACGTTCTGAACCTTAACCCGGGCCCTGTCGTTATCGACGCCTTCCGGCGCCTGCGCCTGGTCGTTGATGGCATCCAGGCCAAGTGGAATTCCTGGGTACTGGGATACGGCCAGGAGCAGCAGCGAAAATTTCTCGATCATTTTGGCCTTGACGCCCGCAGTTATGGCGATCTTGTTATGGCACTCACCGTGCTGCTCACAATCACCCTGATCGTATCGGCATACGGCCTTTTGCGCGGCAGACAAAAATCCGACCCAGTGCTGTCCAGTTACACGATCTTTTGCCGCAAACTGCACCGCCGCGGTATCCATCGCCAATCCTGGGAGGGACCCCTGACCTTCGCAAAACGGGTGGTTCTGGCGCGCCCGGATCTGGCTACCACAGTCAACACAATCACAGATCTCTATGTCACTTTGAGATATGGCAATGTACCGTCAGACACCTTGGCCCAGGAAAAACTAAAAACGCACATCAGGCAGTTCCAGCCCTGAGCCGAGATAGTCACGATAAATACGCGGCTTGACGGCGCGGGTGCGGTTGGAGCCGGTGGCGGTGTTGCGCAGGTAACGCAGGTTCAATTCACTGTAGGCGGTCATATCGTATTCGACCTCGGCCAGAGGCCGGGCGGGTTCCATGGTGGCGGGGCAGATCAGGATATACACATCTGCCAGGGCGGCCAGGTTTTCGGCCAGCAGACTATTCCAAGCGTGGATGCCTTGCAGGTACTGCGCGGCCGTCACATCCCGGCCTTTGACCAGGAGTTGGGCGACGACCGGCTCAAGACGTTAGTCGCTCGGCTCAGTACCCAAAAGCAGCTAAACTATAGAATATCCGAGTCAATAGGCGAATCATCATGAGACAAGTTGTTATCTCTCCTGGGCAAGACGGGTACTGGGTCGCTGAATGCCCCAGTTTGCCCGGCTGCATCTCCCAGGGGTCCACCCGCGAGCAAGCAGTGTTCAACATCAAGGAAGCCATCGAGGGCTACATCGCTACGCTTGATGATGATGGATTACCGGTGCCCGATGACCATCTCGATACCCTCGTCGTAGCGGTGTGAGCAAACTCCCACGTGTATCTGGGCGTCAATGTGTCAGTGCACTCAACAAAGCAGGCTTTTACAACAAGCGCCAGCACGGCAGTCATATTATTTTGCGCCGCGATGATCCGTTTGCACAACTGGTTGTGCCAGATCATAAAGAACTCGATCGGGGCACACTGCGTGCCATTATACGCCAGGCGCATCTGAGCACTGAACAGTTTAAAGATTTGCTTTGAAGCATCAATACATGCAAGAAGAAGTAGAGATGGGTGGTGTGGCAAGAACCTATAAAGGCATACTTCTTCTTTTGGCTTGGCTTTTTCTGTGTACTTCATGGTTTAGCCTAGCCATTGTGATGTGGTCTACAGAATTTATTTACATAAATTGATCGGGTTATACTCGGACCGACAGGCCTGAACAGTCAAGGGAGCAACCATGCGTTCGATTCTTGTCCTCAACTCAAAAGGGGGAACCGGTAAAACCACCATCGCCTGCAACCTCGCCGCCTGGTTCGCGAACCAGGATCGAAAAGTGGCTCTGGTTGATTACGATCGCCAGCAATCCGCTCTTGACTGGTTAGCGCTGCGTCCTGAGGAGCGTGCAAATATAGCCGGCATCGACGGCACCCGGGCCAAGGCCAAGCTGCCCAAGGGGACTGAAATTGTGATCATGGATTCCCCTGCAGCGGCACACGGCAAGACCTTGCAAAATCTTTTGCAAAAATCCCATACTGCGCTACTCCCCATTGTACCTTCAGCCATCGACCTGAGTGCCGCAGAGCGATTTCTGCAGGAATTGATGGATGCCGGGCGGGTGATGCGCAACAAAGTCCGGGTTGCGACCGTCGCCAACAGGGTTCTGGAACGATCCCCTGGCACCGGCAATCTTGACGATTATCTTCGAGGCCTGAAACTGCCCAACGGCAAACGTATGCCCTTTGTAACGAATCTTCGCAGTAGTCAGAACTATGTTCATGCCTCTGAACGCGGCCTGGGAATTTGCGAACTGGCCCCGTCCAGGACCACTCGTGATGTGGAAATGTGGGCACCGCTGCTTAAATGGCTGAACAGCAAACGCAGCCTGCCGAACTAATCC
>CAZAWX010000137.1:0-10092 GCA_964488985.1 uncultured Ectothiorhodospiraceae bacterium
GCCCGGCAAGATTGAATACATCACAGGCCCGGCCAACTTCGTACAATGAATCTTTTTTCGACAATCCCGCTTCGGCGGTAATGAGATCGGAAATTTCATCTTTGCGAGTAAGCAACAACTCAGCGGTTTTGAACAAAATCCGCTGGCGCTCAAAGCGGGTCAATACCGGTCTGTAATTTTGCGCCACACTAAAGGCCTGACGTACATCCTCCACAGTTCCGCGTGGACAGGTAGCCACGACTTCATCGGTGTATGGGTTGAGAACTTCAAAGCGCCGCTCGGCATCGGCCTTGATACCGTTGATTCGCATGTACTCGTAATGAGGGCTGGCCTCGCTGATTATGGTCAGTGGGGTCTGCATTGGAGGTTGTTCCTTTTTCAGTTGCTGAATGTTTAGACGGTGTAATTTAAGGCAACGTCGAGAATGTCAAAATTTCTAAGGCGCCGATCGCTGGCCAAATCCGGCGTTGCACGGTTAAGAATAAATGGCACCTTTTGTTCACTGAGACCGCCATGGGAGCGTAGCGGCTCTTTCAGTTGACTGAGATCATGGCGCTCGGGCACGGTACCCACCACTTTATTTCGATCCGTAATCACCACTACATCGCCTAGCCGGTCGGCAGGTAGTTCAAAGCGTTCGCAGGCGCTTGCCTTGTCCAGTGCGCACTCCACGCCCTCGAGTGACATAAGTTTGTTAATTAGATCGGCAACGTTAATCGTCTCCGGCACATAGGCGGTGGCAAAGCCGCCCAAAGCACCGTGGTGAATCACATAGGGATCAGTGATGGGCAGGATCACCCGGGCCAGACCAGTGCCCAGCCAATCATCAAGCAGGCTCTGCAGATAAATCACATCGGCATCACCGTCAGCGGTGTGTTTGGTTTTCATGCCATGATCTGCTGTCAACGCCAGGGTGGCGCCAAGGCCATCGAGTTGCTGCCAATAGCCGTCCATCATGGCATAAAATGCATTGGCACCAGCTGAACCCGGTGCGAATTTATGCTGGATATAATCGGTGGTCGATAAGTACATGATGTCCGGGCGTTCAGTTTTTAACAGATTCACCCCGGCCGCAAACACCACTTCACTGAGTTCGGCGCTGTAGACCGATGGCAACGGCATTGCGATGCGTTGCAGAACATTGTCAATGCCATTGTGCGCAAGATTTGCCTGATCCGCATGCTCGGCCGAAAAACAAATAGAGCCTCCCTCGCCAAACTTGAGTCCGTCGCCGAGAAGCCTGCGCAACTTGTCCTTGGCCGTCACCACGGCGACACGTGCACCGGCATCAGCAAAAGCTGAAAAGATCGTGCCGGTACGCAGGAATACAGGATCGTTCATCAGGACTTCGGCATCCTGATCCTGATCGTAGAAAAAATTACCGCAGATCCCATGCAGCGCCGGTGGCGCACCGGTGGCAATCGACAGATTATTCGGATTGGTAAAGGCCGGGATCACGCTTTTAGCCAGGCGATTCGTGCCACTTGCCAACATCCCTTTGGTAAAGGGCATGCAACCGGCTGCGACGGCCCGTTCTATGTAGCCACCGTGATCACAGCCCTCGTAGTACGGTTCACTGCCGTCGATGCAGACCACCACCACCGGGCGCTTTGCCCAGGCATACTGGCGGCCATTAATGGTCAATATTTTCTCAGAACTCATAGTGCTGTCTCCTGATCACGCTGGGGCGCCGCTTGATACCCCCAACTCGGCAAGAACGGCTTTAATCGCCTCCAGCGCCGCCTGCATCTGGGTGCTTTCAAGTCGGCCGATACAGCCGATGCGAAAACTTTCCGCCACCGTTAATTTACCGGGGTAAATCACGAAGCCACGTTCGCGTAAGCAGTCATAGAAGGTCTGGAAAACAAAAGCCGGATCGGCGGGCATATGAAAGGTCACGATAATGGGTGCCTGTAAATGATCCGGCAACAACGTTTTAAAGCCCAGCGCACGCATCCCCGCGACCAGCAGATCACAATTGTGCCGGTAGCGCCCTTCACGCCCGGCGACTCCGCCTGCCTCTTTGAACTCTGCGAGTGCCCGGTGAAAGGCCAACAGGCAATGGGTCGGTGGCGTAAAACGCCATTGCGCATTGGCCTCCATGGCCTGCCACTGATCATAAAGATCCAGGCTCAAGGAACGGGCATTGCCCTGTGTCCCGGCCAGGGCGTCCCTGCGGGCCAGGCAAAAGCCCATCCCCGGCGAGCCTTCCAGACACTTGTTACTGGATGCAACCAGAGCATCAAAGCGTAACGTTCCAACATCAATTTCGGTCGCGCCGAAAATACTCATGGAATCGATCAACAACCCACGCTCGTGGCGGGCGACGCAGGCTGAAATATCACCGATTGGATTCAAAATTCCGGACGTCGTCTCGCAATGAATCACTGCCACATGCGTAATGTCCTGATCCGCAGCCAACTTGTCATCAAGGGATGCCACATCCACTGGTTGGTCTTCCGGCCATTCCAGCAGTTCATGGGCCAGGCCATAGTACTGACAGATTTTGACGATCCGCCTGCCATAGGCACCATTGATCAGGACCAGTAACTTGCCGCTGGCCGGAACGAAGTTGCCGACCATTGCTTCGACAACGAAGGTGCCACTACCTTGCAACGGGATACAGGCATGGCTGTTGCGGCCCTTGATGATGTCGAGTAACTGCTCGCGGATTTCACGATTGATACGGATGAATTCACTGTCCCTGGAACCATAGTCATGGAGCATGGCCTGTTTGACCGTCGCCGACGTCGTCAACGGGCCTGGGGTCAATAACCATGGGTCGCCGGTTGGAGAAAGGTTTTGTGGTGTTGACATCATATGCACTCCTGAATTATTCGCCCTTTATACGCGCTTTAATATATCTATCAAATCGTTATTTGATATACTAGATATTGGTTTAATCTATATATACAATGATTAATCATTCACAATTAAGGGCCTTCCACGCCGTCGCCGTTCAAGGCAGTTTCACCGGGGCTGCGCAGATTCTGCATATCACCCAGCCAACGGTGTCCGATCAGGTCCGGGCTCTGGAACAACGCTACCGGGTCCGGCTCTTTGACCGCCGCGGTCGCAGTACCGAGCTCACGGAAATGGGCCGGGCCCTGTTGCAGATTACGCGCAGGCATCAGGAACTGGAATTACAGGCAGAACAACTGTTGCTGACCGCCCATGGCCTGCACCAGGGCCGCCTGCGCCTGGGAGCCGGCTCGCCCTATCTGCTGGTCCATCTGCTGGCCGCATTCAAACGCATGTACCCAGGAGTAAAGGTTTCCATCAGTATGGAAAATTCCCGGGAAGTGATGAAACAACTTTTTGCAGCACGTTGCGACATTGCGGTTCTGCCCGATATTGGCGCCAATCCGCGCATCCATGCCGTGCCTTTACAAAAAGATCGGGTGATCGCCTATGTCAACCGCGAACATCCCTGGTCAAAACGCCGACAGGTCTCTGCCGAAGAATTGTGTGATCAGCTTATTTTGTTGCGCGAACCCGGCTCGAATACCCGGGCGACTTTCGAAAATGCGATGGCCCAGGCCGGGCTCGATCACTATTCCACTCTGGAAATTGGCAGCCGCGAAGGTGTTCGTGAGGCCGTCGCCGCCGGCCTTGGAATCGGCGTGGTGACCGCCAGTGAATTCGGAGTCGATGCGCGCCTGCACCCGTTAAAACTACGCCTTGCGGGGTTGGACGTGCAGGAGTTTGCCGCCTGTCTTAAAGAACGCAGCGGTGAACGGGTGATCCAGGGATTCCTGGAACTGGCCCGCCAGCAGTTTCCCTGATCGAATCCTGCGATCAACGACCACCAGCAGTCGGTGGTGAGGGTAAGAGGCGGAACCATGTGTCAAGACCGTGAGCAGCATGGATGCTGCGACCGAGCCTCCATGGACGGATTCACGGCGTGTCTAGACACATGGTTCCGCCTCTTACCCTCACCACCGACTGCTGGCACACAGGTTACGCCTGAACGCGGGCCCGAAACCGCTCCCTGATGATGACTGGATTGACCGGGATTGCCCCGACCTTTTCATTGCCTGATTCGACCTTGACCAGAATAACCGTGGTTTCCTCCGATCCCAGGGCCGACTTCAGCACCTCGCCAATTTCATCGCTACTGCATTCGATGACATTCGGGCATCCTGCGCCTCGTGCTACATCGGCAAGGCGAGTTCTGCGACTGGTGAAGGTCGCCTGATCGCCGGTGGAACCATAACTGCCGTTATCAATAATCATCAGCGTAAAATTATCCGGGGCACAATTACCGATGGTTGCCAAAGCACCCATGTTCATCAACATTGCGCCGTCCCCCTCGATGGCCAATACCGGCTTCGAGGTATTATGGGCCAAACCCAATGCTGTAGAACAACACAGACCCATGCCACCGAGCATATAGAAGTAATTATCCTGGTCTCCCAGGGAATACAGTTCCTGGGACGGGATACCGATATTGCACACCACCAGGGCATCATCCATTAATGATTTGATATTTTTAAGTAATTGAAACCGTTTCATTTGCCCGTCTCCGCCAGGTTGAAATCAATCAGAACCGCCACCGGTCCTTCAGCAATTCGCGCATGATGCGTGAAGGTTTGCAGTTCATCGAGATCCTGCGGGCGATGACAATGCAACACCGGAATACGCAACAGTGCCAGCAGATCTTTCGTCATCATGCCCATCGGCACCTGAGCACCCACTTTCTCACCAGGGGTGCCGCGCAAGCTGATCACCATGACCATCGGGGTCTGAAAGTACTGCAACGTCGAGGCGAAGGCATTGACGCAATTCCCCAATCCGGAATCCTGCATTAAAATACAGGGCAGGCGACCTGCCAATGAGGCCCCCAGGCACACACCCAGACCTTCCTCTTCCCGTGTTACAGGATAATATTGAACCGTATTGTCCTGTTCCAGTCCCTCGATCATACCGCCCAGTAATTTGCAGGGAACAGACAGAAAATAATCCGCGCCCCCCTCTTTGAGTGCGGTCAGAATTTTAGAATCGTTCGTCGATACCACATTCCTCTCCCAGTGCATTAAGTTGTTGACGTAAATTTTCTGACAGTTCCAAGCCATGTTCATGGGCCGTCGCCGCCCGTTGGTGTTCACGCTCTCCCGGTAACATCACCTCATCACCTGCCGCATGCAGATCCGCACACAAAGCGCCAACCTGCGCTTCAAAGGCGGCCCGGCCAATCAATTGATCCGGGTTGATAGCGAGAAAAAAGTACCCGGCCGTATTCGCCGCTGAGGTATTGACCGTTCCTGTAACCCGCGTCCCGGTATTCGCACCACTCAGTGCGCCGGACAACACATCGACCATGAATGCCAGGCCAGTCCCCTTGTATCCGAAGGGTCCACCGAGGGGCAATAAGGCGCCGGCCAAACCTGCCTTGGCATCATTGGTCATGTTCCCATCGGCATCTGCTGCCACATAATCGGGCAATGGTGTGCCATCGAGTTCATGGGCCAGAAGCCGGCCCCGAGCCGCTGCTGTGGTCGCCATGTCCAGGCTCAGCAATCGTCCATCCGGATGGCGACAGGAAAATGAAATCGGGTTGGTCCCTAACACTTTACCGGCGCCGCCAAAGGGTGCCGCCGCCGGCTGTGTATTACACAATACCAGCCCCAGCAATCCTTCCCTGGCTATAAGATCAGTATAATAGCCACCAATTCCGAAATGCGTCAGCCCCTGAACACTGGCCAGGGCCAGTCCCAAAGGTGAACCGGCAATGTCAATTAATTTTCGGGTCACCTGCAAAGCCACATGGGGCCCCAGTTGCTGATGCCCATCCACTTTAAGCAGCACCGGACTGGGTGCCTCCCAGCTTGGCGTGGCATGGGGCTGGTGCACTCCGGAACGGATCCCGGTAACAATCCGCTGCAACCTGATCAATCCATGAGAGCCGAACCCCCTGGCCTGGGCATCCACCAGGACCTCCATTACATCGCAGGCAACCTGTTCCGGTACATCAAGAGTCCGCAGCAGGCGCTGCCCAAACTCTCGCGCCGCATTCATCGGCACTCGATCTGGCGTCATCATAAATTCCTCTGATTATTCGGGTCGCATGTATGGAAACAACAATACATCGCGGATTGAAGGTGCATTTGTGAACAACATCACCAAGCGGTCGATCCCCATCCCCTGACCACCCGTTGGCGGTAATCCATATTCCAGGGCACGGATATAATCTTCATCATAATACATGGCTTCATCATCACCGGCGTCACGGCTTTCTACTTGCGCCCTGAAGCGCGCCGCCTGGTCTTCTGGATCATTGAGTTCCGAAAAACCATTGGCAATTTCACGCCCGCCAATGAACAGTTCGAAGCGATCCGTAATAAAGGAATCGTTGTCATTACGCCGGGACAAAGGCGAGACCTCAGTTGGATACGCCGTGATGAAGGTCGGGTCGATCAGTAGATGTTCAACCGTTTTTTCAAACATCTCAATTTGCAATTTACCCAAGCCATAGTGCGGTTCGACGGGAATACCGAGGTTGCCTGCCGCCGCCCGGGCACCCTCCACAGTATCCATAGCTTCCGCGCTCAAATCGGGATTGTAGTGGGCAATCGCATCACGCACGCTCAGGCGCGCAAAAGATTTGCCAAGATCGATGGCCGTACCCTGGTAGTCGATCTGCTGTTGGCCGATCACATCCCGGGCAATACCACGGATCAGTTGTTCAGTATGATCCAGCACGACCTCACAGTCAGCATAGGCCTGATAAAACTCCAACATGGTGAATTCCGGGTTATGCCGGGTCGAGATCCCCTCATTACGAAAGTTTCGGTTGATTTCGAAGACCCGCTCAAAGCCACCGACCACCAGCCTTTTCAGGTACAACTCCGGCGCAATACGCAGATATAAATCCATATCCAGGGCGTTATGGTGGGTTTTAAATGGACGTGCCACCGCCCCGCCGGGGATGGCGTGCATCATGGGAGTTTCGACTTCGAGAAAATCCAGGTTATTAAAAAAGCGGCGGATGTAATCGATAATCTTCGAGCGGGTCCGGAAAGTATTACGGGCTTGTTCATTGACGATCAGATCGACATAACGCCGACGATAACGCGTTTCGGTATCACTCAAGCCATGCCATTTTTCCGGCAGCGGCCGCAACGATTTACTCAATAGACGAATGTTGTCGGCATGTATGGAAAGCTCGCCTTTGCGGGTACGAAACACCTGCCCTGTAACACCAACAATATCGCCGACATCCCATTTCTTGAAGTGGGCATAGACACCTTCAGGTAAATCATCCCGGCGCATATAAAGCTGAATCTGTCCAGAGACGTCCTGTAGATGAGCAAAACTAGCCTTACCCATGACGCGCCGGCTCATCATGCGCCCGGCCACTGCAACCTGGACCTTCGCATCTGTCAGCGCTTCAGCATCCATATCCTGGTAGTGCTCATGCACATCAGCAGCAAGCGTGTCACGGCGAAAATCATTTGGGTACGCCTGACCCGTCTCACGCAAAGCATCAAGCTTGCCACGCCGCTGGGCAATTTGTTCTGACTCCGTTGCTGCACTCACAGGATTGCTGTTATTTTTTGCTTCACCTGGGGTCTTCATTGGACTCTTTTTGTTGTCGGTTTCAGTGGGGGAACTCATACGTCTTGTTTCATCCTGTTACTAGACGCCGGCTTTCAGGCTGGCTTCTATAAAATTATCCAAATCACCATCCAACACCGCCTGGGTATTACCGGTCTCATAATGGGTGCGGAGATCTTTAATCCGGGATTGATCCAGCACATAGGATCGGATCTGGCTGCCCCAGCCGATGTCGGCCTTGGTCTCTTCAACTTTTTGCTGATCTGCGTTGCGTTTACTGATCTCCAGTTCATAGAGCTTGGCTTTTAATTGTTTCATGGCCTGGGCTTTGTTTTTATGCTGGGAACGATCGTTTTGACACTGCACCACCACCCCGGTCGGGTTGTGGGTGATGCGCACTGCCGATTCAGTACGGTTCACATGCTGACCACCGGCGCCACTGGCACGGTAGACATCAATACGCAAATCTGCCGGGTTGATATCAATTTCAATATCATCATCGACTTCCGGTGCAACGAAAACCGCCGCAAACGAGGTATGTCGACGGTTGCCAGAATCAAAAGGAGACTTGCGCACCAACCGGTGGACCCCGGTTTCGGTTCGCAACCAACCAAAAGCGTAATCACCTTCGACCCTCACCGTTGCGCTTTTTATACCGGCAACTTCCCCGGCTGAACATTCCATCAACTCCGCTTTAAAACCCCGCCGCTCGACCCAGCGCAGATACATACGTAATAACATCTCCGCCCAGTCCTGAGCCTCTGTGCCACCGGAGCCGGATTGAATATCGACAAAGGCATTAGCCGAGTCCATATCACCACTGAACATGCGCTGAAATTCCAAACTTTCCAGGCGCACTGTAAAACGGTCCAGATCCGCTTCCACCTCTGCTGCTGTGGAAGCGTCGTCCTCTTCGCCCGCCAATTCCAGCAACTGTCCGGCATCACTCAGACCGGAGTCGAGAATCTCGATAGTACTGACGATGGTTTCGAGTCGTGCCCGCTCCCGGCCAAGTGCCTGGGCATGCTCCGGGTCCGACCACAGTTCAGGGTTTTCCAATTCCAGACTGACTTCCTCAAAACGCTCCTTGCTGGCAGCGTAGTCAAAGATACCCCCTCAGAACGTCCACACGTTCCTGCATGTCCTTGATGCGGGTAAAGATAAGATTCAATTCAAGCATGGAGTCAGGCCCGGCGGTCAGAGGAAACGAGCAATCTTAGCAGAATTGGACAAACAGACACATCATACTCACCTTAATTGTTGAGTATTTGCTGCAGTGCCTTGGTCAAAGCGCCTGGCGGACTGCCGTGACCCAGAATATCCTGCACATGGCCTTCCTTGTCGATGACGTAGGTGGCCGAGGTATGATTCACCACATACTCCCCTGCTGCCGAATCCGGCTGTGTAACGATTGCATAGTACGCCTTGTACTGTGCCGTCACAGCATCAATCTGCTGTTTGCTGCCGGTAAGTCCAATCATGGCTGGATCGAAGGCGTGGACATAACTTGCCAGCAGCGCCGGAGTATCTCGCTGTGGATCGACACTGATAAAAACCGACTGGACGCGTAACTGCAGATCCGGTTTCAACTGCCTGATAGCGGCCGTAATCTGTGCCAGGCTGGTCGGACACACATCCGGACAGGAGGCGTAGCCAAAATAAACCACCACAACTTTGCCGCGAAAATCAGCCAGGGCAACTGGACCAGTGGCAGAATCGAGGCTGAAATCACCCCCTACTCCCGGATACTTGGACAAACCCCGCGTACCGCCTATATCGAGCCAGGATGCCAGCCCCAGCCCCAACAACAATGACAAGACTGCAGCGGCAGCAATCAACAAAGGGGCACGAAATGAACGCCCGCCACTTTGAGTCTCTGAATCTGGCTTACCCACCATCTATGGTTCCCGAACGTGTAACCTGAATCGTGCCTGCGATCGCTTTATTGCAGCGGCATTGCTCCGATGCCTCTTACCTGCACCTCAACGCGCTGCTCAGGGGCATTTTTAAAGTACAGCACCAATTGAAAATGGCTGCCTTCAACAAGTCCTTTCTTCAAACCCATGAGCATGATGTGATAACTGCCGGGTTTGAATTGAACGCTGCTGTGGGCAGGGATCGTCAACTGTGACACAGGTGTCATGTGCATCATTCCATTGCTCATCACGCTGCGGTGCATGGCCACGTGCGCAGCCACATCGCTGTTCACGCCAACTAACACTCGGGGAGTTTTGCCAGGGTTTTTCAACAACAGATAGGCAGCGCCATTTTTCACCCCTCCCGGTGTTGCCCTGGCGAACGGATCGATAACCTGCAACATACCCTGCGCCTGGGTTGAAGTCGCCGGACTGCCAGCTGACAGCACCACAAGCAACAATAAAACACTGACTTTTAGTAATTGCATGGTTGGAATTTCATGGTAGAACCCGGTTTGTCAATATCAAGTCTGCACCGACTCCAGATCAACCCGGCTGATACGGTTCAGCAATGGCTCGCCTCGTAACAGTCGATTCAGATTATCGGCAATCACTTTTA
>CAZAWX010000138.1:0-9953 GCA_964488985.1 uncultured Ectothiorhodospiraceae bacterium
ACCCGCGACCCCCGGCGTGACAGGCCGGTATTCTAACCAACTGAACTACCGCTCCGGATCTCTTTGGTGGGTGCTGGGGGGTTCGAACCCACGACCTTCGCCTTGTAAGGGCGACGCTCTCCCAACTGAGCTAAGCACCCAAAGGAAGCCGCCTAATTTACGGCATCCTTCAATGCCTTTCCAGCTTTAAATCCAGGCAATTTGGATGCGGCAATTTGAATTGTCGCGCCGGTTTGCGGATTGCGTCCCGTTCTGGCGGCGCGTTGTTTAACCGCAAAGGTGCCAAATCCAATAACGGAAACATTCTCACCTTTGACTAATGCAGCAGTGATACCACTGAATACGGCATCGACACACCGACCCGCCTCTGCTTTTGATATATCGGCGGATTCCGCCACAGAATCAATCAAATCACCTTTATTCACAAACATCCCTCCCCATATAAAATCAATACGATTAGCAGAACAAAACAGCCGTGTATCTAACCGTGACCAGAAAATTCTGTCAAGCTTTAACCGTTAATGTGCCCGTATTGGTTTATCGGTTTCACTACCAGATTGTTCCGATTCACCCACAGGTTCTTTAGAGCCAACCACTTTCAACGGTTGCGGTGAAGACGCCAACGCGACCTCCAACACTTCATCAATCCATTTCATCGCTCTGATATCCAGATGTTCTTTTATGTTATCTGGAAGTTCCGATAATTCACGTTCATTTTCTGCCGGGATCAAAACAATGCTGATACCGCCACGTAATGCGGCCAATAACTTTTCTTTCAAGCCCCCGATTGGCAATATCTCACCTCGCAGGGTTATTTCACCCGTCATTGCCACATCTGATCGTACAGGAATTCCTGTCAAAGCCGAAACCAGAGAAGTGCACATACCGACTCCGGCGCTCGGGCCATCTTTGGGCGTCGCACCTTCAGGCACATGCACATGTATGTCGTTTTTCTGATAAAAAGAAGGCTCAATGCCCAACGACTGGCTACGGCTACGCACAACAGTGATCGCCGCTTGTATGGATTCCTGCATGACATCGCCCAGATGACCAGTATAGCTGGTTTTGCCTTTGCCGGAGACAACAACGGTCTCCAGTGTTAACAAATCACCGCCCACTTCTGTCCATGCGAGCCCTGTTACCTGCCCGACCCGGTCCTCCTCGTCTTTGAGGCCAAAACGGAAACGTTCGACTCCCAGGTAATTATGAATATTCTGCGCATCAATAATGACTTTCCCCAAGTCCGTTGCCGTTAATTGCTCGCGGACGACCTTACGGCATATTTTGGCGATTTCCCGTTCTATATTCCGCACCCCTGCTTCACGGGTGTAGTAACGGATAATCGACAAGATAGCTTCATCGGAAATATCCAACTCTTCTTCGCGCAGGCCATTGTTTTTCATCTGCTTGGGAACCAGATAACGCTTGGCGATATTAAGCTTTTCATCCTCTGTATATCCAGACAGGCGGATTACTTCCATGCGATCAAGCAAAGGCGCAGGAATGTTGAGCGTGTTCGCTGTTGCAACAAACATCACCTGCGAGAGATCATAATCAACTTCAAGATAATGATCGTTAAAGGAATTATTCTGTTCAGGATCAAGCACTTCGAGCAATGCTGAAGATGGATCGCCACGAAAATCCATGGACATCTTGTCAACTTCATCCAGCAAAAATAACGGATTTCGCACTTCGGCTTTTGACAGGTTTTGAATAATTTTACCTGGCAAAGCACCAATGTAAGTACGCCGATGGCCCCTGATTTCCGCCTCATCGCGGACGCCACCGAGTGACATACGAATAAACTTACGATGGGTCGCTCTGGCTATGGATTTGCCGAGCGATGTTTTACCCACACCCGGGGGGCCGACGAGACAAAGAATGGGACCTTTCAGCTTACGAACCCGTTGTTGCACAGCCAGGTATTCAAGGATACGTTCCTTTACCTTCTCCAGGCCATAATGGTCTTCATCAAGAATCACTTCTGCTTTTGGCAAATCATGGCGCAGCTTACTGCGTTTTTTCCATGGCACACCGATTAACCAATCAATGTAATTACGGACTACGGTTGCTTCCGCAGACATCGGTGACATCATTTTCAGTTTATTTAATTCAGTCAACGCTTTGCTTTTGGCTTCCGCACTCATTCCTACGCTTTCAATCTTGCGCGCCAGATCCTCAATTTCATTGGGCGCCTCATCCATATCGCCCAACTCTTTCTGGATCGCCTTCATCTGTTCGTTCAGGTAATACTCACGCTGGCTCTTTTCCATCTGTCGCTTAACGCGACCGCGAATACGTTTTTCAACCTGCAGCAAATCGATCTCTTCCTCCATGCACGCCACCAGGTGTTCGAGGCGTTCACGAACATTAAAGACTTCGAGTATGGTTTGTTTCTGTTCAATTTTAATCGCCAGATGCGCGGCAATGGTATCTGCCAGCCGACCTGGCTCATCGATACTGGAAAGTGACGCCAGAATTTCAGGAGGCACCTTTTTATTTAACTTGACGTAGTTTTCAAATTGATTGAGCAATGAACGGCTCAATACATCGCATTCGCGTTCATCGGCAACTTCAGCTTCCGGGATGCTGATATCGGCTGAAAACAACGTTTCAGTCTCAACGAATTCATTGATCTGGGCGCGTTCAATTCCCTCAACGAGAACTTTGACAGTTCCATCAGGCAATTTCAGTAATTGCAAAATGCTGGCGACGGTACCAATCGAATAGATATCGCTCAGTACAGGATCATCCAGGGCCGCATCTTTCTGGGCCACGAGGACGACCCGCTTGTCGGTCTCCATAGCGCGTTCCAGTGCTTCTATGGACTTCTCACGACCAACAAACAGAGGGATTACCATATGCGGGTAAACCACGACATCGCGCAGAGGCAGGATTGGTGTCGGCATAATACTCTTCACTCGAGTGGGATTGAGATTAAACTCATTAATGGGGACAAAATCCCCAGCTTCAAGTCCACCACGCAGACATTTCTATGAGCTTTCCGGTGCGGCGCGCTGCAAGTCACTGTCGTAGATGCTTAATGGCGCTGAATCTCCATTGATTACCGATGCATCAACCACAACCCGGCTCACACCTTCCGATGAAGGCAAGTCATACATCGTATTCAATAAAGCCGATTCCATTATTGATCGAAGGCCACGAGCGCCGGTTTTGCGCTCCATCGCCTTTGTCGCGACGGCAAGTAACGCATCTTCACGGAACTCTATTGCACAATCCTCCATATCAAACAAACGCTTGTATTGTTTGACCAGCGCATTTTTAGGTTCGGTAAGGATTTTCACTAATTGCGATTCATCCAATTCATCAAGGGTCGCAAAAATTGGCAAACGGCCAACAAACTCGGGGATCAGCCCATAAGAGACCAAATCTTCGGGTTCAACGTCGCGGATAATTTCTCCGACCCGCTTGGTATTGTCCTTGCTCTTGACCTCGGCGCCAAAACCGATACCGCCGTGTTTTGAAGAACGCCGTTCAATAATTTTATCCAGACCGTCAAAGGCACCACCGCAGATAAATAGAATATTAGCGGTATCGACCTGTAAAAACTCCTGCTGTGGGTGTTTGCGGCCACCTTGCGGTGGCACTGAGGCCACCGTTCCTTCAATCAGCTTGAGCAGTGCTTGCTGAACGCCTTCCCCGGACACATCCCGGGTAATTGAAGGGTTATCGGATTTGCGTGAAATCTTGTCAATTTCATCAATATAAACGATGCCTGTCTGGGCTTTTTCGACGTCATAGTCACACTTTTGCAACAACTTCTGAATAATGTTTTCGACATCTTCGCCCACATAGCCTGCTTCGGTCAGGGTCGTCGCATCGGCAATGGTAAAGGGAACATTAAGCAGGCGCGCCATGGTTTCGGCCAACAGTGTCTTACCGCACCCAGTCGGACCAATCAGCAGGACATTGCTTTTTGCCAGTTCGACCTCATCAGCCTTAAAGCTCGAATCAAGGCGTTTGTAGTGGTTGTACACCGCGACGGACAGCACTTTCTTGGCATGCGCCTGCCCAACGACATAATCATCCAGAATCCGATTGATTTCCTGTGGTGTTGGCAATGATGTGCCATCGGCCGCACCGGATTTTTCCTGGATCTCTTCACGGATTATATCGTTGCACAACTCCACACATTCGTCACAGACAAATACGGACGGGCCTGCAATCAGCTTGCGTACCTCGTGCTGACTCTTACCGCAAAATGAGCAATAAAGTAGTCGATCACCGTCTCCATTCTTGCCCTGCTTCTCAGTCATTGCAGTACCTCATTTGCATGTTCAGTGCGCTATTCGCTCCGGTTAAGGATTCTGTGCTCGAGTACCTGGTCAACCAACCCGTACTCTACGGCCTCGCCCCCACTCATAAAATGATCTCGATCGGTATCATTTTTAATCCGTTCCAGGGGTTGCCCTGTATGGAGGGCCAATATCTCATTCAGGCGCTCCCGGGTATTCAAAATTTCCTGGGCGTGAATGTCAATATCACTCGCCTGGCCCTGAAAACCACCCAGGGGTTGATGGATCATCATGCGTGAATTAGGCAGGCAATAACGCTTGCCTTTGGCACCACCGGCCAGCAACAACGCGCCCATGCTCGCCGCCTGACCAATGCACATGGTACTGATGTCTGGTTTAATGAACTGCATGGTGTCGTATACCGCCATACCCGCAGTGACCAGCCCGCCGGGAGAATTGATGTACAGATGCACATCCTTATCTGGATTATCGGATTCCAGGAATAATAGTTGTGCCACCAGGACATTGGCGACAATATCATCGACTTGTCCGCACAGAAAAATAACGCGTTCTTTCAGTAACCGCGAATAAATGTCGTAGGAACGCTCACCGCGGGCGGTATGTTCCACGACGACAGGGACCAGATTCAGGCCTTGGATGTTTGATTCATTGTACATAATTGACTCTTGATATCGGTTCGCAGGGCACTTAACTTAAGGTTCCACGTTGAATTTCCAGGGCATGAGCAAGTGCAACTTCCCGTAGGCAAACCCGAGGCCTAAGACGATAATATCCCCTTTCAATGCGCTTTTCAGCTAGTCTGACCTGGATTCATAAGGTCGTCAAACGGGGTCGTTTCGAGCGTTACATCCGCCCTTTCCAGGATCCAATCCACCACCTGGTCTTCAAGCACTGAAGTTTCAATCTCCTGCAACCGTTCCTTGGATCCATAATACCAATTCACGACCTCTTCGGGTTGCTCATAGGTGCTGGCCAAGGACTCGATTCGCTCGCGCACTTTGTGGGCGTCAGGCTTGATATCGTTTTTCTTGATCAATTCCGCAAGAAGCAGTCCCAGAGTGACCCGGTTACGCGCCTGATCCTCAAACATCTCCGTTGTCAGGTTCGCCTCTTTGGGATCAACACCTGAATGCTCCAACTCATGAAGTTGGCGCTGCAGTGCCGCTGAACACTCTTCCTTCACCAGTGCCTCGGGTAATTCTATAGACTGCGCTTCAAGCAGCGTATCGAGGGCTGCCTGCTTGGTTTTGTTACGCAGCACATCGGTAAGTTCGCGCTGCATGTTCTCGCGGACTTCTGTTTGCAGCTTTTCAATACCGCCTTCACTGACACCAAAGCCCTTCGCGAATTCATCGTCCAGCTCCGGCAGACTCGGTTCTTCAACCTGTTGGACGGTCACTTTGAATTCTACGGCGCGACCTGCAAGCTCCGCTGCATGGTACGTTTCCGGGAAATTCAGGCTCAGGGTTCTTTCCTCATTCGCCAGGCTGCCGACCAGCCCCGCCTCAAAACCGGGGATCATCCGGTTGCCATCAAGTTCGACAGGAAAATCCTTGCCCGTGGCATTTTCCACCGGCTTTTCATCCATAAACCCTTCAAAATCAATCACAACCCGGTCTGTTGCGGTCGCGGCACGCTCAACAGTTGTCCAGTTGCGCCGTTGTTTACGTAGGGTTTCAATCATTTTTTCAACATCAGCATCGCCCAGTTCAGCCACTGGTCGCGTGATTTTCAACGTCTCAAGCTCAGGCAGGGTGATCTCAGGATAGACGTCAAAGGCAGCGGTATAGCTCAGCCCTTCGCCAGGCTTGAAATCAAGCGGCTCTATGTTTGGAGACCCCGCTGGGCGCAAATTTTCCTGCTCCAGAGCATCTACAAAGGTGGATTGCACAAGTTCCCCCAGCACTTCATTTCTGATCTGACTGCCGAAGCGTTGCTTCACCACCTTGATGGGAACCTTGCCCTGGCGAAATCCCGGCAGACGCACATCGCCGGCCAGTTTCTGTAAGCGTTTTTGAATTTCACCACTGATGCGGTCTTCCGGGATCTCGACGCGCATACGCCGTCCAAGGCCAGAAGGGGTCTCGACCGTAACTTGCATGAATAACCTCTACGAGAAAAATTACGAGAAAAGTCTAAACGACATGCACCCGTCATTTTGGGTGCAGGAAGCTCTGTAATGGTGCGAAAGGAGAGACTCGAACTCTCACGGGCATTGCCCACTGGCACCTAAAGCCAGCGCGTCTACCAATTCCGCCACTTTCGCGCTGCACAAAGCAAAGCGCACCGGATTATACCCGCTCGAAGCGGCGCAGGTTAAGCCTCTTCGGGCAAGAATTCGATATTTGTGACCGCCTTAAAGCAAATTAATCCTTTTGCCGTTACCTAGTTAGACACTACACAGGACAACCAATGCACACATTAACTACAACATGGGTCCAATTCCGGCGTAGCGGCTCGACTTCAGCCGACAATGCCAATATGGGGACCCAGGTGCAGATTTCAAATTCACTCGTGTGCGTGGATAAACATAAGGACGGATCCGCCTGGCAGCTTGTGCTCCAGAACCGGCGACAAGGATAGAAAGCATGAATCCACATATTGATCTGGATTTGGGTGAACTGATTCGCCAGGTCCGCAGGGACAAAAGCACTTATGCAACTCTGGCATACCAAAATCTATGCCCGACGATGAGTACCATGCGTGAGATATTATCGAAAATTCTTACGACGACCCGGCTAATCTCGAACGGGCAGTTATCTTTACCGCAATCCAGAAGCATGGCATTGCAAGTAGAGCGTCTGGCGCAAATGGGTCTGGAAAGCAAAGCCGCCTGCCGCTCCCGGCCTGCTGTAGCCCAGGATTCGGCCAGTGTAACCTCAGTGGCCCAACACGACAGGCAAAACGACGAAGTATCGACCTTGAGCAAGCGCGAACTGGAGATCCTCACCTCCTTGGCTAATGGCCATTCTGTTCACGAAGTGGCCGCCTTGCTCGGGCGTAGCCCAAAGACGGTCAATAATCACCGCACGAATATTCTGCATAAACTGAAGCTGCGCAATTCCGCGCAACTGGCCCGGTTTGCCATACGCAACAAACTGATTAAGCCGTAAGATAAGGTGACTGCCACTGCCCAGAAGCTTGAATAAATAGGCTGATTACCCAGTCTCATTGAGTTCACCCGGTCAACGACGATACCCCGGGCATGGACATCATGCAGACACCGGGTACGGACACTAGAGTTCAAATCAGTCACCCTGAGGGCACTTGTGCAGGGCTGAATCCTCCCCTCCCCGCCTTCCCGGACAGCACTCCAACGCCCGCCAGACAAATCAATCGGGTTCTGGTCGTGGATGCCAGCCCCGGGATCTGCCAGCAAGTTGGGCTGGCGCTGAGTGGCCTGAAAATGGAAGTGAACTTCGCTGACACGATAGACGAAGCCCACCTCAGGGCCCGCAGCGAGGATTTTCAACTGCTTATAATCGACGTTGCCGTAAATGATGCTGCTGGCTACAAATTTTGCTACACACTGTCACAAGATCCCGTGACCTGCCACATTCCTGTCATCGCCTTTACAGCCCGTAAATCCTGGTATTCCAGGATCAAGGTAAAACTTGCAGGTTGCAGAGCCTATCTGCCCAAGCCAACCCGCCTCGATGAGTTTTGCCGGGTCGTCCAGGATTGCCTGCACGCCACACCGGAGCATTACCCCCTGAACGCCGGGCATAGTTAAAAACTCACGCAGTTCGCTGCCAAGTCCCCTTGCCGTCACCGCTATCGAATGCGAGCATCCGCGTTGTGTCGAATTACGGATGAATGGCCATGATTAAAACGGCAGGCGACAACGCCTTTACCAATAACTCAGTGTATGGAACCCGCCACGAACTGACATTTGCTGGCGCCTTGAGTTTTATGCGCCGTAAATACAGCCGGGACTTGGCAGGTATCGATTATGCCGTGACCGGGATTCCCTATGATCTGGCCACCACACACCGGCCCGGGACACGTTTCGGCCCAGCTGCAATTCGTGCCGCTTCGGCCAACCTTGCCTGGGGACCACCCTGGCCCTGGGGATTTGACCCATTTGACCGTCTGGCAGTCATCGATTACGGCGATTGCAGCCTCGATCCGGGCCACCCGGAACAGGTTCCGGGAGAAATCACAGCACATGCCGCAACGATCATCGCCACGGGAACTGAGCTCATCAGTCTTGGCGGTGATCACTTCATCAGCCTGCCCCTGCTCAGAGCCCACGCCGAAAAACATGGGCCGCTGGCGCTGATTCACTTCGATGCCCATTCCGACACCTGGGCCGATGACGGCCAGAGAATCGACCATGGCACCATGTTCTGGCATGCCGTTCGAGAAGGTTTGATATTACCGGAACGCTCGGTACAAATCGGCATTCGCACACATAATAGTGACCACATGGGCTTCACCTGGCTGGATGCCGCCTGGGTCCATGATCACAGCGCCAGCGAAGCCTGCGCCGAAATCAAACGTATCGTCAGCAAGCAAAAAGCCTATTTAACCTTCGACATTGATTGCCTGGATCCTGCCTACGCCCCAGGCACCGGCACTCCGGTTACCGGTGGTCTGAGCAGCCACCAGGCGCAAAGTATTATCCGCGGACTCGATGGCATCGACATTGTGGGCATGGATATGGTCGAAGTGGCGCCTGCTTACGACAAAAGCGAAATTACCGCCCTGGCGGCGGCCAATCTAGTGCTTGATTATCTGTGCATGCGTTCGCAGCACCTGCCTGAGGTATAAACGCTCAGGAACTCAGCGGCTCTGGACCTGTCGTAGATAAATGCCAATGTAACGTGGAAATACCGTAAATGTGTGATTTAGACGCCTGCGGAACGACATTTCAGCCGCCAGAACCTATACCGGTTTCTGCCCACAAGCGCCGGGCCTTTCTCAAAGGGCTTGCCAGTTTACCCCTGGCGGTCATTTTGGCCGATTCCGAACTGGCCCAGGCAGCAGGCGATCCGCTCAGCCGCGTCAGCCTCGATATTGGCAGCGGCCCTAACGCCACTGCCTACGTCGCCATGCCGGATAAAACACCCGCCCCCTGTGTGTTGCTTATTCACGAGTGGTGGGGATTAAATCCGCAGATAAAATCCGTCGCCGCAGAGTTGGCGCGGCTGGGCTACATTGCCCTGACTGTCGATCTGTATGACGGTAAACTGGCCACAAGCCGTGAAGATGCCCGGGCCTATATGCAGGCCATGGACAAAAATCGCGCGACTCAATCCCTGATTGCCTGGATCCAATGGTTGCACAACAACAAACAAAGCACCGGAAAAGTCGGCACCGTCGGTTGGTGTTTTGGCGGCGGCTGGTCCCTTAACGCCTCCCTTGCAGCACCTGTGGACGCAACCGTGGTTTACTACGGCAATGTCCGCAAGCAGGCCAACGAACTTAAAGCCTTAAAGGGCCCCGTGCTCGGCCATTTCGGCACCCTGGACAGCCATATCAACGCCGAAATGGTGGCGGGCTTTGAACAGGCCATGCACAAAGCCGGGAAAACCGATCTGAAAGTGAACTGGTACACCGCCAACCACGCTTTCGCCAACCCCACCGGCGCCCGCTACGACGAAGCCGATGCCAAACTCGCCTGGTCACGCACAGTGGAATTTTTCCGCAGGAATTTAGGCTGAGGTTGATTTA
>CAZAWX010000139.1:0-9935 GCA_964488985.1 uncultured Ectothiorhodospiraceae bacterium
CAATATTGGCGATGTGTTCCGCTATGATGCCAAAGAGCTGTTTGTCGACTATGCCTCCCGTTGTTCTGACAAGGATAAAATTGCGGACATCATTCTCAATGTGAACCAAAAGGACAACTACGGTATCCGGGACACCTTGATTGATTGTGCCGGAGAATGCCTGTCTGAGAATGTTATCCGCACCATGATCGCCACACTCCAGAAATGGGCCGATAAAGAAAAGGATGAGTACGGCAAGCGTCATCATCTGATGCTGATCGAATCACTGGCCCGCCAGATCAAGGATGCCAAGCTGTTTGAAAAGACCCGCATCGCTTCATGGGGAAAGCTAAATTCTGCAGCGTTGATTGATATTGCCCGGGTCTACCTGGAAAGCGGTGATGTTGAAACCGCCCATTCCTGGCTGAAGAAAATCCCGGAAGATGAAACCTACCAGGCGTATGATCGGGATAAACTACTGGAGGAAATCTATCATCAACAGGGGGACTCCGAAAAGTTGAAGGAACTCCTGTGCCAGAATTTCAGATCCTTTCGTTCCACCGACACATTGCAGGCGCTACTGGATGAGATCGGTCATGCCAAGCGGGACGATGTTATCAACGATGAAGTTCGGCAGATTCTGAAAACTGACAGACTCCGAGAGTCAGATGCCGATTTCTTGATTGCAGTCGGGAAAATAGATGAAGCCGAAGCATATCTCTTGAAACGTGCCGACCAGCTCGATGGCAACCACTACGGCAACCTGCTTTCACTGGCAGAAACGATGGAGGCCGAAAACCGCCACCTTGTCACCAGCCTGATCTACCGCAGTTTACTTATCTCCATTCTGGAGCGAGGTTACACCAAGGCGTATCCCCATGGTATCCGCTATTTGAAAAAGCTGGACAAACTGGCGGTAAGTGTCTCTGACTGGAAAAAAATTCATCATCACGAAGCTTTCAAAGCGCAGATCACTGAGGCCCATGGCCGAAAACGGAGCTTCTGGTCAAAATATGAGGGATGATCATGAAGAAAGATAAGAATAAAAAACTTCAGAAGGCCGAAAAAAAAGAGACCTCCATTGTTCGCTCCTCGGCGGCGGAATATCTGACATTTGTAGCGGCTACCGGCGAAGGCGGCGTTGAGGCGGTATATGCCGATGAAAACATCTGGCTGTCCCAAAAGATGATGGGCGTTCTCTACGACGTGAACGTACGCACGGTGAATGAACACCTGAAAAAAATTTTTGCCGACAGCGAGTTGCAGGAAGATTCAGTTATCCGGAAATTCCGGATAACTGCCGCCGATGGCAAGAATTACAACACCTTGCACTATAATCTATCCGCCATTATTGCGGTCGGTTATAAGGTCAACTCGGAACGTGCTGTGCAGTTCCGTAAATGGGCGACCACGATCATCAAAGAATATACCATCAAAGCCTATGTGATGGATGACGAGCGCATCAAAAGCGGCGGCTCTATTCTGTCGGAACAATATTTCGAGGAACAGCTGGAGCGCATCCGGGAAATTCGGCTTTCCGAGCGTAAGTTCTATCAGAAGATCACCGATATTTACGCCACGTCCATTGATTATGATGTGACTGCTCAGGCGACCAAACGCTTTTTTGCCACAGTGCAGAACAAACTGCATTGGGCTATTCACGGGCAGACAGCTGCCGAAGTTATCGTTGACCGGGCAGATCATCAGAAGCAACACATGGGCCTGACCACATGGAAAGATGCTCCGAAGGGTAAAATCCAGAAGTTTGACGTCAGTGTAGCCAAGAATTACCTGACTGAAAACGAAATGGCACAATTGAGCCGGCTGGTGAACGCCTACCTGGATGTGGCCGAGGACATGGCCCTGCGCAAGATCCCAATGACCATGCAGGATTGGGAAACACGGCTAAACAAATTCATCGAAGCTACCGACCGGGAAATCCTGCAAGATGCTGGAAAAGTAACCGCAGAAATTGCCAAAGCTCACGCTGAAAGCGAGTTTGAAAAATACCGAATTATTCAGGATCGGCTCTTTGAGAGCGACTTTGACCGGCTGTTGAAGCAAATCGAACATAAGGATGATGAATAGACCATTCGGTTTTGCGACACGGAGCTGTGACATTGCTATGACAACTTTGCGACAATGCTTGCGACAGGTTCACGACATTCTTTGTGATACGGCCGTTTTCAGACTCAGGTTTGTTGAGTGATTACAGTGGGACACCCCCGCGAGATTCAGGAGGTGCGAAACGCCTTTGCGTCCTACGAGGCCATGGAGGACTGGGACGCAAGTGTCGGGAAGGATTTACTGGCGGCGCACGAGTTGTTAATGCGCGGGCTGGTGGATGACACGGGTCGATATCGAACCGGCGGGGTCGGCATCTTCCGGGGAGAACGGCTGGAGCACGTGGCTCCTCCTGCTGATCGTGTGCCCAGGTTGATGGCGGATCTGCTGGATTGGCTGGAAAACACCAACGAGCATCCCTTGGTGGCCAGTTGCATTTTTCACTACGAGTTCGAATTCATCCACCCCTTTGCCGACGGCAACGGCCGCATGGGTCGGTTGTGGCAAACCTTGATTCTCCGGAACTGGAAGCCGCTGCTGGCCTACCTGCCTGTGGAGACAGTGATCCGTGATCGCCAGGAGGATTATTACCGGGTACTCGCGGTGGCCGACAGCCAAGCGGATGCTACTCCTTTTGTCGAGTTCATGCTGGATGCGTTACGCAATGCCGTGGGCGAGGCTGTGTCATCCGACCATGTAGGCGACCAAGTAACCGACCAAGTAGCGGCATTGATCAGTGCAATTGGGAGCGGCGAACTGGGCAGCAATGATTTGATGCAGGCTTTAGGTTTGTCACACCGGCCCACGTTCCGGAACAACTACCTCAACCCGACCATGGAAGACGAATGGATCGAACGTACACAACCCGATTCACCGCGCAGTCCGACTCAGCGCTATCGGTTGACCGGTAAAGGCTATCGTTGGCTGCAACACCATGCCGACGAGTAGCAGAGGCATGCATGCGACAGACTCGCGACATGGCTTGTGGCAATCGGGCCATGGCAGGTCGATGGAGATATTGACAAGCGATGGTATTGGGTGGCGAACAAGATGAACTGCGGGATCTACGCGAGGAGAACACCCGCCTCAAGGAACTGCTGGCCCAGCACGGTACCGCATGGAAAGAACCGCCCAAGGAACTGATGTTTCGACAATCGGTTCCCGCTGGCCACCAAGTTGTTATCCGACTTCACCCGTCCCAGGCCCCCCATTACGGTAGTCGGTCAGGCCTTCGAGCATTTATTGTATCAATATCGGCTGGCTTACAGCGGTTGGGGCCATGTACACATCTTAGATTTGCTTTCACGTGTTTCGACATGTGTCACGCAATAATTTGAGGTCGTCCCAATAATAACGTGAATGCGGGGCGTCAGCGCCAGCAAACTCATCAATACCGTGGCGATCCGCCTTCCCGCCCAGACGCTTATAAAATTGCACTGTCGGCCGATTATCATCAAACACCCACAAACATACTGTGTTTGCTTTCAGTTCGATGAGGCGTTCAACAGCTGCGGCCAATAATTTCCGGCCCAGCCCTTGCCCCGTCTGCCCGGGTTGTATATGTAAATTATCAATCAACGCATCGTGCCCAGCTTCGCGCTGTTGCAAGACACAAACAAAACCTAAACATTGAGATCCCTCCTCGAGCAGTAAAACAAAGTCATCCTGACTCAGATCTGACATAGTCTGCTGCCAATAGGTCATGCGTTCTTCGGCTATCGTCTCACCGAGATACTGGGGCGGCAAGATCCCCTGGTAGGTCTCGCGCCAACTCTGGGTATGCAAATCGGCGATACGGCCGGCATCCTCAACCTGAGCCACACGAATGTGTGTCACGACAAATTCTCTCTTACCGCCAACTTGCGGCCAACCCCGAGTCGCTGAGCCGGGATGTTGCGAAACGGCAACGAACTGATATCCGCTTGCGCCGGACCCGCTGTCTCAACTTCCAGTATCTTCTCAAATTCATTTCCAAACGCTGCCCGAAAGTGGTTTTTCGCTTTCACATAGAACCGATCCACCGAGTCCAGGTTTATCCCATGCAACTGAAAATACCCCGGATCATTCACAGGCACATTCCTGGAGGTAATAATAATTTTCACCTGATTCACACGCAGCACTGCCGTCGCTCCGAGCGATACAGGTAAATGGGTGTCCATCGGCCCCAGATTATGGAAAAAACCCTCGGTCAATGTTTCAACAACCGCCTTCGCTTTTACAGGTTCGCCATAAAAACTTGCCAGACGGGCTCCGAACTGACAATCAAGGACTGCCCCAGTTCCTGCCGAATGTGCTGTCTGAACCAGATCGGGATCACAAAAAAATGCAAAGACAGCGGGTACTGCGGCCGATTCTTCCAGGACTGCTTTTAACAATCCAGGCGTATCCCCGACACCGCCGGAAAAAGGATTGTCCGATGGTTCCAGCACCGCGATGCGCCGAGCCGTTTCTGCCCTGGCCAGCCGGGATAATACGGTGCCCGGATCCGGCAATTGCACATCAAACTCAGGCGCCAATTGCCGATACAGCCTGACCAGTTGTTGTGCTGCGTTACGAGCGGACACGGCATCCTTCTGATCGCAACAAACACTTATACTGGCCCCGGTATGTGGGCTGTCAGCATAGATAAAACCGCCAAATGCACTGATATCGAAAAACTGTTGACGCTGCTCCTCGCACGCCGCTGCCTGGGTAATTTGTGCCATCGGCCCCGACTCAGTACGCATATTGAAGCTGGTCGGAACAAAGTCCACCGGCAGTATTTGCGACACTGGTCTGATCTCAGCCAAAACGGCTCGGTACAACAACGACATGGCCCGCATCCCGGTGGCATACATATCGATATGCGGGTAAGTCTTGTAACCACACACGATGTCTGCAAACTGCGCTATGGCGGGATCGAGATTGGCGTGCAAATCAAAGGATGCCGCAACAGGCGCAGCACCTGCGTGTTTGCGGGCGCATTCAAGCAGGCGTATTTCAAAGTTCTCCTGATCCTCAAACACCGACGATCCGTGCAATGACAAATACACCCCATCCCAATGCTGATCGGCAAGGCCAGTCTCAACACGTTGCAGAATTTCCGCGCCCAAGCCCGCTTCAATCGGGCCTGCCGGGTAAGCGGCCGCGCAAAACACAAACTCGCCATGCACCTGCGGGTGTGCCGAGAGGAAGTCGACACAGGCGCCGGTTTCAAGTGCCTGGTCGCTATAAAACTGTTTTGCCGCCGCGCCGCTGATCCATTCCCTGCTGAGGAAATCCTCACGTGCGGCAATGGCCGGGGAAAAGGCACTGCCTTCGTACCAGAAACGTATGATTGCTATGCGGTGCATGATGATAAGTCTGAGACTGTCTTGATGTTAAATACCGATCATACTCGCGACGGTGCAATAAAATCATCCGCAATCAGGATCACTGCGCTATGGTCAGACTTATGTTCAGTCCAAGGCACAGGTACACTGACAGAGTGTCAACCCGTAGCGAACATCAAATCCCGAAAGCATTGAACAGCTTCCACCCCGCTGTCCGGGACTGGTTCATGCGCAATTTCGCGGCGCCCACACAATGTCAGGCTCAGGCCTGGCCGGCGATTGCCCTGGGCCGCAATACGCTGATCGCAGCCCCTACGGGATCGGGAAAAACACTGGCTGCATTTCTCGGCGCCATCGATGAACTCATTCGCCTGGGACTCGACAACCAATTGCAGGACACCACTCAGGTTCTTTATATCTCCCCGTTGAAAGCCCTTTCGAACGATATACAGCGCAATCTTGAGCGCCCGTTGATGGGGATCAGTGACTGCCTCAATGAACAAGGTCTGGCATCGGTGGGGATCCGCACCATGGTGCGCAGCGGTGATACGCCCCAGGCAGCACGTAGTGCGATGCGCAAAATTCCCCCGCACATTCTGGTCACGACACCGGAATCCCTGTACATATTACTGACCAGTGACAGTGGCCGGCGCATGCTGGCAACGGTTCGCCATGTCATCGTCGATGAAATTCACGCTCTGGTCGGCAACAAGCGCGGTGCGCATCTGGCCTTGAGCCTGGAACGCCTGCAGGCATTGACGAACAGCCCCATTAACCGCATTGGCCTGTCCGCAACCCAGCGTCCGATTGAAACCGTGGCACAGTTCCTCATGGGCACCGGCGGCGTCACCGGCAATGTTGCGGCCGAGTGCCTGATTATAGATTCCGGCCATGTCCGGCAGCGTGATCTCGCCATTGAACTACCACAAACACCTTTGCAGGGGTTGATGTCCGGGGAGACCTGGGAAGAAATCTATCAACGCCTGTGTGAACTCATCGAAAACCATCACACGACCCTGATTTTCGTCAACACCCGTCGTCTGGCTGAACGTCTTGCCCACGCCCTGAGCCAACGTCTGGGGGACGATAATGTCACCTCCCACCATGGTTCGCTGGCCAAAGAGCAGCGCCTGGATGCCGAGCAACGCCTCAAGCAGGGCCATCTCAAAGCCCTGGTGGCGACGGCTTCCCTGGAACTCGGCATCGATATTGGGGATGTCGATCTGGTTTGTCAGATCAGCTCCCCGCGATCCATCTCGGCGTTTTTACAACGAGTCGGGCGATCCGGCCATGCGGTCAACGGCATCCCCAAGGGCCGTCTGTTTCCACTCAGCCGTGATGATCTGGTGGAATGCTGTGCGCTGCTTGATGCGGTACGCCGGGAAGAACTGGACCGCCTGGTTCTGCCCGTCGCACCGCTGGATGTGCTCGCCCAACAGATCGTCGCCATGGTCGCCTGCGAAGACTGGGGCGAAGATGATCTTTTCGAGTGCATCACCCGGGCCTGGAACTTTCGTAGCCTTGAACCCGCAACATTTCGCGCTTGCCTGCGTATGCTCGCCGATGGATTTGCCACCCGTCGCGGGCGGCGCAGCGCGTATTTGCACCGGGACACTGTCAATCATCGCCTGCATGGGCGCAAAGGTGCGCGGCTGACCGCCCTGACCAATGGCGGCGCGATCCCGGACAACGCCGATTTTGATGTCATTCTCGAACCCGAGGATCTGTTTATCGGCACCCTCAACGAAGATTTTGCCATCGAAAGTATGCCCGGTGATATCTTCCTGCTGGGCAACAGTTCCTGGCGGATACTCCGAGTTGAGTCCGGCAAGGTGCGCGTGGCCGATGCCCAGGGCCAACCCCCCAACATTCCCTTCTGGTTCGGTGAAGCACCCGGGCGTACGGATGAGTTATCGCAAAGTGTGGCGCGCCTGAAACAACGCGTCACACACCTGCTGGGAGGCCCCCAGGGCGCCACAGAACATCACCTGCGAGAACAAGCCGTGGCGGCATTTTGTGACGATCCGGGCCTTGGCCGCAGTGCTGCGGAGCAGTTGATTGACTACCTGGCAGCCGGTCTTGCGGCACTCGGCGCGTTACCGGACAACGAAACCGTCATCCTGGAACGTTTTTTCGATGACAGCGGCGGCATGCAACTGGTAATTCATTCAGGCTTCGGTTCGCGCATCAATCGCGCCTGGGGACTGGCATTGCGCAAACGCTTTTGCCGCAATTTCAATTTCGAACTACAGGCCGCCGCCAATGAGGATGCAATCGTCCTCAGTCTCGGCGAGACGCACAGCTTTCCCTTGGATGAGGTCAGCCGCTACCTTGCTTCTGCGACGGTTCGCGAGGTGCTCATTCAGGCCTTGCTGGATGCTCCGGTGTTCACCATTCGCTGGCGCTGGAATGCCAACATCTCCCTGGCTGTGCCGCGCTTTCGCTCCGGATCAAAAGTGCCGCCGCAAATTCAACGCATGCAGGCAGAGGATCTGGTAGCCGTCACCTTTCCAGATCAGATCGCCTGTGTGGAAAACCTCAGTGGCCCCCGGCAGATCCCGGACCACCCACTGGTCCGGCAAACACTGGACGATGCCCTGGGTGAGGCTATGGATATCACCGGCTTGGAAACCTTGTTACAACAACGAGAAAACGGGCAACTGACCTTCATCGCCCGGGAGTTGACCGAGCCCTCACCGCTAAGCGCAGAAATTCTCACTGCCAATCCTTATGCCTTTCTTGATGATGCCCCTGCTGAGGAGCGGCGCACCCGGGCGGTCAGCACTCGCCAGCACACGGATCCGCAGAGCGCGGCAGACATTGGCCAAATCGACGCAGATGCCCTGCAACGGGTCCGCGAAGAAGCCTGGCCATCGATTGCAGATGCCGAGGAACTACACGATGCCCTGGTGATGATGGGTTGTATGGACGAGACTGAAGTGCAACAACGCCTGCCCGCATCAGCTGCCGCCTGGCTGGATGCACTGTATCGGCAACGCCGGGCCGCCAGTGTGCGGATCGCCGGGCATACACGTTCACTGCGGGTGGCGGCGGAACGCTGGCAGGAATTTTCAACATTGCACCCAACCGCCATTGCCAGCCCGTGCATCGCCACGCCCGAAGAATATTTACGAACCGAACTTGACCGCGACAAGGCCCTCTCGGAACTGCTCCGGGCACGCCTGCAGGTTTGCGGGCCGGTATCTGCCACCGAACTGGCCACTTGCCTGTGTGTGACAAAAGCCGATGTGGATCGGGCGATGACAGGACTGGAAACGGAAGGTCTGGCCATACAGGGTCATTTCGATACTTCAGTGCGGGCCCGGCAATGGTGTGAACGGCGCTTGCTGGCACGCAGTCACCGCTATACGCTGCAGCGCCGCCGTCGTGAGATTGAGCCCGTTTCACGGGCAGTGTTCATGCAATTCCTGTTCTCCTGGCAATATCTTGGCCCGGCAAAACTCCAGGGCCCGCTGGGATTGGCGCAAATTTTACAACGCCTCGAGGGCGTAGAGGTCAGTGCCGTTAGTTGGGAATCAGGCGTGCTTGCGGATCGCCTGGAGGAATTCGATCCGAACTGGCTTGACCAGCAATGCCTGGCCGGACAAATCACCTGGTGCCGGTTACCGACACGCAAGGCAGTAAGCGATCTGGAACGCAGCGGCCAACCTGAACGCACCTTGCGCAACACCCCCATCAGTCTTATCAGCCGTGGCAACCGCCCACTGTGGACTGCCCACATCGAGACCATGGATCTGTCACCAGGGCCAGCCCGGCAGATCTGGGAGTGCCTGGATCAACGTGGCGCATTGTTTTTTGATGAGCTGATTAATTACACAGGTCTTGAACTGCGAGAGGGCGAACAGGCATTGCGTAAACTGGCTGCACTGGGCCGGGTCAGCAGCGATGGATTCAGCGGCCTGCGTTCACTTCTCCGGCGTCATACCGGCACGTTGCCCCTGCGCCTGGAAAATGCCGGGCGTTGGAGCCGCATCAGTGGTGCTGCAACAGCGTCGGTTCCGCAACAGGCCCGCCTGCAGGAACTGGCAGCAGCCGAGGAAATTGCTCGAATTCTATTAAACCGCTATGGCGTGGTGTGTAAAGCCCTGTTGGGACGGGAGAACATTCCCAGCAGTTGGCGGGATGTATTGCAGGTACTGCGACGTCTGGAAGCGCGCGGTGAAATTCGTGGCGGGCGCTTTGTCGCTGGTATTGCCGGTGAACAATACGCCCTGCCACAAGCATTGAAATCCCTGCGTGAAGTACGCCGTCAGTCACCACGCAAAGATCTCGTCAGCATTCGCGCCACAGATCCTCTCAACCTGACAGGAATACTTACTCCCGGCCCGCGTATTGCATCACGACCGGGACACCGTATCGTTTATTGCGATGGTGTCCCTGTTGCGGTGCGTAAAGGCCGCACCCTGCAGCACCTGAGCACACTGGCAGCAGACGATGCCTGGCGGATCCGGCAACTACTGTTTAAAGATGGCCGCATTCCTGTATATGTCAATGCCAAAGATGCACCAGGCTGGGCAGGCCATCGAGTCACTAAGGGTCCGTGGCAGAATAAGGGCGCGG
>CAZAWX010000140.1:0-6582 GCA_964488985.1 uncultured Ectothiorhodospiraceae bacterium
GCGTTTACGGCCTAAACTGTAATAAAAGCCAGAAACATACGGCCAGGAGCCAGGAGGTGGGTAGCAGGATCCACCTTACCAGACACGCCGTAAACCCATCCCTGGGGGCTCGGTCGCAGCATCCATGCTGCTCACGGTCTGGCCAGGTGGACCCTGCTACCCACCTCCTGGCTCCTGGCTGCACGTTGGGTGCCGATTACAGGTATTGTTAGGCGGCCTGCTCAAGCAGATAGGAAATAGGTGTCCCCGAGGGTAGCGAGTGTCTTGCCAGACACGCCGTAAACCCATCCCTGGGGGCTCGGGCGCAGCTCCCTGCTGCGCACGGTCTCGCAAGACACACGCTACCCTCGTGGGTCACCCATTTCCTGTCTGCGAACAATCATCTAGCCAGCGTTATCGATCTCGAACCGAAGCATCGAATGTGCCCGTTGCAGGCTGTGAATGACCGCTTGCGGATCCGCGCCCCGGGCAAATATGAAACCCAGATAACGGTCACCTTCCGGTAAGGGGAGCAGATCTGAGCCCAAAGTGATGTCAATGTTGACTGCCGTGATACCGGGTGCGCTGCGGGCCTGGTCGAGTCCGCGGAGTGCGCGCAATCGCCCTGCTGCCGGTATTGGGATCATCATCACTCCACTGGCGCCGGGTTCGGCAGGCAAATGGGAAACGTTCTGGCCCAGGGCATTGCGCAGGACCAATTCTTCGAGCCTCGTGCCGTTGCCGAAACCCAACGCACTGGCGCAGCGGCCGCCGATACTGCGCGCCGCCATCTCAATGAACCAGATGCCTTCATTATTGAGTCGCAATTCTGCGTGTATGGGGCCTTTAATCAGGCCCAGATGGGTACACATGGTGGCAACTGTGGCAATCACTTTCTGCTGTTGCAGTACCGGTAACTGCGAGGGGGTGACGTAAATGCTTTCTTCAAAAAAAGGACCTTGCAGGGATTGTGGTTTATCAAACAAAGCCAGCATGTGTAAGCGGCCGTTTTCTATGATCCCTTCCAGAGCCACCTCAATTCCTGGAATATAATCTTCTGCCAGGATCTGGGGAGTACAACCTGCAATGCTGTCCAGCAAGGATCTGAGGCGTTGCCATGATGAGATGAACTGCGCGGCATTATTGGCGCGTATGACGCCACGACTGGCGCTTAACCTGAGTGGCTTGAGGACAACCGGGTAGCGAAGGCGGGTTGCGGCCGCGTTGATGTCCATGTCTGGGCCGAAACATTGAAACCCGGGACACGCCAGTGTCGTGGTGGCCAGGGACTGCCTGAACAAATACTTGTCATGAGCAGTGACCAGGGCGCAGGGGGGATTATGCGCCAGGCCAAGTGCTTGTTCTGCCTTCGCGGCAACGATGCAGCAATGTTCATCAAGGCCAATGAGCGCCGTGAGGGGAACCTTTCGCGCATAAGCCACGATGGCCTGAACGGCATTTTCAGGCTGGGTCAAATCCAGCCGCAGACTGTGTCCCGGATTCAATAATTCCAGGGCCAGGGGGAAATCGCAGGCCAGGTGCGGATCAAGATTCAGGCGTTTCGCTGCACGCAGATAAGCGCCGGTTGTGTACGCCGTGGCTGGCGTAATCAGGAGAATACGACGGGTCATCAGTTACGAATGTTTCGAAGGCGATCCCTTATGAGTAATAAAATACGGATCCGTTCCCAGATGGTGTTCTGTCACGTCAACCACACCCGCCAGTTCCGGGATATGTTCGAGCAGGACGACTTCGATACCCTGGCGCAAGGTCACTTCGGCCAGGGCACAACCCTGGCAACGTTGTTCAAGGCGCAAACGGGCAAGATTGTTCTCGACGGCTGTCAGGCTGACATGCCCACCGTGGCTGGCGAGGGCCGGATTAATGTGTTCTGTCAGCACCTGCTTGATACGGTCCTTGAGGCTGGCTTCAACTGCAAGTGTGGCTGCTGCAGGACCACTGCGACTTCCAAGCAATTCCAAAGATAGCTGAGGATCAATATAGTGTCGAAGCAGGTTCTGTATATGGCCATGCAAAGGCCGCAGGGCCCCAGGCGAACCGCTGGCCAGGATCCGCACGATACCCTCCTCACAGGAGTCGAATTGCAAATCTCCACCGCGCTCCAGGGCGAGGGGCCGTAGCTGTGAGTCGATTAGCATCTGCAGCGGATCGGATTCGGTATCCGTACTATTTTGAACATCCGCTTGTGTTGAATGCGCAATCGGATGTTGTGATTGTGCCAAAGCGAGGGCTTGTTCCAGATCGGCGATCAGATCAGCGGGATCTTCTATGCCAATTGACAGGCGCAACAAATCCATGGGTACCGGTGTTGCCGGCCCTTCGATGCTGGCGCGATGTTCGATCAGACTTTCAACACCTCCCAGTGAGGTGGCGCGTTTAAAGATCCTGACGTTTGCTGCCGTCGCCATGGCCGCAGCTTCGCCGCCAAGCAGTCGCAGCGACAGCATGCCGCTATAGCCGCCGGTCATCTGCCGACTCGCAATGGCGTGACCGGGGTGGCTCTCGAGTCCCGGATACAAAACCCTATGAATCAGCGGGTGGGACTCAAAGTGCCGGGCAATGGCCATGGCGTTTTCACAACAACGCTGCATGCGCACGAATAATGTCCGCATGCCGCGTAATAACAGCCAGGCTTCAAAAGGGCCGGGCACGGCACCGGCATCCCGGCGCCAGGCGCGAATACGCTGCCAGAAAGCATCTTCCCGGGCACAAACAACCGCCCCGGCAAGGACATCGCTATGGCCGTTGAGGTATTTGGTGGCGGAATGAACCACCAGATCAGCACCGTGTTCGATGGGCCGGGTGAGCACCGGGGAGGATACCGTACTGTCGACGGCCAGTCGGGCATTGGCCTGGTGGGCAATCACAGCGGCCTGGGCTATATCGGTGATGTCCCAGGTCGGGTTGCTGGGGGTTTCGAGCCATAACAACCGGGTTTGACCTGGGCGCATGGCAGCGGCAATGGCCTGGGGTTGGCAGGTATCGACGAATTCGACCTCCAGTCCCCAGTTCATGGCAGTTTCCACCAGCCATTTGCGCAGAGCCCAATACATGATCCGGGGTGCCACGACATGATCGCCAGGCAGTAGTGACTGGAAGACTGCGGTGGCAGCAGCCATGCCGGAGGCAAATAAAAGGCAATCGCTGCCGCCTTCCAGTGTTTGTAACAGCAATTCAGGCTCGTCATAGCTGGGGTTGTGCGGGCGGGTGTAGCCTCGACCCGAGGAATAACCTCCGTCGATATCACGTTCATAGGTCGTGGACAAATGCAGTGCCGGGATGATCTCCCGGGTCCGGGCATCGATGTGGCCGAGTGCCTGGGCCGTCAAGGTTTGTGCAGTGAGCTTGGGTTTGGGGGAAGAGGTGTCGGTCATGTCAGGTGCAGGCTCCGGGAATCGCCGTCAAGGGGTCGACGTTAATCTTAACCTGATTTGGCCGGGGAACTGCCGGGGATAGGATCATTATTCCGCGACGCCGTGGTGTCACGAACGCATAACAGGATTGGGAGGGTCATAGCCCGGAAATTTTCGGCACCGGACAAGCTAGACCGAACATTGCGTTCGATAGCACACCGGGGCGCAGGCATAATCGCCTGCATGATTGGCCCCGGACATATTTTGGAACTTTAATTGGCGAAAGAGAGCGCCATGGTCAGGATGATGATGGCACCGATATAAGCACTGCCCATCGTTGTGTAGGTGTTGGCAAACATTGAAATCTCCTCATATATCCGTACGGTTGCTAAAGATGATGATGTAACGACATGGTTATAATATGGGGCTTGTTGGCTTACTACAAACGATAGATTTTCATGAAAAACATGAATAAAAACTCATATATAAATACTACGGATACGCTCCTGTGACGACCATTCTTGGTATCACGCTGCCTTTTTTTGCCGTTATCGTCTGTGGTTATCTGGCCGATCGATTTGGAGTGTTAACAGCAGCCAGCCGGATCGGGCTGAATAATTTTGTATTTTATTTTTCCTTGCCGGTGCTGTTGTTTTCGCTCATGGCGCACTCAGACTTGAGTGCCAGCTTTGACTGGGGATTTGTCGGTGCATATTTGCTGGTGTCATTGGTTCTGTTTGGTGCCATGGCCTGGCTGACACCACACTGGTTCGGTTTGAGCGGGCCAGAGGCAGCCCTGCATGCCGTTGCTTGCGTGTATGGCAATGTGGGTTATGTCGGGATCCCTCTGGTGGTGATCGCTTTTGGCCATGCTGCCAGTGTGCCTGTCATCATCACTCTGACCCTGGATCTGGCGGTAATGATTCCGGTGACGATATTGTGTATTGAGGCGGGTCGAAGCTCGCAAAAAAACGTGCGCGCGGCACTGGCCAGGAGTTTTAAGGCCCTGTACACAAACCCGCTGGTGATCGCCATCGTTGCCGGTACCGTGTTTAATCTGCTTGGTTTCGGCTTGCCAAAGGTGGCGGAAAATTTCATCAAACTGCTCGGTGCGGCAGCGGCCCCCTGTGCGTTGTTTGCCCTTGGCTCCAGTCTGGTCGGACAACCTCTGCGGGCGGCGCCCTTGGAGACAGCATCGATAAGCCTGTTCAAACTTGTGGTGCACCCGGCGTTGTTATGGTGGGTGATGTTCGATGTCTTTCATGTGGATCCACTGTGGGGCGCTGCGGCAGTCGTCGGCGCCAGTATGCCGGTCGCGGCAACCGTGTTTATCATGGCGCAGCAATATCAATGCTATGTGGCGCGCAGTTCCACCGTAACGTTAATTTCGACGGCGCTGTCGTTAGTGACGATTACTGTGGTCATTTCGCAACTCTCACAAAGCGGTGTCTTGAGCGGTCAGTAAATTTGTACTGAAGGCGGATCGTTGGTTAGTCGCTGGCGGCCATCGCCAGATGTACATCACGTTGCCGGCGTTTTTCAGCCTGGTTCAATACGACGGCGGAAATAATGATACCGATGGCAACCAGCAGAACGATGATCGTTGCCAGGGCATTGATTTCCGGGCTTACGCCAAGGCGAACCTTGGAGAAAATCACCATTGGCAGTGTGCTTGATCCTGGACCGGAGACGAAACTGGCGATGACCAGATCATCGAGTGACATGGTGAAAGCAAGCAGCCAGCCCGCTACCAATGCGGGTGCAATTATGGGCAGCGTGATCACAAAAAAAACCTTGGTCGGGCGGGCGCCAAGATCAAGGGCTGCCTCTTCGATGGACTCATCCATACTCGAAAGTCTGGACTGAATAATGACGGCAACATAGGCCAGAGAAAAGGTAACGTGGGCGATGGTTATGGTCGTGACGCCGCGTCCCTGGGGCCAGCCAATCATGTTATCCAGCGCTACGAATAACAACAGCAAAGACAATCCCGTAATCACATCGGGCATCACCAGCGGTGCAGTGGTCATGCCCGAAAGCAGAGTGCGGCCGCAGAAGCGACCCATTCGCGCCAGTACGAATCCAGCCAGTGTCCCCAGGCACACGGCAATGCTGGCATTCATCACAGCGATGCGGATGCTCAACCAGGCGGCCTGTAGAATTTGCTCATTATGCAACAGGGTGCCGTACCATTTTGTTGAAAACCCCGCCCATACGGTGACCAGTTTGGAGGCGTTAAAGGAATAGATGATCAGGGAGATGATGGGGATGTAGAGAAAGGCAAAGCCGAACGTCAGACAACTGATTAAAAATGTGGATCGTTGCGCGTTCATGTCGCAGCGCCATCCTCGCGGTTTTGATAGTGCTGAAAAATCATGATGGGCACCACCAGCAACAACAGTACTGCAATGGCAACGGCCGAGGCTACAGGCCAGTCACGGTTGGCAAAAAACTCATCCCACAGCACCCGGCCGATCATCAGGGTGTCGGGCCCGCCAAGCAACGCTGGTATGATGAATTCGCCAACGGCTGGAATAAAAACCAGCATGGAACCGGCGATGATGCCGGGCAGCGACAACGGCAAGGTGATGGTTAAAAATGCCTTGAACGGACGGCAGCCCAGATCGGCTGCCGCCTCCAGCAAGGTCATGTCCAGTCGTTCCAGGTTGGCATACAGAGGTAGGATCATGAACGGCAGGTAGGAGTAAACAATGCCGATGTAAACAGCAAAATCGGTCTGCATCATGACCAGTGGTTGATCAATAATTCCCAGCCCCATGAGCAGGTTATTGATAAGGCCATTGTTTTTTAAGATCCCGATCCAGGCATAGACACGCAGCAAAAAGGACGACCAAAAGGGCAAAATAACCAACATCAGCAGCAGGTTGCGAGTGGCCGGTCTGGCCCGGATCATGCCATAGGCCATGGGGTATCCCAGTAGTAAGCATGCCAGGGTCGAGATCAGGGCAATCTTTGTGGAGTTGAGATAGGCCTGCCAGTAAAGATCGTCTTCAAACAGAAATAGGAAATTACCGAAGTTCAACTTGATGCTGAGATAGGCCTCCTCGCCCCATTCAAACAGGGGGGCGTAAGGAGGCTGGGCAATGAGAGCCTCGGACAGGGATATCTTTAATACAAAAGCGAATGGGATCGCAAAAAACAACAACAACCATAGATAAGGGATCGCAATTACTAGATTACGGGCTAGATTACGGGCTAGATTACGGGC
>CAZAWX010000140.1:6682-9843 GCA_964488985.1 uncultured Ectothiorhodospiraceae bacterium
CTAGATTACGGGCTAGATTACGGGCTAGATTACGGGCCAGATTACGGCCCAGGGTTCTGGTCAATGTCCGGTTACGCAACCGGCGGAGGATGTTGAACCTTAAAATCATCCCCATCGCCCGTGCTTGATTAAGTGCTCAGTACCACGGCACTGGCGGCGTGCCAATGGACAAAGATTCGATCCTCCCAGGTGATGCGATCAGCTTCGTCACGTTCGCGATTGGGCCTGGTAATGCGTAGTTTTTTGCCAGATTCAAGAATCACGTGGTAAATGGAGATACCACCCATATAGGCAATTTCATCGACCACCGCAGTGACACAATTTTCCTCTTTGCCAGGATCTTGGTGACTGATTTCAAATTTCTCCGGACGGATGGCGATCCAGACTTTTGTCTCCAAGGAAAAATTTGCCCCATGATTGATGTACAACGTGCACCCGGCTTCAGCCGACTCGATGCGCAAGTGATCGGCCTGTTCTTCAATCACGTTGCCTGCAAATAGATTAACCGAGCCAATGAAATCAGCGACAAATCGTGAATTTGGATATTCATAGATCTGAGTAGGGGTGCCGGTCTGCATAATTTCCCCGGCATCCATAACCCCAATACGACTCGACAGGGTCATGGCTTCTTCCTGATCGTGTGTGACAACAACAAATGTAACGCCGAGTTCTTCCTGGATATTGATGAGTTCGAACTGAGTTTCCTCACGCAATTTTCTATCCAGTGCACCGAGTGGTTCGTCCAATAATAACAATTTGGGCTGCTTAATCAGTGATCGGGCCAGTGCCACTCGCTGTCGTTGGCCGCCGGAGAGTTGGTGTGGTTTGCGCTTTGCGTAGGGCCCGAGTTTCACCATATCCAGCATTTCGCTGACGCGTTTGCGAATTTGTTTGCCGGGCAGGCCATCTTGCCTTAGCCCGAAACCGACATTCTTCTCAACATTCATATGCGGAAACAGCGCATAGGACTGGAACATCATATTGACTGGCCGCTCGAATGGGGCAATACCCGCCATATCGACGCCATCGATAAGAATACGGCCTTCGCTCAGCGCCTCGAAGCCCGCCAGCATGCGCAACAGTGTGGTTTTGCCGCAACCCGATCCGCCCAGCAGGCAGAAAACTTCGCCTTCATAGATATCCAGGCTGACCTGGCTGACGGCGGTAAAGGATCCAAAATTTTTGCTGACATTCTCGATACGCACATAAGGCACCGCCGCGTCATCACGCCAGGGCTCGGTGGCTGGTGGTGTGGATTCGGACTGCGCCATTGCGTGAACTTCGTTAAATGGAGGCACCCGTCCCCCCGTCAGCTGCAACTGCCTGGGGGACGGGCGGTAATGTCATCGCGTGAGGACGTTATTTGCCGGTTTTGATGCGGGTCCAGGCGCGGGTTAACAACCGTGTAAACTTCGGGCTGTCGGCAAGATCAGGAAACAACTTGGCCTTCACTGCCGCGGTGGGATAAATGCCCGGGTCGGATTTCACATCGTCACTCACAAAGGGCAACGCGGCACTGTTGCCATTGGCATAGAAAACGTAATTGGAAATGGCGGCGGTAACCTTTGGCTCCATGATGTAGTCAATGAACTTCAGCGCATTTCCAGGATGTGGCGCATCAGAAGGAATGGCCAGGCTGTCAAACCAGATCACAGCGCCTTCCTTGGGGATGACGTAGGAGATTTCCACACCCTGTTTGGCCTCGTCAGCCCGATCACGGGCTATCAGCATGTCACCGCTCCAGCCCATGGCGACACAGATTTCGCCATTGGCCAGATCATTTATGTTTTGTGAAGAGTGAAAATATTTGATGTACGGACGCACCTTGAGCATATGTTTTTCGAACAGTTTGATATCTTCTTTTTTCTCACTGTTCGGATTTCTGCCCAGGTAGCCCATCAAATTGGCGAAGACTTCCGTTGGCGCATCCAGCAATGTGACACCACAATTCTTGAGTTTCGCTAGAACTTTCGGTTCAAAAAGCATATCCCAGCTACCCACCGGTGCATTCGGCATCGCTGCTTTGACCTTTTTAATGTTGTAGCCAAAGCCAGTGGTGCCCCACATATACGGTATCGCATGGCCATTGCCAGGATCGTGGGCGGTCAGGCGTTTAAGGATCTCTGTATCCAGATTGCCGTAGTTTTTAAGCTGCGATTTGTCAATTTTAGCAAAAACCCCGGCCTTGATCTGACGTTCCAGGAAACTCGCGGAGGGGACGACCACGTCATAGCCACTGCTGCCGGCCAGTAGTTTTGCCTCCAGAACTTCATTTGAATCAAAAACGTCGTAGTTGACCTTGATGCCGGTGTTTTTTTCAAAATTAGCGATGGTGTCTTCGGCGATATAGTCTGACCAGTTGTAGACATTGAGGACTTTTTCCTCACCGGCATGGCTGCCGCTTGATATCGCCATGGATATGGCTGTCAGGGCCAGAAGCGAGGTTAGTTTTCTGAGCATACTGAATCTCCTCCTAAGTAATTATTTTATTGAAAGATCGTTTTATCACACCTTGGGCTAGATTACGCAATATTTTCAAGGCCAGGGATGCTGTGACTATCACCCTGGCGTATTCAGAAAACGGTATCCTTCAACTCCAGGGCAGACTTTGCCAAGGTAGGGAATCAAGATCTACCCGCCAATATTGTTTACTTTTGCTCCAAGGAGGAATTGTCATGATCTCAAAAATTCTAATTGCCCTGGATGGCTCCGTCCATTCGCTCAAGGGCATCGAATATGGGGCCCAGATTGCCGCTGCGACGCATGCCGATGTGATTTTACTGAACGTGGTTAAAAAGGTGGAGATTCCGGAAAGTCTTCGCGAGTTTGCAAGAACTGAGCACATTTATGGAATGGACATAGAACTGCTGAAACGGGGCGCTCAGTACATGATCGACAATGCCCTGGTGGTTTTGGAAAAAACCGGGGTAATGAACGCGGATTTTGAAATTCTGGAAGGACCGATAGCCCGTACCATCGTCGCCCGGGCAACGCACCATAACGCCGATATGATCGTGGTGGGCTCACGCGGCATGGGGGATATCGAAGGCGTGCTACGCGGTGGGGTATCGAGCAGAGTCGGTATTCTTGCCAAGTGTCCGGTGCTGGTCGTGAAATAACCTGTCAGGTGTAGCGAGATTCAATGATTTCAATCGCTGCCG
>CAZAWX010000141.1:0-9826 GCA_964488985.1 uncultured Ectothiorhodospiraceae bacterium
CGGTCAAGCTGAACGCCGTTCGCGTATAAGTGAAATAAACACTATATAACCAGAACCTCAAAGTTATTGAGCAAGTTGTTTTCCAGCCTTTGACCCAATTCATTCGAGAATTTCGCAAACTTTTCCTGACTGCAGCGCCATGGATGTTCGCGACAGCATGATTACAGCACATGTCCTTCGAGGCCAATTGCGGTGACCAACGTCATTACTGCTAGGTTTGTCAAGTCGATTTGGCCGATCAGGCCACTGCATCCGCTGAGATTGATAATGCCTGGCCACGAAACGGCCTGGTTGATGCGGGTCGATTAGGGTGTTTTTTCAGTGGAAAGGGGGTTTATACTGCCTATGCTTAATTGCGACCGTGCTTTATGATACGCGCCGGTCGTGGTTGTTCCGTAACGGTCACAACCATACATAAAAAGTAGACTATGACCACTACCGATAATTCCAGAAGTGAAGTGAGTGAGCGGGCATTTCCCGTTGCCGTTATCGTAGAACGGCGCGCCGTGCATGGTTCAAAATGGCAGACCGATAGTTGGTCGGTGACCAATGTCATTGCCGGGAATGTGGGCGATGCCGATGACACTAACGCCAAGCTGCTCGATGCATCCCCGGAGTGTACCCGGTTTCTGTGGGGCGGTTACTGTCTGCAACTTCATTATGACGATACCGAAGGTTATTACTGTAATCTGCGCGGTAAACAGCCAAGTGTGTTTATCGTCTGTGAGGAACTGGAAAACGAAGCGGGGATAAAGCCGCAGGTGGTAACCGTCAGCGCAGATGAAGCTTCCTCATACGATGAGGTTAACGAGCAGGTGTATGCAGTGCCAATGCCGGCGGAAGTCTATGTGTGGCTGGAACACTACGTTGTAGAAAACTACGTACCGACGCAGCGGAAAAAGCGTAAACGTAAAAATTGGAGTGAACAGGAACGGCCCGATGCGTAGAAAGCCTCAACACCCGCAGGCCGATACCGGACCTAAAGCGAGCAACAGCGATGCCAAACAAGAGGATTTTTATAGTCGCTGGTCCAGGCGCAAGCGCAGTCATAGTGAACCGACTGCGACAATGCCGACGCCGGAGGTCACCACGGAAACGGAGTACGTACCACCTGAAAAAACCGATGCGGATATGCCACCGCTTGAATCACTTAATGAAGGCAGTGATTTCAGTGGATTCATGTCACCGCAAGTCAGCGAAAAATTACGCAAGGCGGCACTGCGTAAATTATTTAATTTGCCGCAATTCAATGTGCGTGACGGCCTGGATGATTACGATGAGGACTTCACCAGCTTTGAGGCGCTTGGAAACGTATTGACCGCCGACCGCCGTCACCAATTGGAATTGGAACAAGAGCAGGTCATGGACAAAGACAGCTCGAGCGACGACGCCAAGGACAGCCTTTTATCACCACCCGGCGCGTCCGGCGGAAACGAAGAAAAGCTGGCAGAGGCCGATCAGGAAGATGACAATGCGTTAGCCCCAGCCGATGCCGGGCCCAAAGAACACATTGATAATAACAGGACGCATACCAACGATGAATCATAATCTCCAACCTAACCAGGCCGATATCGTAAATCTTCTCAGCGCTGCAACCGCGCCGGGGCGGGCGCGTAAGGCAGCGCTGGATTCGATTACCGGCGTTAGCGTTACACCTGCATCAAAAGTCGATTTCCAGTCGAGCGGAGAACTGCTGATAATCGGTCCTGCACCTTATGCACGATCCATCCTGAGCGATATCGATGGCCAGCTTTCCTGTAGCATTCTGGCTATAGCAGATGCACGGCAAACGTCAACGCCCGGCGAAGCGACTATCGATCAGCATGTCCTGGACGATGGGCGCAGTATCCCGATTATAGAAATCCCTGTCGCCGCCATGTCGGGACATTTTGGTCGATTTAATGTTGAAGTATTGATCCAGGGTAAGCAAGAATCGTTAGCGCGCTTGATGCAAAAACCGCAGCCTTATTTTGATCTGGTGTTGGACCTGGGCCGGGAGCCGGTATTGAGGCAGGAGCGTTTGCCCGAAGGTTATTTCGCGCCGCGCGACAGTACGGAATTGCAAGCCGCAGTGGATGCCTTGCCGGGACTGATTGGCGCGTTCGAAAAACCCAGATACGTTGAATATGCCGAGGACCGCTGCGTCCATGGGGAGCGCGGCATTACCGGTTGTAGCCGCTGCATCGATGTGTGTTCCAGTTCCGCGATTACCTCAGTGGGGGAGCGCATCGAAGTGGATCCTTACTTGTGTCAGGGCGCCGGTTGCTGCGCCAGTATTTGCCCCAGCGGCGCGTTGACCTACACCTATCCCCATCCGGAGGATTTCGCCGCGCGGGTACGCGCTTTACTGCGCGCTTATTATGAACATGCGGAGATCCCGCCGGTGCTGATCTTGCACAACGCTGAAGATGGAATGCGCCAGATATTCCGCATTGCCAGCGCATTACCCGAACAGGTAATACCGGTGGAGGTGGAAGACATTGGTGCTATCGGATGGGAGCTGTGGTTGACCGCGCTCTGCTATGGCGCCGGCGCGGTAGTGTTCTTGACCGCTACCACGGCCAGCGCGACAGAAACCGCGATACTCCGGCAACAGCTTGGTTATACGCACCAGGTGTTGAGCGGTTTGGGGTATGCGTTACCCGCAGTGTATATAGTTGCTGACGAAGACGATGCCCTGCATCAGTTTCTGTCTGCGTTGTCGCCGCAGCCCTTGCCGGCGCGTGCTACCTTTTCGCCACAGGCAGATAAGCGCACCCTTTTTCGCCTGGTCTTGGACCACTTATACGACCATGCCCCGAGCCCGGTAGACAGTGTGGACTTATCCCGTGGCGCGCCGTTCGGCGAGGTGCAGGTTAATGGCGACGCCTGTACCCTGTGCATGGCTTGTACTTCGGTGTGCCCCTTGGGCGCCTTATTGCCCGGCGATGATAGCCCACAGTTACGTTTTAACGAATGGAATTGCGTGCAATGCGGGCTATGCGAAACGGCTTGCCCTGAGGATGCCATTAGTTATCGGCCGCGGGTTCTATGCAACCCCGAGCAACGCCGTAAAGTGCGTATACTCTACGAAGAAGAACCTTTTCACTGCATCGAATGCGGTAAACCGTTCGCCACCCAGAGCATTATCGCCAGAATGCAGGAGCAATTGAAAAATCACCGCATGTTCAAGGACGATGGCATACGCCGCTTGCAAATGTGTGAGGATTGCCGGGTTAAGGACCTGTTCAATGATGGCGGGGATAGGGTGAACTGATCCGGTTATGGTGTGCGGATATTGCTGTCAAATTGTTGCAGTCTGGACACTAATGTCCCATCATGATCCCATTTATTTGCAGCATATGAAAAAGTCGCTGTTATCGACAGAATATGGGTGCGTTGCCGGGTTTATTTTTTAACCATTCTGCTGGCACGGGTTTATTTGTAAACCATTCGCTGGTATATTAAGTTTCTTAGGAATGGAGCATGGCTCAGCGCAAACCAGTGAGCATTGAGACCGTAAATATAAAAACAGTTAAAAATCGTAACAACTCAGCCAAGAGTGCGCCCATCACCAAAATTGGCGGTGAGGCCCTTATGGAGGAGGAAAAAGCGCGAGCCAGTGTGTATTCGCTGCTCGCTACCTTGCTCGCTAACCCTCCCCAACAAGAATTACTCGAATATCTGATGGGTATTCGAACCAATGGTGCCCAACAAGGGATGGCCGGGGCCTGGCAATCGCTGCACATGGCGGCGCAGCGGGCTGACGGGAAATTGGTGGCCGAGGAATTCCATGACTTGTTCATTGGTATCGGGCGCGGTGAGTTGGTGCCCTATGGTTCCTGGTATTTGACTGGCTTCCTGATGGAAAAGCCGCTCGGGATCTTGCGCAATGATTTGGCGACATTGGGTTTTGAGCGCCAAGAGGATGTAAAAGAGCCCGAGGATCACGCTGCCGCGCTGTGTGAGGTTATGGCAATGATTATTGGCAGTGGCGATGAAATAGATTTTGCAGTGCAAAAGACGTTTTTTGGTGACCACGTTGGATCTTGGATGGACCGGTTTTTTGATGACCTGCGTAAAACGACCAAGGCAAAGTTTTATAGAGCGGTCGGCAATCTTGGGTCGGAAATGATGTTGATGGAAAAGAAGTATTTTGAAATGTTGGTGTAATTCAGTCGTTATTTTTGATTAATCATTAGGAGGTAATCCAGAGATGTGTGACGCGAAATCAGTGAAAACAGGAAAAGTAAACGAACGTCGGACTTTTCTGAAAAATGCGGCCGTAGTCGGCGGTGTTGCCGCGGCGGCAGTCAGCACAGGTTCCAGGGCAGCAAGTGTTGTACCCCAGGAAAGCGAAGCAGCCGCTGATACCGGATATCATGAGACCAAACACATACGCGATTACTATGCTTCCACACGTTCCTGAATGGGTCGATTGGGTTTTATCTGTCTAATTTAAATTCGGATTACTATCTGGATGAGGAGAACACAAAATGAAGTTAGTTAGAAAACAAGTGACTAAACCCGACATCACCCCTGCGGCGTTAGCAAGTCAAGGCAGCGCGTTGGGTGGCGATACCATTGATCGTCGAACATTTTTGCGTCGTTCCGGAATCACGGTGGGCGGCACTGCTGCGGCCACCCTGTTGCCGACAACAATGATGAAAAAGGCTCAGGCGCAAACTGCTGCAGGCGGTAAAGCAAAAGTGGTACGGACGGTGTGTACCCATTGCGCGGTAGGTTGTGGTGTGCTGGCAGAAGTGAAAAACGGCGTATGGACGGGTCAGGAACCTGCTTTCGATCATCCTATCAATCAGGGCGGGCATTGCGCCAAGGGCGCCGCGGTGCGGGAACACGGCCATGGCGAGCGCCGCCTGAAATATCCGACCAAGCTGGTCAACGGTAAATGGCAAAAAGTTTCCTGGGACACTGCGATCAATGAGATCGGCGACAAAATGCTGGAAATTCGCAAGAATTCCGGTCCAGATTCCGTGTATTGGCTGGGCTCGGCAAAGCACAATAATGAACAGGCTTACCTGTTTCGCAAACTTTATGCAATGTGGGGCAGCAATAACGGAGACCATCAGGCGCGAATTTGCCATTCCACCACCGTGGCCGGTGTGGCCAATACCTGGGGTTATGGCGCCATGACCAACTCCATGAATGACATTCGCAACAGTAAGGCAGTGCTCATCATCGGCGGTAACCCGGCCGAGGCGCACCCGGTTTCACTGTTACACATCAACTATGCGAAAGAACGCAATAACGCGCCGTTGATTGTGATCGACCCACGCTTTACCCGTACAGCCGCGCAGGCTGATCTGCATTTACCCATTCGGCCGGGTACCGATGTGGCCATTGTCTGGGGCATGATGTGGCACATTTTTGAGAATGGCTGGGAAGACAAGGAATTTATCCGTCAACGCGTCTGGGGCATGGATCAAATTAAGCAAGAGGTCGCCAAATGGACACCCGAAGAGACCGAAAAAGTCACCGGTGTGCGGCCTGAATTGGTCCGCCAGGCTGCAAAAATGATGGCTCAAAACCGGCCGGGTACTTTTATCTGGTGCATGGGTGGCACCCAGCACAGTATCGGCAATAACAACACCAGGGCTTATTGTAACTTCCAGTTGGCATTGGGAAATATGGGTGTTGCCGGCGGTGGCACTAATATTTTCCGTGGTCACGATAACGTTCAAGGGGCTACAGACTTTTGTGTATTAAGTCACTCGCTGCCAGGTTACTACGGCCTGTCCGCCGGTGCCTGGAAGCATTGGAGCCGGGTCTGGGATCTGGACTACGAGTGGGTGGCCAAGCGTTTCGACCAGGGCAGTTACGAAAAATCCAAGGGCAAACCGGCCAAACCCATGAATACCAAAGGCATACCGGTGTCGCGTTGGATTGACGGCGTTCTGGAAGACAAGAAAAACATTGCCCAGAAAGACAATATCCGCGCCATGGTGTTTTGGGGCCACGCGCCTAACAGTCAGACCCGCGGTGTGGAGATGAAAAAGGCGTTTGAAAAACTCGATATGGTCGTGGTGGTTGACCCCTATCCTACGGTCAGTGCGGTCATGCATGATCGTAAAGATGGCGTTTACCTGCTGCCGGCGTCGACCCAGTTTGAGACCTATGGTTCGGTCACTTCTTCGAATCGTTCTTTGCAATGGCGTAGCAAGGTCATCGATCCGATGTTCGAGTCTTTACCCGATCACACTATTATGTATAAGTTCGCCAAGAAGTTGGGTTTTGATAAACAGATGTTTAAGCATATCACAGTAAACAATGACGAACCGCTTATCGAAGATATTACGGCTGAGTTCAACAAAGGCATGTGGACCATCGGTTATACCGGGCAAAGCGCCGCACGGATGAAAAAGCAGCAGGAGAATTGGCATACCTTTGATACCACCACTTTGCTCGCTGAAGGGGGACCCTGTGATGGTGAGTATTATGGCCTGCCGTGGCCGTGTTGGGGAACACCGGAAATGAAACATCCGGGTACGCCGAATCTTTACGATACCAGTAAACCAGTGGCTAAGGGCGGGCTTAATTTCAGAGCTCGATTCGGGGTGGAGCGCAATGGCGACAACTTGTTGGCCGAAGGTTCCTATCCAGTGGCTAACGAACTCAAAAATGGCCATCCCGAATTCAGTGCGGCATTGCTGAAGAAATTGGGTTGGTGGAAGGATCTCACTCCGGCTGAGATGAAGCTGGCGGAAGGCAAGAACTGGAAGACTGATCTGTCTGGTGGTATCCAGCGGGTAGCGATCAAGCACGGCGCCGCGCCATTTGGCAACGCCAAGGCGCGTTCCGTAGTCTGGACCTTCCCGGATCCGGTTCCAGTGCATCGTGAACCACTGTATACCAATCGACGCGATCTGTTGGACAAATATGCCACTTACGCGGATCGCAAGTCACACTATCGTTTGCCGACCCGTTACAAGTCGATTCAGGCGAAGGATTACACCAAGGAATATCCGTTGATTCTAACCAGTGGACGGTTGGTGGAATATGAAGGTGGTGGAGACGAGAGCCGCTCCAATCCCTGGCTTGCGGAACTGCAACAAGAGATGTTCGCGGAGATACATCCTGCGGACGCCAATAATGCAGGGGTTCGCGATGGTGCTGCAATCTGGGTCGCCAGTCCCGAAGGCGCAAAAATCAAGGTCAAGGCCATGGTAACGCGCCGGGTCGAACGCGGCGTTGTTTTCCTGCCGTTTCATTTCGGCGGTAAATTCCAGGGCAAGAGCCTGCTCGACAAATATCCGAAGGGCGCTGCACCATATGTTGTCGGTGAGGCGGCAAATACCGCTTTGACTTATGGTTATGATTCGGTCACCCAAATGCAGGAAACCAAGTGTTCCCTGTGCAACATTAGCGCAGCGTAAGAAGGAGAATAGATTATGGCACGTGCTAAATTTCTAGTTGATGCAGAACGCTGCAACGAGTGTAATGCTTGCGTGACTGCATGTAAGAATGTGAATGGGGTCCCTTGGGGAATAAATCGTCGTCGTGTGGTTACTATTAATGACGGTAAACCAGGTGAACGTTCGATGTCAGTGGCTTGCATGCACTGTTCCGACGCGCCTTGCGCTGCGGTCTGTCCGGTAAATGTATTTTATACCACCAAAGACGGCGTAGTCCTGCACGACAAGGATGGGTGCATTGGATGTGGGTATTGTTTGTTTGCCTGTCCCTTTGGGGCGCCGCAGTTCCCAAGCGATGGCGCGTTTGGAAGCCGTGGCAAGATGGACAAATGTACTTTTTGTTCGGGTGGCCCGGAAAAAGACGGTTCGTCGGCAGAGTTCACTAAATACGGCAGTAACCGTCTGTCAGAAGGAAAACTTCCGCTTTGCGCTGAGATGTGTTCAGTCAAAGCGCTGTTGGCGGGTGACGGCGACAAGGTCTCGGCAATTTATCGGGAGCGCATCACTTATCGTGGCTCCTCCGCATTAGCCTGGGGTTGGGGCGTTGCCTACGGTAAACGTGGTATCAAGAAGGGCTATTTAAAGTAAAGCTAAGTAACGCTGAAATTTCGACGTATATAATAGGCTGTAACTCATCCGCCCGGCCCCCGTTTAGGTGGGCCGGGTGTGGTGTTAGCAGGGTCGGTGTATCGAAAGAGCTTATTGTTGCTACAGAAATTTCTTCGCCGGTTAGCGCCTTCTGAATAAGCCGGATTGACAATTGTTTTTGTACGTGAGGTCAATTATATGAATGTAAAAAATGATATTTGGCAATCGTTTGCTCAAGGCCTTTTTTTAATCCTGGCAATCTTGGCACTGTCATCGCTATCTCTCAATGTTCAGGCGGCGGGGGGTGAGAAGTCCAATGTAACCCAGCGGGCCAACAGTCCAATTACTAATCCAAATCCAGGTACAGACTTATGGAGGATGGTCCGCAAGGCGGATAAGGGCATCACGCAGGTGCATTCAGTAGACAGTGGCGTGTTGATTAACAGCGCGGGCCAGGATTGGCGGGTGTTGCGCCAACAGAAGTTGATAAAATATTTTTCTTGGGTGTTGTTAGCAACGATCCTTATCATAATCGCTTTTTACTTAATTCATGGACAAATCAAGGTCGAGGAGGGTTTTTCCGGGCAGAAGATAAAACGCTGGAGCGTCTTTGAACGCACGGTGCACTGGTTTACCGCGATCTGTTTTGTCATCATGGCAATTTCAGGATTGACCATCGTGCTCGGCCGTACTTTGTTAATACCTATAGTTGGTATGGAGGCGTTCTCCTATTGGGCGGCTTTGATGAAGTTGTTGCATAATTATATCGGGCCTTTCTTTTCCATCGGTGTATTGTTGGTCATATTGACATGGATAAGCAGAGCGCTGCCGAGTAAAGACGACATCGGCTGGCTGGCCAGTGGTGGCGGGATTATCGGTCACGCCCACCCCAGCGCGGGGGCGCTGAATGCGGGTGAAAAGGGGTGGTTCTGGGTTATCGCTACGGTGGGAGTGGTGTGCAGCATTACCGGTTTTATCCTGGACTTCGCGAATTTTGGCCAAAGCCGCGAGGGTATGCAGCTGGCGAATATAGTGCATAGCATTACCGCGGTGGTCTGGATAGTAGTGGCCATGGGGCATATTTACATAGGTAGCATTGGCATGGAAGGCTCATTTGAGGGCATGGCCACGGGCGAGGTCGATGTCAATTGGGCCAAACAGCATCACGACCTGTGGTATGACCAGGCTGCCAGTCAAACCGGTGAAAGGTCGACTACCGGTGTGTCCATGGACAAGCAACGGCAGCCGACCTGATGAAACAGCTACCATCAGCGTGTGATAGTATTTACCTCCTCTGATTGGCAAAGTCTTCCACTGCACGACTCTTTGGTGCTGCTTCAGAAATAAAATATTTCCCGCATTCAGTACAAAAGGGTATGCGTGAAGGTGATTCCGCGGCGACATGTTTGCCTTGTATGTTTGACGCCGGGTAGTGGGAGACTGCCATTTTTTTCCATCTGGTCGGTTCCGAATCGAAAACCGACCGGGTCTGCTTAGCCAGGCATCCGCACCCATCCCGATATCCTTTGAAACCGATTTGATCGAGGCGAAGACCACCGCGGTAATATTACTTAGCGTTGAAGCGCTCACCCGGCCCGATGATCCGCTGATCGGGGAAATACTGCTCACCCCGGGCAGCTCCAGAGTTCATTTTGACGCCATCAAGTTATTATCCAGCCAGTCAAGGTTGTGCTGGTTTTTCAGCGATGCGGATTTTCGTATCATCCATTCGCAGGAAATACCGCTGGGCAAGGACCATTCGGTTGCCCGAGCGTCACGGCCCGCCGCAAACGCACTTATTTGGCTAAGGAAAATCCGTTCGTGAA
>CAZAWX010000142.1:0-9754 GCA_964488985.1 uncultured Ectothiorhodospiraceae bacterium
GATGATACTTGGCTCCTAGGTTTGTTCTTAAGCGCAACCAAGTGGAATAGACGGGATAAAATCCAAATCAGAATCCACGATACGCTGCCAGCGCCTGGCCTAAGCGCAGCGGTTGGTCCACGTTTAATTGAGACATCCAGTCAACGGCTGAATTTTCCAATAAAACGATGACGGTGGATCCCATATTGAATCGCCCCATTTCGACTCCCTGGGCAATCGAAATGAAATTTTCATTTGTGTAATCGACTCGCTTGATCTCGCCATCCTTCCCAGGAGCCACTTGTCCTGCCCAGGTTTGTTCGATATTACCGACGAATAGTGCACCGACCAAAATAACGGCTATAGCGCCCATGTGCGTATCGAATATAGAGATAACACGTTCATTACGAGCAAATAAGCGGTTTACACTCGCTGCACTGTTGGCATTAACGCTGAAAAGACGCCCGGGAACATGCACCATTTCGCGTAACTGACCGGCCACGGGCATATGCACCCGATGATAATCTCGTGGTGACAGATACACGGTAAGATAGTGCCCGTGCATAAATTGCCTGGTCAGTCCAGCATCGTCGGCAAGTAACGCTTGCAGTGTATAGCGACGGCCTTTCGCCTGTAGGAGTTGCCCGTTCTCAATGGCTCCGAACTCGCTTAAATAACCATCGGCGGGACTGATTATAGTGTCCTTGCCAAGATCAAAAGTTCGCGCTCCAGGCTTTAATTCACGGGTAAAAAACGCATTGAAATCGGTAAAAGCCTGGATATCCGAAAGACACGCTTCATCCAGATTAACCTGATAATAATTTACAAAGCGCTGAATCAACCAGTTTTTCCAAGCCGGGTATTGGCTTCGTGTGGCCTCGTACACGCATTGGCACAGGAAGTGGTGAGGTAAAGAGCCGATACCGAATGAAGACAGCAGGCTGTACTTAGGGTCGCTGTGACGCATAGCGATTGATGGTTTCCAATTGACAACATACTGCCTCGGGTGGTGCCCCGACCACGATTCGAACGTGGGACCTACGGCTTAGGAGGCCGTCGCTCTATCCAACTGAGCTACCGGGGCTGACATGCCGATATGAATGTTGACTGTATGACCATCCGAACATCGCCATTCGGACAATGACAGATGGAGTGGTGGAGCCGAGGAGGATCGAACTCCTGACCTTCGCATTGCGAACGCGACGCTCTCCCAGCTGAGCTACGGCCCCGTATTCCGGGATGTGAATTCTAGTGCCCTATGGCCTACTTGTCATTACAATCTGACACTTGTTCGATACATTATGTTTCCAGTTTCGACTTGACAGGGTGTTTGCGTAAAAAGAGGAACATTTCTACCACAATATACTTGAACCCTCTTGCCATTTAGCAGTCTACCCACGGGTAATTGAATCGAAACGCTCATAGGAGTTCTCTATGCACGATACTCTGCCGTTGCTGGTTAACAGCAGCAGTTTTCCTCCGATTAACAGAAAAAAGCTCGAAATCATGCAGATTAACCTGGGATATCGGTGTAATCAGAGCTGTACACATTGCCACGTCAATGCCGGACCGAAACGTACCGAGGAAATGTCCAGGGAAACTCTGGATCTGGCACTTGAACTCATCGATCGCAACGCAATCAGAGTTGTTGATATTACCGGTGGTGCACCGGAGATGAATCCACACTTTCGTTATTTTGTCTCGCAGCTGATGAAACGTAATATCCACGTTATCGATCGTTGCAATCTGACTATTTTACTGGAACCCGGTTATGAGGGAACAGCAGAGTTTCTCGCCGAAAATGGTGTGGAAATTGTCGCGTCGCTACCTTGCTATCAAAGTGAAAATGTCGATTTGCAACGTGGTAAGGGCGTGTTTGACTCAAGCATTCGGGCCATACGCCTATTGAATTCGTTAGGTTATGCAATGCCTGAGAGTGGGCTTGAACTTAATCTTATTTACAATCCGCAGGGGGCCGTACTGCCACCGCCACAGGGTGAACTCGAACGTCAATATAAACACGAACTGGGTCAAAAACACGGCATCGAATTCAACCAGTTGTTGGCAATGACGAATGTCCCTATTGGCCGTTTTGGCAGTGTGTTGATTTCGAAAGGAACCTTTGCAAGTTATATGCAGACGCTCAAAGTGGCCTATCAGGAAGAAAACCTCAACACGGTGATGTGCCGGAGCCTGATTAGTGTTGGTTGGGAGGGCAATATTTATGATTGTGACTTCAACCAGATGCTGAAATTACCTATGCGTCTGAATGGTTATGGTCAAGTGCACTTGAAGCATCTGTTGGGTGAAGCTCTGGATGGAAATCCCATTACCGTAAAAGATCATTGTTTTGCCTGTACGGCAGGGCAGGGGAGCAGTTGCGGTGGAGCCCTCGAGTAATTTAGTTCAACAACCTGCTATCAGCGTTATTATTCCGATTTTAAATGAGGCTGGGCACATCCTGCGGGGCCTTGCCTGTTTGCCGCGCGCTAATATTGAAATTATCGTTGTCGACGGTGGTAGTCGCGACGATCTTCAGGAACTTTTACCACTAGAGGGCATCCGTTTGCTACGTAGTCAACCAGGCCGGGCCAAGCAAATGAATGCTGGCGCGGTAATATCCCGAGGGCGTTTATTGGTATTTTTGCATGCTGATACACAATTGGGGGATAACGCCTGGCAACGACTGACATCCCTTGCCAAACTCGAAGATCCGCTCTGGGGGTTTTTCAATGTACGCTTGTCCGGCGTTCGCTGGAGCTACCCATTGATTGCCCGCATGATGAACCTGCGTTCGAGGCTGACAAGGATATGCACCGGTGACCAGACGTTGTTCGTCTCGATAGATTTATTTAAAGCCTGCGGCGGGTTTCCGGACATTGCGTTAATGGAGGATATTGCCCTGTCACGGCTGTTATCCCGGCGGCAACCACCTATCAGGTGTCCGGAAACGATTACCACCTCCAGCAGGCGCTGGCAACGCAACGGAACGTTTAACACGATCTTGTTGATGTGGCGCTTACGCCTGGCGTACTTTTTTGGTGTGGATCCTGATAAGCTGGCCCGACGATATAACCAACGTCCGGGATCCTGAAAAAGAGTTGCTGTGACGGCACTTATCATCTTTGCCAAAGCACCTGTTCCGGGCTTGGTGAAAACGCGCTTGATACCTGCTCTGGGGGTGGCCGGGGCAACGCAACTCTACCAGCGGATGTTGGAAAAAATCGTTGCCACGGCATGTCAGTCGGACTTCTCCTGCGTGGAACTGTATTGCACGCCAGATACCCGGCACCCTGTATTTCAATCGTTACAGACTGAACATCCCATAACACTGCGAGTGCAACAGGGTGCTGATCTGGGCTTGCGTATGTACCAGGCGATGGACCATGCACTGAGCAATTTCACAAAAGTTGTGCTCATTGGCTGCGACTGTCCGCAAATCAAGGTTGCAGATTTATTTGCGGCACAAGCAAGCCTGACGCAACACTGTCCATTAGTGTTGGGGCCTGCAGCAGACGGGGGCTATGTGTTAATTGGTGCCCGCAAGCTTGATGTGCGCCTGTTTACGGATATCCCCTGGGGAACTGAACAGGTCCTGGACATCACCCGACAACGGATCAGCGAGCTTGACTGGGGGTACCGGGAAATCCGTCAATTCAATGATATCGACAGGCCAGAAGATCTACAGTATTTACCGCAATGGTGAGCTGTCGGATTTATACTGCGCCGCTCATTGTCGTAGTGGATACCATGCGTAGCGCTTGCTTCCTGTGTATTTAGTGCCAATATTTTGACATCAAACTTGCATACATGCTCTACTAAATAGCAGTTACACATAGGTTAGTTCTCAGGCGCAACCATGCGGAATAGATGGATATTGGTCCCAGAAGACGCATCGATTCCACATGATTGCGCTTGAGAACTAACCTATGAGCAGTTACACGTCACGTGGCCCGGATCTGTAGCCGCCAATCCATGATTGCTGGCGGTCGTAAATTGATTCCACGGGGCTTATCCAACCGGGCCCAATACCAATAGCCACACTAAAATGCTGAATATACTTATTGTTGATCCGGACACTGAACGTGCACAGGCGCTGCTGAACAATCTGCAGTTTCTCGAATATGACGTTTCCTTGTCACCATCACCTGCTGCAGCCGTAGAGCTTACAGTAGCGGAGGGGTCCTTCGATGCCATGATCATAGGCCCCTGTGGTGAGGGGGATGATGTATTCAATGCATTTGTGGAAGTACGTAAACGTGTGCCGCATATGCCAATAATCCGTATGTCGGAAAATACTGAGGCAACCCACCCACTGCTTGAGTCCGGTTGTATCGCCTGCATGTCAATCCCGGCCCATGTCACCGAAGTTCAATCTGCCATGCAACAGGTCGCTGCATACCTTGAGAATCGGCATTTGGCCGGGCAACCCCGTTCACTGGAACTGTTCAGAAATTTAATCGGGACCAGTTCTGCAATACGCGATGTGCGCAAATTGATTGAACAAGTCGCACAAACCGAGGCGAGTGTTCTGGTTCTGGGGGAATCTGGTACGGGCAAAGAGGTGGTTGCACGACATATTCATTACCACTCAAAGCGCCGCTACAAACCCTTTGTTCCAGTAAATTGCGGTGCCATCCCGGCGGAATTGATGGAAAGTGAATTGTTTGGCCATGAAAAAGGTTCATTTACTGGGGCGATTAACACCCGTCGCGGCCGCTTCGAAGTGGCCTGTGGTGGAACACTGTTTCTGGACGAAATTGGCGATATGCCGTTGCCCATGCAAGTCAAATTACTCCGGGTTCTGCAGGAACGTGCATTCGAACGGGTGGGCAGCAACACGAGCATCGGCGCTGATATACGTATTGTCGCGGCAACACACACTAATCTCGAACAGGGGATCGCGAAGGGGAGTTTTCGTGAAGATTTATATTATCGGTTGAACGTATTTCCGATCGACATGCCGCCGCTACGGGATAGAATCGAAGACCTGCCATTGTTGGTCAGTGACCTCATTAGCCGCATAGAGCACGAAAAAAGAGGCTCTATTCGCTTGACGCCCGCGGCGATGGAATCCCTGGGCCGGTATCCCTGGCCAGGAAACGTTCGTGAATTGGCTAACCTGATGGAGCGGCTGAATATTTTGTTCCCATACGGTGTGGTCGATGTCGTGGACTTGCCCGTTAAATACCAAGCTGCAGATTCAATGCGCACAATCGCAGCTGAAAATAGCCTCGATTTGTCTGCAATGGTGGTGGCAAAGCAAAACTTGCCCCGCGAAGGACTCGACCTGAAGGAACACCTTGCCCGAATGGAGAGAGCATTAATTTGCCAGGCACTGAGTGAGGCAGATGGTATTGTTGCCCACGCCGCGAAAAGACTGTGTATGGGAAGAACAACTCTGGTAGAGAAGATGAAGAAACTAGGAATTCAACGGCCTGATGAGGCCGCTTACATCAAGAACACCATGAATTAAATGTATATAATGTGACTTTCGTCACGGAGTATTGGCGCCATTTTAACGCCATGATCCCCCGACCAAGACATAAAATTCTAAAGTTTCCTTAATCCAAGGATTTTATAGATCGATGATTATATCAATATCAAAAAGTTATCTGTTCTAATTAATGTAAATTCTTACCTTTGAATCATTGGCGTGAAAATTGCTACGTAGACATAACGTGAGCGAGCACTGTCGGTTCCACAAAACTGTGGCGTGCGGTGCAAGGGGAATACGCAATGAATCTGGCAAACTTGGAACAGGAGTCAACACAATTGGTCGCTTTGTCGGCTAATGAGTTGATACAAACACACACCCCGTTGGTGCGTCGCATAGCGTACCACTTGATTAACAGGCTGCCATCAAACGTACAGGTAGATGATCTCATACAGTCTGGGATGATTGGTTTGTTGGAAGCGTATCAAAACTATGAATCTGACCATGGCGCCAGTTTTGAAACTTACGCTGGCATCCGGATACGCGGTGCAATGCTCGATGAAGTGCGGCGCTTGGATTGGGCACCTCGGTCCCTGTTCCGTAAAATGCGCCAGGTATCAAATGCGATCCGTGAGATTGAATGCAGTGAGGCCCGCGATGCGCGGGATGTCGAAATTGCCGAGCATCTGGATATGGACTTGTCCGAATACCACAAAATTCTGAAAGATGCGTCCATGCATAAAGTGTTCAGCACAGAAGACCTCACAACCGGTGTTGATAACATTGCCCGGGGTATTTTTGGTGATATTGCCGGGCCGTTGGAGAAACTTGAAAGTAGTGAATTTCGCCAGTACATGAAGCGTGCTGTCGGATCATTGCCGGAACGCGAACAACTTGTCATGTCGTTGTACTACGACGAGGATTTGAATTTGCGGGAAATAGGTGATGTGCTCGGTGTTACAGAATCGCGGATTTGCCAGATACATGCCCAGGCTGTGCTCCGGTTACGTTCGCGCCTGCAGGATTGGCGTGAGGTGCAATAATCCTGGCTTGGAGCACTGTGCGGCGATATTTACCGTAGTTTATCGACTGTAGAATAGCTCTGAAATTAAGGAATATATTAGTAAAATCATTTAGTTATTAAATCTTTCTAATAAAAAGCTTGAAATATTGCAGGACCATTGCTTATGCTCAACGGGTAGCGCTGAAGAGGCCCGTCAATGGCCCGGGAAAAATCAAACCGTACTCGTACTCGTACTCGTAAAAGCAAACGCAAGGCTATGCCGGCAAAGCGTGGCCTGAAGTCGTCGGTTGCTTTGTTTTTAAAACGAATTTTGCTACGTCTGGGGTTACTGGCGGGTGTTGTCGTGCTGGCGTATGGCGCCTGGCTTGACATTGTTATCAGAGGTCAGTTTGAAGGCCGGCGCTGGCAACTGCCGGCACGTATATACGCCCGTCCACTGCAGCTTTATCCCGGTGCGACAATCTCCGCCAAGGAAATCGTGGCGCTGTTACAAGCGCTGCATTACCGCCCGGGACTTGGCAGAACGGCGAGTTATCAAATTCAGGCGGGTAAAATAAAGATTCGCACCCGTGAATTTCAATTCTGGGATGGCCCTGAGCCTGCCCGCCGACTGTCGTTGTCATTTACAGGGCAACGCCTTACCTCGATCAGGCGCAGTGGCAAACCCGTTTCGCTGGTGCGGCTTGAGCCGCAACTGATCGGTCGAATTTATCCAAATCATAATGAAGATCGCATTCTGGTTCGGCTTGGTGATGTGTCGCCTTTACTGATTAATGCGCTCCTGGCGGTCGAGGATCGCCATTACCTCAGCCACCACGGCGTTTCTGTGCAGGGTATGGCCAGGGCTGTATGGGCCAATATACGGGCAGGCAGAACAGTTCAGGGTGGAAGCACCCTGACGCAACAACTGGCGAAAAGCTATTTTCTGACCAATGAACGTAGTCTGATTCGTAAACTCAGCGATGTCATGATCGCTGTGTTACTCGAATTTCACTACAGTAAAAGGGAGTTACTGCAGGCCTATCTGAATGAAGTCTATCTGGGCCAAAACGGCAACCGGTCAATCAATGGCTTTGGTTTGGCGGCCAGATTTTACTTTGGCCGTCACTTAAATGAACTTAATGTCCCGGAAATGGCATTGTTGGTCGGCTTGGTGAAAGGGCCCTCTTATTTTAGTCCAAGACGGCAACCGCAACGGGCATTGCAACGGCGTAATCTGGTTCTGAGAATCATGGCGGAACAGGGCGTGATTGAATCCAGTATGGCCATTCGCATGCGTAAAACCGGTTTAGGTGTAACCTCCAAAGCGCCACTTTCAAACACACCATACCCGGCTTATCTGGATTTGGTCAGACGCCAATTGCAGCGAGACTATCGCTCTGAGGATCTGCAATCAGAGGGCCTGCGAATTTTTACAACACTTGATCCCCGAATTCAGAATGTGGCTCAGTCGGCAATCAAATCCCGTCTCTCGCAACTGGAAAAAAGCCGAAAACTCCCCAAAGGTAAACTACAGGGAGCGATTGTAGTTACAGATACGCATACAGGTGAAGTGCGTGCCCTTACGGGTGGGCGTGAATCACGAAACAACAGTTTCAACAGAGCATTGGACGCAAAAAGGCCGATCGGATCATTAATCAAACCATTCGTTTATCTCAGCGCTCTGCAAAATCCTCAGCAATATCAACTCACGAGTCCGCTCAATGATGGCCCGGTTCGACTCAAATCCGCATCCGGAAGAATCTGGGCGCCAAAGAATTACGATGGCAAATCCCACGGCCAGGTATCGTTGATAAGCGCCTTGGCACATTCTTATAATCAGGCAACAGTGCACCTGGGAATGCAGGTCGGTATCTCGAAGATTCTTGATAATCTGAAAGCCGCGGGTCTCACTCAGTCCATAAATCCATACCCGTCAGTGCTGCTTGGAGCCATTGATCTAAGCCCCTTGCAGGTCAGTGGGATGTACCAAACCCTCGCTACAGGTGGATACAGGCAAGCGCTGCGCACAATTCGTAATGTCACTGATTCGGTGGGCACATCTCTTGTTCGCTATCCGCTAACGATTGACTCCGCCCTGGATTCAAAAGCGACCTACTTGACCTTGCGGGCGATGCAGGAAGTTATGCGCACGGGAACGGCCCGATCGGCATCTCGCCAATTACCTGCGGCAGTTACAATGGCAGGTAAAACCGGAACGACTGATGATCTTCGTGATAGCTGGTTTGCCGGTTTCGGTGCCAATCACCTGACCGTTACCTGGATCGGGCGAGATGACAATCAAAATGCCCACCTTACAGGGGCTTCAGGTGCCTTGCGATTATGGCTTGATGTTATGTCCAGATTACGACCAAAAGCGTTGAACTTGCCGTCACCCGTCGGTATTCGCTGGGCGAAGGTTTCGGCAACAGCGTTTCAACGGGGAACGAAACATTTGTCTGGGTGTGCATCAGGCCCCCTCAGTCTACCCTATAGTGATAACGGAAATTTTCCGCCTGGCTGCGGTAACGGCGTGAATGTTGCAGATACAGATTCCCGGCAACATCCTGTTTCAAGCCACGGGGATCTAGCGGTGGATAATCTGGAGAACTTACGTTGAACACACCTCGTATCCTCACAGTGTTGGTGGTTCCGGCACATTTATTTCTGAGTGCGTGTGCCAGCAACCCACCCGCACCCGTCAGTGAACTTACCGCACCTGCCTCAACACCACAGGCATCTTCACCAAGGTATAACAAACCATTGCGCGCCTCATCTGCCGCGCCACGCGATGTTGTTGTTACGGCCTTGGCAAATCCGGATTCGTCTCTTTCAGCACCGACTGCAAAGACCTCAGATCTGCAGGAAGGGCAACTGGAAGCCAGCACTGATTGGCCAGGCACCACGCAATTGAATCCTGCCGTTGTCAGCTTGTTGAATCGTGCCAATGCCTACCAGCGTAACGGCGAATATGCACGTAGCGCCGAAAGTATTGAGCGCGCATTAACAATTGAACCGAATAATGCATGGCTTTGGCATCGCCTGGCGACGGCTCGTTTTCAGCAGGGGAAACCCGGTCAGGCAGCAGCGCTTGCAGCGAAATCAAATACACTGATTGGTCAGGATCGTAACCCACGCCAGCGTGAACTTATGGCCACAAACTGGCAATTGATAGCCAGTGTACACAAACAACGTGGCGAGAATGTTGCGGCTAAAGCGGCTGCACGCAGAGCGCGCCTGATTCGTGCCGGTGCCGGGTGAGAGAAATGCTCGAAAGTGGGTGTGGATGTTAATTTACTCTTGAATTTTGACATTCATAGGCGTTAATATCATCG
>CAZAWX010000143.1:0-9657 GCA_964488985.1 uncultured Ectothiorhodospiraceae bacterium
GCAGGCCAACGCCATTGCTTGACGACGCCACCAATATACGGGGTCGGTTTTTTTGGTGGGGGTTTCGCTGTTTTGTGAGTCGTTTTAATTGCAGGGGGTGGACGCCGGTTAGCCACCGCCGGTGTTTGCGATGATACAACTGCATGCCTCGGCTTGCGGGGAGTAGGTGGTGGTGAAGCATTACGACGATTAACTTTTGCACGCTTCGGGCCAGCACTCAACAATAACCGCTGACCAGGAAATATCGTAAACGGTTCGGCGATCCGGTTCCATTTGGCGATGTCTTGGTAATCCAGGTTATATGCCCAGGCAATTGCATACAGGCTTTCCCCTTTACGGACCAGGTGCAGTTTTGGAAGGGCCTGTGATTTTTTCTGCACCGGCGCTCGCGGATGCTTCGACAGACGCCCAAGTGGTGCAACGGTTTGCCCTGCACCGCATCCTGCCAAAAGGATTGAGACGGTAAATATACCCAGAATACGGCTCAACATAAGCGGTTTCAGCATAATGCGTTAGTCCAGACCAGGCAGCATCGGCACAAAACTGACCTCACTCAGTTCAGTTTCCCTGAAATCATCTCCCTGTCGTTCAATGATGACCAGACGTTGTCCGGTACGTCCCCCTACCGGCAATATCAGGCGACCACCGGATCGCAATTGCTGCAACAATGCATCTGGAATACTGCTCGGCGCGGCCGTCAGTACGATGCCGTCAAAAGGGGCCTCTTGAGGCCAACCTTTAAAGCCGTCACCATGACGGGCATGGATATTGCGCACATTTAGAGTATGGAATCGCTCGCGGGCTTGAAACAACAAATTTTCAATTCGCTCAATGGTGTAAACCTGTTGCATGAGACGGGCCAATATCACACTTTGATAACCACAGCCTGTGCCAATCTCCAGCACCTTGCTTATCGGGCCACTCGCAATCAATGCCTCCGTCATTAGTGCAACGATATAAGGTTGCGAAATGGTCTGCCCATTGCCAATCGGTAAAGCGGTATCTTCGTATGCCCGTGAAGCCAAGGCTTCATCAATAAATAAATGACGCGGAACTTCCCGGATCGCGTCGAGAACATATAAATTTTGAATACCATCCGCCTGCAGCCTGCGTAGCAATCGCTCGCGGGTACGCAGGGACGTCATGCCGATACCTTGCATTTGATTTTCAGTCCAATGTGAGTTCCTGAAGCCATCGACGCGTGTCTTCAAGTGCGCTGTGCCGGGTCATATCTACACTCAAAGGCGTCACAGACACATAACCATTACGTACCGCATAAAAATCAGTTTCGGGTCCGGCATCCTGCTCTGAGCCAGCAGGCCCTACCCAATAAACCAGTTCGCCGTGAGGATCTCTGGATTTCACCACCGGTTCTGATTTATGGCGGTATCCAAGTCGCGTGGTACGGAATCCGCAAAGTTCTGAAAAAGGCAAATCAGGAACATTGACATTCAAAATTGTATTCGCCGGGACCCGCATACCAGGCATGGCTCGTATCAGACGTAAGGCAACTTCAGCAGCGCATTGATAATGTTCCCCACCGTCAAGCACCAGGGAAATCGCGATACTGGGCAGCCCTAGAAATCGACCTTCTGTGGCAGCTGCCACAGTACCTGAATAGAGGACATCATCACCCATATTCGCACCGGCATTAATCCCCGACACAACCATGTCCGGCTCCTCTTTGAGCAGCCCGGTAATGGCCAGATGTACACAATCCGATGGCGTGCCATCGACGTAAATAAAACCACGATCATCGACCCGTGCGCGCACGGGTGCATCCAGTGTCAAGGAATGACTTGCGCCACTACGATTGCGGTCCGGCGCCACCACGGTAACAGAACCAAAAGTGGCCAACGTAGCTGCTAACGCACTCAGGCCTGGGGCCAGGTAACCATCATCATTGCTTAATAAAAGCTTCATTGAGTCGTTGCCTTTTCGCAATCATTGGCAAACACGACCAGATGGTCGGCCACTACTTTAATTCCGACTTCGCTATTGACTGCGAAATCGAAGTGACTCGGGGTCATGCACAGCAGCTGGTCCCCTGACGCCAGGGTCAGATGGTAAAGAATGTTTGCCCCTTTAAAAGATTTAGCACTTACACGCACTTTGTGGCTACTGTGTGGATCTATTGCAATATCATCAGGCCGCAGCAGGACGTCAACCTGGGCATTCATTGGATACCGATAGGCCCGATCTCCCTTGAGTTCACCGAGTTCGGTCGCAACAGTATCCGCTTGTCGTTGACTGCCACGCAGAAACGTCCCCTGCCCGACAAATCTCGCCACAAAACGATCATTCGGCTCATGATAAATATTATAGGCGGAATCCCATTGCAATAATTCGCCTTCACGCATGACCCCGATTTGATCTGCAAGGGCAAATGCTTCGTTCTGATCGTGAGTCACCAGTAAAGCCGTAATACCGAGATCTTTGAGTATCCGCTTTACGTCTTGGCCAATCCGTTCACGTAAATCTGAATCCAGGCTGGAAAAGGGCTCATCAAACAATACCAGATGTGGCCGTTGCACCAGAGCACGCGCAATGGCAACCCGTTGCCTTTGGCTACCTGATAATTCATGCACATAACGATTTGCCAGGCCATCGAGCCCCAATAAATGGAGCATTTCATCCACGCGTAGTGTCTGGTTGTGCGCTTTGAGATGCCGCAGGCCGAATGCGACATTGCCCCTCACATCCAGGTGTGGGAACAAGGTGTTCTCTTGAAAGACCATACCAACCTTGCGCCGCTCCGGTGCAAGCTCGCGGTGAACTGAGGATACACATTCGCCTTCGATCCTTATTTCACCTCTGGCAATAGATTCCAGACCCGCAATAGCGCGCAAGGTGGTTGTTTTACCACAGCCACTTGGCCCTAACAGACAACCAAAATCACCCAAATTCAGATGTAACGATAGATTACGCACTCCCCATTGGCCTTCATAGGCGATGGAGACCGCAGAAATTTCCAGCGATGATGTTCTCATGACATGGTCTTTGTCCGGCATAACATCACTATGCGCTGATACTGAACCGGCACGATCAGTCTTTGATCCCAGCATTCCAATCCCTGATTAATTTGCATAATGCCTCAGCCAACATTGAGGTTTGTTCCGCATCAATAATGAGGGGTGGTAACAGACGGACAACCCTGTCCGCCGTGACATTTATCAGCAGACCACGTTTGAGTGCCATAGCCACCAGTTCCGCACAGGGATGCTCCATCTGCACTGCCAGCATCAGCCCTTTGCCACGAATCTCCTGGACACAGTTCAATCCGGTCAATCCCGTATTGAGTTCATCGATCAGTTGCTGCCCACGTTGTCCTGCGCGTTCGGGCAAATTTTCTTCCTGCATGCAATCCAACACTGCCAATGCCGCACTGCATGCCAGTGGATTACCACCGAAGGTCGTCCCATGTGAACCCGGCGTGAATAGATCAACCGCCTTGTCTGCAACCAGGCAGGCACCGATAGGCAAGCCATTGCCCAGTGCTTTCGCCAGGCTCATGACATCGGGATGTATATTTTCATGTTGATGCGCAAACCAACAACCCGTACGGCCTATTCCGGTTTGAATTTCATCCATCATCAACAGCCATCCGTGTGCATCACAAACCTCACGTAGTGCCTGCAAATACCCAACGGGTGGAACGACCACACCGCCCTCGCCCAAGATTGCCTCGACCATCACCGCGCTAATCTGATTGTCGCGTTCAGCAAGCTGTCGAACACTATCGATTTCGGCGAAAGGCGCATGTACAAATCCTCCGACTAGCGGTGCAAAGCCTTTATGTACTTTAGGATTCCCTGTTGCACTTAAGGTCGCCAGAGTTCTGCCGTGGAAAGAGCCTTGCATGGTGATGACACTCGGTTCATCAAAACCCATACGGTGGCCGTGCAGGCGGGCTAGTTTTATCATGGCCTCGTTTGCTTCTGCACCGGAATTACACAGAAACGCCCCCTGCATACCACTGAGCTGCAACAACCGTTGCCCAAGTTCTTCCTGCAGCGGAATTTCATACAGGTTCGAGGTATGCAATAAACGTCCAGCTTGTTCGCTGATGGCTGCGGTGATGCGCGGGTGCGCGTGACCCAGACCGCAAACAGCAATGCCGCTGAGGGCATCAAGATATCGATTACCCTGATCGTCATACAGCCAAACACCGTCGCCATGCGTAAAGCGAACCGGTAATCGATTGTAGGTATTTATTAAGGAACTGCTCATGCTTTGTCCATCCTTGAAAATCTACTGCTTTAACTGTTGCCGACGGGCGACTATCGCGCCACACCAACACCGTTCAGATACGCCGCCACAGACTACCCGAGCCACACTGGCTGTCTAATTTATCCAAATACTGTTCATGCCCCGCCATTTCTTCGGCCGAGGCCCGAACAACCGGCATCGACTTGCCCGAATCTGCCAATTCCACGATTGTGCCAGGTGTAATCCCAGCATTGGCTGCTGGTAGCTCCAGGCTCGCCTGCCCACCGGTCATCGCCAGATATACTTCAGCAAGAATTTCGGCGTCCAGCAAAGCACCGTGAAGCTGTCTATGCGCGTTGTTCACCTCATATCGCTGACATAACGCATCAAGAGAGTTTTTCTGACCCGGATGACGCTCGCGGGCCATGTCAAGTGTATCCACGATGCTGCAGACATCTTCAATGCACTTAAGCGGTCCTGCCATAATTGATAATTCATGGTTGATGAATCCGACATCAAATGCTGCGTTATGAATTAACAGCTGAGCACCGGAAATAAACTGCACAAAGTCTTCACTTATTTCTTCAAACGAAGGTTTATCGGCAAGAAACTCCGCAGTTATTCCATGAACCTCCAGTGCTCCAGCCTCTATATCACGTTGCGGATTAATATAGCGATGAAACCGGTTCTCGGTGCTGATGCGACGGTTCAGTATTTCAATTCCACCAATCTCTATTATTCTGTGTCCGTCACTGACATTGAGCCCTGTGGTTTCCGTGTCCAAGACGACTTGCCGTGCCATCACTGTTGTCCTTTAATCATTCAACTTGCCAATTGCATCTCGCGCTAATTTGTCGACCCGTTCATTTTCGATATGACCGCTATGGCCTTTCACCCACCGCCACTCAATGGTATGGCCGGCACATAGCGCATCAAGGCGCTGCCAAAGATCAGTGTTTTTGACAGGTTGGCGGCTGGCTGTTTTCCAGCCTCTTTGTCTCCACCCGGGCAGCCATCGGGTTATACCATCGCTAACATATTTTGAATCCGTCGTGAGACATACCGTGCAAGGCTGTGATAGTGCTTCAAGCGCACGAATGACCGCCATCATCTCCATGCGGTTGTTAGTGGTATGCGCCTCACCCCCACTGAGTTCTTTTTCATTATCTCCATATCGCAACAGGGCACCCCAGCCACCAGGACCCGGGTTACCGCTACAGGCACCATCAGTGTAGATATCAACCCGCTTTGTCACGTCCACTCACCCGAGTTGAAGGGCCTGCAAGGCTGATACCGACCAAGCTGTGCCGATACGCCATCCGTGGCCGAATTGGTGTCAACGTCGAAATACGTTTGCGCGCATACAATATATAGACGCCTGCGAAAAGTGGCCACAGTAGCCGTCCTAATCGATCAAGTGGTTCTGAAAATTTCTGCAACTGCGGATGAACCACAAGTGGCGTATAAAACAACGTCTGCACGACTCTAAGCTCGAAACCGAGCAATTCTAACCAGTCACGAATACGGTGCTGTGTATAAAAATGACCGCACCAGGGGGCCTTGCCTTTGTGCTTAAGCGCCAAACGCCAGACTCCGCTCAAACTTATGGGATTAAATACGCTAATTAATAAATGTCCCTCGGGCACCAATATTCGCGCGGCCTCGCGCAAGACCTCATGTGGCCGTGTGTCAAACTCCAGTACATGAGGCAGAACAACAACATCGACACAATCAGACTCTACAGGTAGTTCGCTGGCTGCGGCGCGAAATGTCGGGTACTTGCTGGGCGCCTCTTTGCCACTTCCCAGGTCCATAACAAAGCGCTGATTGATACGACTACTGGTAAGCAGATCAATATCAGCAAGCCGCCCAATCTGAACCAGATGATAGCCAAACAGATTACTCAGTTGCTCCGCAAACAGATCCCGTTCACTTTCGATCAAGCGCCGCCCGGCATCCCGCTCAAACCAGTCACGTAAACCGGTTCGTACTGACTGCTTATCGCTTTCCGTGATCTGTGGTGACATCGCAACGGGAGTTTAGGTTATTTCGCTCCCTTAAATCAGCCCCAGAGCCTGATCTTTTGCCATTTACTGCCAATTTTGTCGCCAACGGATTGTCCTTAATCGCAAGAATTGTGTATTTGCGCACCTTGACCCGAAGGTCCTCGTCCCCCTAGCATTAGCGGTTGTATGCGGCTCGAATATGCGGTGCCTGATCCCGGCCACTATCGGTGGCGCAAATTACCGACACTATAGCGACTGTAAATGCCTCTTGAGAATACAACGACTCACTGCAGTACACGCCTGTTTCCAATAGCGGTTCTGACTGTGTCAGTGTTTCTGTCTGCTTGCGTCCAGACAGATACTGTACGCAATATTGAACCGCAACGCTCAGCAGCCAGTGCCGCAGGACAAACTATTCTGATCGCGCCGGGTCCGCCACCGTCTGGCTCAATTGCAGCTTCCGACCTCATTATACTCAAACGCCTGCGTGACAGAGCGCAGCAGAGACGTCTTGCAGCGGCGAAACTGCGAATGGACACAGGAGAGCCTCCGCAGCAGGATATCTGGGTCCCTCTGCGTGCTGGCTATGGCCTCCCCGCCATAATGAACCGCAGCGTAAAAAGAGAACTCGATTGGTACGTCAAAAGACCCGACTATATTCAGAGGGTCACGGACCGCGCACGGCTATATTTATCTTACATCGTGCATGAGGCGATACGTCGAAAAATTCCCACTGAGCTGGCATTGCTGCCTATCGTGGAGAGCGCCTACCAGCCCTATGCGCGTTCGCCCGCTGGGGCTATGGGAATATGGCAATTCATACGCTCCACGGGGCGCATTTACGGACTAAAACAGAGCCACTGGTACGACGCACGTCGGGACATCACCGAATCAACACGTGCGGCCTTCGATTATCTGCAAAAACTTAACAACGAATTTAACGGCGACTGGTTACTGTCAATTGCCGCCTATAACTCCGGAGAAGGCAATGTTGGGCGGGCGATCGCACGCAACCGAAAACTCGGCAGAAAGACTGATTTTTGGTCATTGCGCCTGCCAGCAGAAACTCGGGCCTACGTCCCACGACTGCTTGCCGTGGCTGCCCTGTTCAGGCATCCCCAACGTTACAACATCAATTTGGACACCATTGATGAAGCACGCTACTTCACCGCCGTTGCCACAGGCGGTCAGATTGATTTAGCCAAAGCCGCTGAGATGGTGGGAATCAGTCTCAACGAGTTGTTATTACTCAACCCAGGTTTCATCCGTAACGTGACAGATCCAGCGGGACCGCATCGCTTGCTTGTACCCACCGAATCAGCTACGGGCTTTCAACTTGCACTTGGCAAACTAGGCAAGCTGCAACGTTTGAACTGGTCACATCATGCCGTTGCCAAAGGGGAATCGTTAGGCAGTATTGCCCGACATTACGGGGTGTCGGTGCAAAGCATCCGCAATAGCAACCAATTGCGAAACAATGTACTGCAAGTGGGCCAGCAATTGAAAATTAGCGCCGCCGGAAATAGTCGGCGGGCCTTTGCCGGACTCAGCAAAGAGGTGCGCAACGGTATCCTGCGTGCCCAACGCTCGAGTTCCCGCAGAACCTATCGAGTACGTTCCGGTGACAGTATCTGGTTAATCGCACGGCGTTTCAAAGTGTCGATGCGCAAGCTGTTGCGGTGGAATAACTTGACTTCGAAAAGCCTGCTACACCCCCGTCAAAGACTCGTCATCTGGTCTTCGGGCACGTCTAAGTCAGCATGGCGCACCAACCCCCGTCCGCGTCTGGCCAAAAACGAGCAACGCCCGAGTTTTCATGTGATTCGCCGTGGCGACAATCTTTGGAGCATCTCCAGACACTATCGGGTATCCACTCAGGAATTGGTACGCTGGAACTCGATTCAGAAAAACACAATCTTGCAAATTGGCCAAAAACTACGCCTGTATCCCGCACAAAATGCCTGATTGCGCTCAGCGCGCTGAACCGAACCGGATTCTATAAATCAGCTCCCAAGGTGGCGGCCACGCTCAGTCACGACTGATTATCAAATTTCACATTAGATATATTCTCTATCTAATTGTATTATATACGTTATATTTTCTGCAAAAATCGTCGGTCCAACCATGACTGAACTCAAGCAAATTGGCAGGTATTCGATTCTGGACGTCGCCGGCGAAGGAAATATGGCCGTTGTTTATCGTGCACATGACACGTTTACCGATCAGACAGTTGCCATAAAACTCTGCCAGGCGACCGAGGAGGAAAATGGCGGCAAGATCGCGCGTAAATTATTTTTTAATGAAGCCAAGACTGGCGGCGCCCTGGAACATCCCAACATCCTGGCAATTCTGGATGCCGGTGAGCAGGACAATCAACCCTATATCGTTATGGAATACGTTGATGGAGCGGACACTTTACGCTCTTATATTCAACCCGACGCATTACTACCGCTGCGCAAGGTCGTGGAGATACTGTATCAGTGCGCCAAAGCATTGGACTATGCCCATCGTCGAGGCGTCATACATCGTGATATCAAGCCTTCAAATATCATGCTCACTGGTGATGGCAAGGTAAAAATTGGTGACTTCGGAATCGCGGAGGATGCCTTGAGTGATGCGACACAGGTCATGGGGATGCTTGGTTCACCCCGCTATATGTCACCTGAGCAGGTGACTGAAGTTGAGTTGAATCACCAGACAGATCTGTATTCCCTCGGTGTCATTGCCTACGAACTGGTCACCGGCAGCCCACCCCTACTGGCCAAAAGTATTGTTCAGATGGTGCGCAAAATTGTTGAGGAGAACCCAGTACCAATTACCGAACGGCGCAATGATGTTCCACCCGGCCTGGTCAACATCATCAATAAAGCAATGGCCAAATCCATCGAGCACCGCTATGGGTACGGTTATGAGATGGCGGCAGATCTGGCGCTACTCTTTGGTGAACTCAATCACGGGAACAATCCACCACCCCCCATAGACAAATTCAAAACAGCACGCAAGCTATCGATTTTCAACGAATTCAGTGATTCGGAAATTCGTGAAGCCCTCGAACACAGCCATTGGTTTAATGTTGCGGCTAACACCACGATCATTGATGAAAATGAAGCTGAAGACGCCTTTTACATTGTTGTCAGTGGTGAGGTCTCTATTCGCTATCACGGCCAGGAGGTGGCGGAGCTTGGCAAGGGGCAATGTTTTGGTGAAATAGCCGTGATTAACCAGGATAAACGCAGTGCTTCAGTCGTAAGCCGGGAAGATTGCCTGTTGATAAGGCTCAATGGGCGCGTTCTGGACCAGATCAGCATTAGCGGCCAGTTACGGTTCAACCAGGTATTTCTTAAGACGATGACGTCCAGGCTGACACAATCGAATGAACACATATTGAAACTGCTCGAACAAATCGAATCCAAGTAGAGTTGCCTCGGCCAGACACCGCTCC
>CAZAWX010000144.1:0-9649 GCA_964488985.1 uncultured Ectothiorhodospiraceae bacterium
CCTGCGACCACCTGATTAAAAGTCAGATGCTCTACCAACTGAGCTAACGGCCCGTAGACGTGAATTACGGCGGGGTGCGCGATGATACAGCAGGATGGGCCTCGGGTGTAGATCTAGAGGGGTAATTCGGCTGAATCTCTCTGCTTGGCGTGATCAGCGCGCTTACTGGCCGGGGCGGATGTGCGTCCGGCCCCGGCCCTGGCAATGTCCTGCTCACCGGCTTATTTCGGTAACTCCCCCTGTACGCCTTCCACGTACCAGTTCAGTTTGGCCAGTTCGGAATCTGGCAGGTGCTGGCCTTTGGGGACACGCAGTTTACCGCTTTGGTCGTGGATGGGGCCTTCGAAGGCGTGGCGAGCGCCGCTTTTTAGATCGGCGATGGTCTGCTCGGCGTCTTTGACGACATCGGCGGGAATGGCGGGGTTGAATGGCGCGAGCCTGACCATCCCTGCGGCCAGGCCGTCCCAGGTATCGCCGGCCTTCCAGGTGCCGTTCATGGCGGCGCGGGTCTGGGCGATGTAGTACTCATCCCAATGATCGACAATCGCGGTAAGTTGGGCCTTGGGGGCGAACTTGCGCATATCCGAGGCTTGGCCTACGCCCCAGACGCCGCGGCTTTGCGCGACCTGTAAGGGGGCCGGGGAATCGGTGTGCTGCATGATGACATCGGCGCCCTGGTCGACGAGGGCTTTGGCGGCGTCACCTTCTTTGCCGGGGTCGTACCATGAATTCACCCACACCACTTTGACCACTGCTTTGGGATTCACCCGGCGCAGCGCCAATGTGAAGGCATCGATGCCGCGCACGACTTCCGGGATTGGGAACGAGGCGATGTAGCCGATGATGTTGCTTTTGGTCATGTGCCCTGCGATCTCACCGGTCACGGTGCGCCCTTCATAAAAACGCGCGGCATAGGTGCCGAGGTTTTTCAGTCGTTTGTAGCCGGTGGCGTGTTCAAATTTCACCTTCGGAAAACGCTTGGCCACTTTTACGGTGGCATTCATGAAACCGAACGAGGCGGTAAAAATCAGCCCATAGCCTTTGCTCGCCAGTTGGCGGATGACCCGTTCGGCATCAGCGCCTTCTTTTACGCTTTCCACGTAGGTGGTTTTGACTTTCGAGCCGAAGGCTTTTTCGACGGCTTTGCGGCCCTGATCATGCTGGTAACTCCAGCCATGATCACCGACCGGGCCGACGTAAACGAAGCCGACTTTAAAGGGCTCACCCGCTTGAGCCAGGGGCACGCTCAGGAGCAGTAGCAGGCTGGCGAGGGTGCCTATGCGGATCAGTATTTTGCGCATCTTGTGTCTCTCTTTTGCAAAGGTTGTGTATTGAAGGATGGTTGTCTCAGCGAAATAATCTGGGAAATAATCTGAATTTAATTAACCGGGTCGAACACTTTACCGAGATCGGCGGGGCGGTTCAGACGCAGGGCCAACCGATCCCGGGAAATCACCACCAGCACCCCGATCGTCGCCAGGTACGGCAGCATGGATAATAGCTGTGATGGTACATTGAAGCCCGCGCTTTGTGCATGCAGTTGGGCGATGGTCACGCCGCCGAACAAATACGCACCGGCCAGTACCCGCCAGGGCCGCCAGGTGCCGAACACCACGAGAGCCAAAGCAATCCAGCCGCGCCCGGCGCTCATGTTCTGCGCCCACATGGGCGAGTAGGCCAGGGACAGGTAAGCGCCGCCCAGCCCGGCCAATGCCCCGCCGGCCAGCACGGCGCCGTAGCGCACAGCCCGTACCCGGTGGCCCAGGGCATGTGCGGCATCGTGGGATTCACCAACGGCGCGCAGAATGAGACCGGCGCGGGTATGGAACAAAAACCACACGCAGCCTGCAGTAAGGGCAAACGAGGCATAGACCAGCACATCCTGGCCAAACAACAACGGCCCGATGAAGGGCAGGCTGGTGAGGCCGGGAATGTTGAGGTGGGGCAGGCCTGCGAAGGGGATACCGATATAGCTCTGGCCGAGCAGCGAACTCAGGCCGATACCGAACAGGGTCAATGCAAGTCCGGTCGCGACCTGATTGGCACGTAATTCGATCACCAGCACGGCAAACAACAAGGCCATCGCCGCACCGGCCGCGAGGCCGGCAAAGACGCCCAAAGTGCTGCTGCCGGTCCCGGTCGCGGCGGCAAACGCAGCCAGGGCACCACATAAAAGCATGCCTTCCAGACCCAGATTAAGCACTCCGGCACGCTCACTGATGAGTTCGCCAAGGGCCGCCAACAACAGCGGCGTGGCGGCGGTTACCACGGTCAGAATGATGGAGTCGAGGATGTCCATTTCGGCTCAGATACCCACAGTCTGGGGCAGGGCCCGGCGGCGCTTGAATCGCAGCCGGTGATAAATGAACACATCACTGCCGAGCAGGTAAAACAGCAACGTGCCCTGGAAAACGCCGGTGACGGCAGCGGGCAGGCCGAGTTCGATCTGGGCACTCTCACCGCCAAGGTAGGACAGCGCCATCAGCAGCGCCGCCGGCAATACGCCGAGTGGATGCAGGCGGCCGACGAAGGCGACGATAATGGCGGTAAAGCCATAACCAGGGGAAATATTCGGATTCAGCTGGCCGATGGGGCCGGTCACTTCAAGTACCCCAGCCAGCCCGGCCAACGCGCCACTGACCAACAGGCACAGCCAGATCAAACGATTCTCACTGAAACCGGCATAGCGGGCGGCGGGGGGCGCAGCGCCAACCACGCGCAGTTGAAAACCGATCAGGCTGCGCGACAGCAGCACCCAGGCCACCACCGCCGCAGCCAGTGCCAGCACCGCGCCAATATGCAAGCGGGTCCCTTCGATGAGAACCGGCAGCAAGGCGGCATCAGCGAACATTCGGCTTTCCGGGAAGTTAAACCCTTCCGGGTCGCGCCAGGGCCCGTGTACCAGGTAGCTGAGCAGCAGCACGGCAACGTAAGTGAGCATCAACGACACGAGGATTTCATTGGCGTTGAACCGGGTGCGCAACCAGGCCGGGATTGCCGCCCAGAGTGCACCGCCCAAAATCCCGGCGAGAATACATAGCGGCAACACCCAGAACGCCTGTACCTCGTAAAGAAGCAACGCCATGCCGCCGCCACAAATGGCCCCCAGGGTCAGCTGCCCTTCAGCACCGATGTTCCAGACATTGGCGCGAAAGCCGATGGCCAGTCCCACCGCAATCAACGCCAGGGGTGTGGCCTTGACCAGTAATTCTGTAAGTCCATACAGATCGGCCAATGGCGTAACAACAAAAGCCTGTAGCACAGCACCCGGCGCGATACCAAAGCTGGTGAACACCAGGGCACCGGTAATCAACGTCAAGGCGAGGGCGATGAGGGGCGAGAGCAGCACCATCAGCCGCGAGGGTGTGGCGCGTGGAACCAGCTCAGGCCACATGTTGTGGTTCCTTTTTCGAGGCAGTGGCAGAACTGAACGCACCGGCCATCAGCAAACCCAAAGACTCGGCGGTCACCTCATGCACCGGCTGCGGTCTCGACAACCGGCCCCGGGTCATGACGGCGATGCGATCACTGATCGCCAGCAGTTCGTCGAGTTCATTGGAGATGATCATCAGCGCCGAGCCTTCCTCAGCAAGCCGCAACAAGGCCTGATGGATCGCGGCAGCAGCCCCGGCATCGACGCCCCAGGTCGGGTGTGCGGCGATTAAAACAGCCGGGCTTTGCAACAGTTCGCGGCCGGTGATGAACTTTTGCAGATTGCCTCCGGACAGTGCCATTGCCGGGGAGCGGATCCCTGAAGACTGCACATCGAACAAATCTAAAATGGCATCGGTGTATTCGTTACGGGCGCGGGTGCGGATCAGGCCGAAACGGGTCAGGGCTTTAGGACCGAAGCCGCTCAGGAAAGCATTTTCCGCCAGCATCATGGCCGGCACCGCACCATGGCCGAGGCGATCTTCCGGAATACAGGCCAGCCCCGCGGCACGACGCCGTCGCGGGCCTTTACGCCCCATGGGTCTGCCGCCAATTTCAATTTGCCGTTTGCCCGCACACAACTGTTCGCCGGACAACGCTGCCATCAATTCCCGTTGGCCATTGCCGGCCACTCCGGCAATACCAAGAATTTCACCGCGCCGGACGCTGAAATTGATGTCCTGCAAATCAACTCCGAAACGTTCAGCACTGCGCAGGGACAAGCCTTCGGCCTTAAGCATGACGTCGCCGAGGCGTACTTCCGTGGCTCGCCGGGGCATTTTCAAATCATCGCCAATCATCATCCGCGCCAGACTCTGGGGGCTTTCATCTGCGGGAATGCACGTCGCGACCCGCCGTCCCCGGCGCAGCACCGTCGCCCGGTCACACAGTTCCCGGACTTCATGCAGTTTGTGGCTGATGTAGATGATCGAGCAATCCTGGGCCGCCAGCTTGCGCAGCACCTCGAACAGGCCACTGGCTTCCTGAGGGGTCAGCACCGAGGTGGGTTCATCGAGAATCAACAGTCGGGTGCGTTCGACCAGACAACGCAGAATTTCAACCCGCTGGCGCTCGCCCATGGAAAGCTGATGCACGGCCTGGCGCGGCGAAACATTCAGGCCATACTCCTGGGACAACGCCTCGATGCGCCCTTCGATGGCTGCCATAGGTAAGGGTTCACTTATCCCCAATGCCACGTTTTCCGCGACACTGAGCGCCTCAAAGAGGGAAAAGTGCTGGAACACCATACCGATACCGAGGCGCCGGGAAAACTTCGGCCCGGCAATATGCACCGGCTTTCCGTCCCAACGGATCTCACCCGAATCGGGCTGTATAAGGCCATCGGCAATCTTTACCAGGGTGCTTTTACCGGCGCCGTTTTCACCGAGCAGGGCGTGAATTTCTCCAGGCATTACCGCCAGGCTCACCTGATCATTGGCAAGCACACCGGGAAAAGATTTACTGATCCCGCACAATTCCAGGCGCGGGACAGGGGGTTGAGAATTCACGGGTAAATGAGTACGGCTGGCAAAGCGCGAGTTTATCAGTTTCTGATCGCGAAGGGATGCCTTGCACAAAATTTACCGGGCCATTTAAGTGATATTTTTCCGGACAAGTTATACTGAGGCAATGTGCGCAGTTGGTGTCGGTTGCAAAGTGTTCAGCTTGCATTCTGCGCACTGAGCACGCCACTCACAAGGATGTCCATGATGCCCAGTGTGTTTGCTGAGATGAAGAATCTGCCTTACTGGTGGGAGGCAGCACCGCGCAAAGAACAAGCGCCAGTAGACTTACCGCAACAGGTTGATGTGTTGATTATCGGCGCTGGTTTCAGCGGTTTGTGTGCGGCCAGGGTACTGGCCAAAGCCGGCAAGTCGGTGCTGGTGTGTGAGGCCGAATACATCGGCTACGGCGCCAGCACCCGCAACGGCGGCATGCTTGGGCCGAGCTTCCACAAACTCGGTGTCGCCGGGCTTAAAGCCCGTTACGGCGAAGCACGCTGTCATGCCATCTTGCGCGAGAGCATTGGCTTCGTCGATTTTGTCGGCGCCTTGATCAAGGAAGAACACATTGACTGCAACTTCCATCGCAGCGGGCGCTTTCGCGGCGCACTGCGCCCGGCCCATTATGAGGCGATGGCCCGGGAGCTGGAGTTGCTGCAAACCGCGGCCGGGGTTGAAGGGGACATGATCCCAGGCCAGCGTGTGCATGAGGAAATCGGCTCCGATCTTTTTTATGGCGGTGTCGCCTATTACCTCGACGGTGGTCTGCACCCGGCCCAGTACCATGACGGACTGGTCAAGGCGGTAGGCGCCGCTGGCGCTGTCATCGCCCCCCATACCCGGGTTACCGGATTGCAAAAAAATTCCAGCGGTTTCCAAATCACCACATCCCGGGGCCAGGTACTGGCCGGACAGGTTGCGGTTTGCACCAATGGTTACACTGGCAATGTCACGTCCTGGCACAAACGCCGCCTGCTGCCGATCCGCAGCGCCATGATTGCAACGGAGATCCTGGGCCCGGAACGCATCGAAGAATTAATGCCCAAACGGCGCATGTATGGCGACAGCCGCCGGCTGGTGGCTTATTACCGGACCTCACCCGATGGCCAGCGCATTCTTTTCGGTGGCCGCGCCGCAGGCCCGGGGGATCAACCTGCGGCCAATGCCCGACATCTGCGCCGCTCCATGCTGGAAATCTTTCCAGGGCTCAGCGATACCTCGATTACCCATGTCTGGTCCGGGCTGGTGGCTTACACCTTTGATCACGCCCCCCACACCGGCCAGCATGAGGATCTGTATTTCGCCATGGGTTATTGCGGCTCCGGAGTGGCCCGCTCGAGTTATTTCGGTGATCGTCTTGGGCATAAAATGCTGGGTGATGGCCAGGGGGCCACAGCCTTTGATGATCTGCCCTTCGAAGGCCGGGCGCTGTACAACGGCCACCCCTGGTTCATGCCGGCGCTTATCTACTGGCACCGTCTGGCCGATCGGCTAGGTCTTTAAGCCTGTGACCATCAACACAGGCATCCGGTGATGCTGAGCCTGCTGCCGGACTGGCCGGCCATGAGTGTGTTTCTGGCCGCAGCGCTGCTGGTCGGGATCTCTCCGGGGCCCGGCATGCTCTACGCCGTGGCCCGGGGCGTCAGCCAGGGCTCTCGCGGTGCAGTGGTGGCCGTGTTTGGCCTTTCTGCCGGATCGTTCATTAACTGTCTGGTGGCGGCCACCGGGCTGGCGACGGTCATTGCTGCATCGACCCTCGCCTATGATGCGGTGCGCTACTTGGGCGCGGCTTACCTGCTGTATCTGGCGGTGCGCACCTTGCGCGCAGCCGCCCCGGATCATCTGCAGGTCAACACCCTGCCGAAACAGGATTCGGCTGCACGAATTTTCAGCCAGGCCTTGCTGACCAATGTGGTCAATCCAAAATCTGCCCTGTTTTACCTGTCCTTTGTGCCGCAGTTCCTGGACCCGGCCCGGGGCAGTCTGTTCTGGCAGTTCATCGTCCTGGGGCTGATTTTCAACATCAACGGCAACACCATAAACCTGTGTGTGGCCCTGCTGTTCGGCAAAATGGGTGACCGCTTGCTGTCGCGCCACCCCCAGGCCTGGCGGCTACAGCGCTGGTTTACCGCCAGTGTTCTCGGTGGACTGGCCCTGTATCTGGCAGTAACTGAACGCTGACAGGCGATTGTGGTGCTATTCGAGAAAGCAGAAACGCGTATAATAGGTGGGCTGATTCGCGCTGTTTTGTGAATTTGTTACCCAGATTTTTTCTTCGGGCCTTGAAATATTGCCTCAGGGACCCAATTGTGCCTGTCGTCAAGGCCTATGGGATTTAGTCATGCCTATTTATGAATATGAATGTAACGGTTGCGGCGAGCGCCACGAATTTATACAAAAATTCAGCGATAGCCCGAAACGTAAATGCCCCAGTTGTGGCAAACAGCGCCTGCGCAAGTTAGTTTCGGCTGCAGCTTTTCGCCTCAAGGGCACAGGTTGGTATGTCACCGACTTTCGAGATAAAGATAAGTCGGGGGACAAAAAGTCCGCCAGCAATGGTGGCAAAAACGGATCGTCATCCAGCGGGGAAAGCTCAGACAGCAAAGCGAGCACCGACACGGCCAAGGGGGAGAAAAAATCCACCACCGGCAAGAGCGCTTCCAGTAACGCCCAGGCCTGACTTTGCAATTTATCTGGTGCCGGAGCACTTTGTCCGGCGCCATTTGTGGGGCCCTGCGTTGCGGCCAACCCAGGCAGGGCTTATTCTCCCGCGCTTTAAAACTTCAGGAAATATCATGCGTACGCACTTTTGCGCCCAGGTCAATGAGGACCTGATCGGCGAAACCGTCACAGCCTGTGGCTGGGTACATCGACGCCGGGATCACGGCGGGGTCATCTTCATTGATTTACGCGATCGCACTGGCTTACTGCAGGTGGTTGTGGATCCGGACACCGAAGCGGCCTTTGCTCTTGCTGAGTCGGTACGCAACGAATATGTGCTGCGCATCCAGGGCCGGGTGAGGCCGCGTCCCGAGGGGACTGTGAACCCGGATCTGAAAACCGGTGCGATTGAGGTTTTGTGCCTGGATCTGGAGGTTCTGAATCGCTCGGAGCCGCCCCCCTTACAGCTCGATGATGAAGATGTGGGTGAGGAAACCCGCCTTACTTACCGCTATGTCGATCTGCGTCGCCCGGAAATGTTCAAGCGCCTGCAAACCCGGGCACGGCTGACCCGGTCGATTCGTGAGTTTCTCGATAACGCAGATTTTCTGGATATCGAAACACCGATGCTGACCAAAGCAACACCGGAAGGCGCACGGGATTACCTGGTACCGAGCCGCACTCATCCGGGGCATTTTTTCGCTTTGCCGCAATCACCGCAGATCTTCAAGCAGCTGCTGATGATGTCGGGCTTTGAGCGCTACTACCAGATTGTGCGTTGTTTTCGCGATGAGGATTTACGCGCCGACCGCCAACCCGAGTTCACGCAGCTTGATATTGAAACTTCGTTCCTGGATATGCAGACGTTTATGCAGTTGATGGAAGGCATGGTTCGCCAGGTGTTCAAGCAGGTGCTGGATGTCTCGCTGGCGGATCCGTTTCCACGCATGACCTATGCCGAGGCGATGTTGCGCTATGGCAGTGACAAGCCGGATTTACGCAATCCGTTGGAATTGACTGAAATTTCCGATCTGCTGACTGATGTTGAATTCAAGGTCTTCTCGGGACCGGCGAAGGATCCCGAGGGGCGGGTGGCAGCGCTGCGGGTTCCGGGTGGGGCAAAACTGGCGCGCTCGGCAATTGATGGTTACACGAAATTTGTGGGGATTTATGGTGCCCGGGGTCTGGCTTATATCAAGGTCAATGATCCGGCAGCGGGCCGTGAAGGGCTGCAATCTCCCATCGTCAAGTTCCTGCCCGATGAGGCGCTCGGCGAATTGCTGACGCGCACGGGCGCGGTGGCTGGCGACTTGATTTTCTTCGGCGCGGATAAGGCGAAGGTGGTCAATGATGCGCTGGGGGCGCTGCGGCTGAAGCTGGGCGAAGATATGGGCTTGGTGGCAGCGGGTTGGCAACCGTTATGGGTGGTGGATTTCCCAATGTTTGAGTTTGATCAGCGGGAACAACGCTGGACAGCGTTGCATCATCCGTTCACGGCGCCGAACAGTGATGATGTGGAAAACATCCGCTCCGATCCTGGCGCTTTGTTGTCGCGGGCTTATGACATGGTGTTGAACGGCTCGGAAATCGGCGGCGGTTCGGTACGTATTCACAATCAAGATGTGCAACGGGCCGTATTCGATGTGCTGGGGATTGCTGCTGATGAAGCTGAGGAACGGTTTGGATTTTTGCTCAAGGCGTTGACGTTTGGCTGCCCGCCGATGGGGGGGATTGCCTTTGGCATTGATCGTATTGCGGCGTTGATGACGGGGGCTGAGTCGATTCGTGATGTGATTGCCTTCCCGAAGACGCAGACGGCGAGTTGTCCTTTGACGGGGGCACCGGCGGTGGCTGATGAGCAGCAGTTACGGGATGCGGGGATTCGGTTGCGGGCGGCTGTGGTTAAAGAGGGGCAGGTGGAGGATTGAGGTTTGGTGGGGGTGGGAGCTTGGCTTCGATACGGTCGTGGGGGGTTGGATCTTGGCTTCGACGCGGTCGTGGGGGTTGGATCTTGGCTTCGACGCGGTCGTGGGGGTTGGATCTTGGCTTCGACG
>CAZAWX010000145.1:0-9612 GCA_964488985.1 uncultured Ectothiorhodospiraceae bacterium
ACGAGCATAAGAATAGAATTTAATGGGGATCAGAAGTATCCGGAACTCTCCGGACACTGACCGCCTATCCAAGTGGCAAAAGCCAGACCTTCTGAAATGGTTGGATGAACTCACCAAAGTATCCGAGGATTATGTGCAGTAATCTTCACGGATACATACCTCTGGCTGCTAATATTGCGGGATCCAGTTCAGAAAGAGGTCAAGGCGGGCGTACGGATTTCCGGGGTGATCCGAAAAGACGCCGGGTTCCTGAAGTTGGATATCAAGAAGGGCGAGTTTTTTGTCCTTGGCGGCCAAACATCGCCTTTGATTGAGGCCGATTGGCAAGCAGCAAATCCACGGCGCCTGGACCGGAGAAGTGCAGCGTCTCCGGGGTCTGTGCCATGCAATTGAAACCCACGGCTTCGAGCGCATCTTTGGCAGCTTCCCTTTGCAAACCATCGATCAGGAAGTCGATATCAGCGGTCGCACGTTGATACCCATGCAATCCGACAGCGAGGCCACCGATAAGCGTGTGGGAAATTTCTGCCTCGGCGAGGCGCTCACCAACAAAGTTGAGTATTTCTGAGATTGATGATCGCTGGTTTTCAAACTCGTCCATGACGTTCCGACGATGCGGCAAAAATGACATTCCGGCGTTTGAGTTCGGCGATTATCCCCATGGGCATTAGAGTATCAGAAGTTGACGGCCAGCCAAAAAAGCTGTGCCAGCTCAATCCCCTTTGAGCAAATCAAGAATATCCTCTGCTGACAAACGACTGCTGTCCTGGGTGCCAGAGAGCAGATCATTTGCCAGGTCACGTTTGTGCTGGTGCAGGGCGACTATTTTGTCTTCGATGGTGCCTTTTGCGACCAACCTGTAGATGGTGACTGGCCGCTGTTGACCAATGCGGTGGGCGCGGTCCGATGCCTGGTCTTCCACTGCGGGGTTCCACCAGGGGTCCAGGTGAATCACGTAATCGGCGGCGGTCAGGTTGAGCCCGGTACCGCCGGCTTTGAGACTGATCAAAAATAAATCACCCTCCCCAGCCTGGAACGCCTTGACGATGGCGGCACGTTTCTTCGCTGGTGTTGAGCCGTCCAAGTATTGGTAGCGAACGCCCTTGCTGTTAAGAGCCTCGCGAACCAGATCCAGGTGTTTGACAAACTGGCTGAATACCAGGGCCTTGTGGTTGTTGGCGATTAGTTCGTCCACCGTGCGCATGAACAGTTCCAGCTTGGTGCTGGATAAATTGAGTTTTGGCGCCACCAGAGCCGGGTTGCAGCAAGCCAGGCGAAGCCGGGTCAGCTCAGCCAGTACCTGAAATTGTTGCTGAGATCCCTCGGCGTCATTCGCACAGAGTCGCGCCATTGCCTCGGCGCGTATGCTTTCATACAGCGCTGTCTCTGCTTCGCTCAGCTCCACATGCAATACGATCTCGGTTCTGGAGGGCAATTCTTCCAGCACCTGGGTTTTAAGGCGACGCAGAATAAAAGGCTTGACCAGGCGTTTCAGGCGGTTGCGAGCGGTTTGGTCCTGATCTATTTCAATGGGGCCGGCGAATCGACTATTGAAGGACTCTCTTGATCCCAGCAGTCCAGGATTTATGAATTTGAAAAGACTCCACAACTCTCCCAAGTGGTTTTCTATTGGTGTGCCGGTTAATGCGATTTTAAAATCTGCAGTCAAATTTACAACCGAACGAGCCCGTTTTGTGGCGGCATTCTTCACTGCTTGAGCTTCATCGAGTACCAATACCTGCCATTTTTTTTCTTCCAGAAAACTGCTGGCACGCTGCATCATGCCGTAGCTGGAAACCACCAAATCAAACGGGCCAGAGGCTTCGATGACGGCTTGTCGCTTGTTGCCGCCGTATACGATGGGGTTCAGGGTAGGTGCAAAGCGCTTGCATTCTTCAATCCAGTTAACACAAACAGAGGTGGGTGCAATGACCAGGCTCGGGCCATCCGGCGCCCGGGAAAGTATGAGTGCAAGGGCCTGTATGGTCTTGCCAAGACCCATGTCATCGGCCAGGCAAGCGCCCGCGCCCCAGGCGGCCAGTTGGCTGAGCCACATAAAACCTTCTTGCTGGTAGTCCCGCAGTTCGCCGGTTAGCGTGGAGGGCAGGATTGGCATGTAGGACCTGGCCTGCTGCAGCCTTTCCAGTTGCTTGCTCCAGGCATCATCGTTTTCGAATTTCCCGAATTCCTGGCCGATATCGTTGATGGCCTCCGCAGTCAGGTGATGGACACGGGTTATCTTGCCCTTGTTGGTCGACAGCGTCCGCAGCTCATCCAGGTGGCGTTTCAGGGTCTTGGTCAAAGCCAGATATTCACCGTCAGCCAGCTTCAAGAACTTGCCGGTGGTTTCTTGGGCCAATTTCAGCAACTGGCCCAGGCCCAGAGATAGATCCTTGTCAACGACCAGTTCGCCATCGGCTTCAAACCATTCGCCTCTTTGCCTCAAACGCAATGACATATCACCAGCCGAGCTCACGGCTCGCACCCTGAATTTCTCGCCCCGAGGCCACACCAACTCCACGCCGTTATCACCCATCGCCTTGCACTCGGCCAGAATATCCAGGCTACTTTCAGGCTCCTCGCTTTCCCAGCAATAGCGGTCTATTTGGCATCGATTCAGGCTTGGGCAGGCGAGGATAAACGCCTCGGCCCTGGCGGTCTCTTTTTCCAACTGGCGAAGGCAATGCTGACTGATCCCCTTTACTTCGGCATAGACGCTTTTTCCACCGTGGCCCGGACTGAAACCCGGGCCATCCAGACCAAAGGGATGGCTGAATAGCTCAAATATCAATCCGTCTTCCAGCGGCAGTATGTGCAGATAGGGTCTGAAATCGGCTTTGAGCTGTGACACACCTGTAGCGCCGTCCGCCAAATCAGATTGTACGGTAACGATAGGGGCAATATTGGTCATCGCCGCCTGCATGCCAACTGCCGCTTCGGCGGGCATGCTCAGGCCCTTGCCGATGATAGTGGCAATCCGGCTCAGGGGTTCGTCAACTTTGGTGATGGCAAAACGGGTAGGAGAATGCCTACCCACCATAATCTCGACATCGGGATCGATTTCCGGCGACAGCGTCATTCTAAGCTGTTCTTTGTTTTTGGCCACTTCCAGTATCGGAGTGCCAGCCACAATTTCCACTGATGTCAAAGGCGCATTTTTCAAAAATACAAGAGGATGATCAATAAATGAGGGCAGCGACTTCCCATCAAGATAGTAACCGGTTCTCGGTCCGTAATACCGGTAGTCGGTGTCCCGTTTGATAAAGCCACAAATAGCCTGGTCCTGGGTGCTTAGAAAATCGAGTTCAGAGCGTTTCTCCACCAAGCGCTTCCAACTCACCAAACGGCCTTTTGACCATCCACCCCTGGCTGTAGATTTCTGCTCCATGGGCGTCAGCTCCAGGCCAACGAAGTAATCTTGCTCATGGTACTCGGCAAGCCAAATCAACCGCGATACCTTTTTGCTCCCAGCCCTGGCAGTACCAACTGGCTTGCGGCCCACTAATGACAAGGCTTGCAGCGCGCGCTCCCAGTCCTGCATCGGGCGGATGGCATCCACGATGTGGACGGCGGGCAGTATTGGCTTCTGACCGCGCAGGCGAGCAATGTATTGCTCCAATTCCGATGCGATCCAATCATAACCGTTTTTTGCTGCCTGGCTTTCTACAGACTTCGCCTTTGCCAGTTGCTGCGCGGCGCTAAGCTTGCCACTCCATTGCAGTACCAATGCGGTCATCAACCAGTCCATACCCTGTGGTTTCCGGTCCAGGTGTGCTGGCATAGGCAGTGGCGCGCCAGATCGACCCTGCATAGTGGCGATAGCGTTTAGCAGCATCTGAAAGTAATAGCTGAAGGGGTTGTCATTTTGTTTGCAAGCCTGCTTCAAGCGATTCTCCAGCCAGTCGATCTGCTGCAACTCGGCCGTTGCCATTGTCGCCATGGCCAAGAACACACCGGCAATTCCAGTGAAATAGACATTGCGCTTGCGGGTGCTTTTTCTAAGCAGTTTGTCGGCTTGCTGAAACATCTCGCGGGCAGAGTCCCAGTTCCCCTCTATCATCGTGGCCCAGGCAATCCGGGCCACACTCTCGGGGTCGGTTTCATCCCGGATCTCTGCTTTGGCCCGTTTCGCATCCCCTCGCAGCAACAGTGTATCAATCACCAATCCCGGCATCGGGAGTCCCTGCTGGTGTATTTCCAACTTGAGCGTTGGCAGCAACTGGTCTATTGGTCCAAACTGAAAAATGGATAGCCACAAACGGTCCAACAGGAAACCCAGACGAAACTTCTTGTTCAAGCGGGTAAACCAGCCATCGAGGTAATTGCCAGTGTCCATGCTGTCAACCAACTCATGAAAAATCGGCATGCCATAGTAGATATGTTCGCCCAAACTCAGAAGTTTTTCGATCTGGTTCGCGTAACCACAGTAAGTGGCACAGCGCAAGAAGCCCATGTATTGTTCAAAAGGAACGTAAGTCCAGCCATAGTCGCCTTGCCAGGGCTCATTCTTGGGAGACACCTTGACTGCTTCAGCCAACTCCAGAAAACGCCCATCTTCCAGGGCCATCTCACAGAGTAAATTTGTCAATGGACCAGGGCAATTGAGGCCTTGGTCCGAGACTTGGACCAATTTCTGAATCAACAAGTCATCAAGATGGGTTTTGGCCTCAGTCGCCGAGATCAATACGTTCCGGCTATTGCGCCACCCCATGCTGCGAATGGCAGCCAGCACGCGAGCCCGACCCATAGGCGCATAATGCACTGCCAGCAACGCCAACAGCGTGTATTGCGTGGGATCCAAGCTTTTTAGAGATCCCCGAGAGTGTTTTTTTGGCATCTGCTGGGCGACGGCAAATCAGCGTGAAGACAGGTGAAAAGCGAGCATCATACACTGACAGTCCGTGCCTGCAGCAATTCTAATTATGGCCATTGCGCATAAACTTCTGAACAAAAGCCTTCGTTTGCTGTACAACAGGATGGGAAGTCATAGAATCAGATGAGACGTTGGCAAGCAAGCAGCCCGGTATTGAATCGACGTAGGAATGAAAGAACAAGCCCCGCTGTCGCGGTGCTTGTTCTTTACACCTTCAGGAATTGATCAGTCGTTACATCCGCCTGCCGAAGGATAGCTCGCAGTGTCCCTTCCGGCATGTCGCCGGGATGGTTGGGGATGGTGGTGTATTTTTCGGTGGCCGGGCTAAACCATATCTCATGACTGCCTGCGGCCTAGCGGTCGAACTCGAAGCCCAGCTTTTTGAGTTTCTTGACGATCTGCCGGTACTTGAATCCCGCCAGTCTGCCCATCAGGTGCCCAGGATCAGGGGGTAATCGAACGAGTCTTTGACTGTAGTCAGGTTGGCTTGTTGATGCCGCTCGGTCTTCGCTTCCAGCAACTTCTTGGCGACATCGCGGGCGATCTCCAGGGTCTCGGCGATGGTGCGCCCCTGTGCAACCAGGCCCGGAATATCGTCACTGGTGGCGAGATACACGCCTTCGGGCAGCTTCTCGATATGTAGGTTTGCAATCTGTTCCATTAGGATACTCTCGTCTCAGGCGGTGTTGCCCATCATACTTTCCAGCCGCTTCTTGGTCAGGAAGGCATTGAGAAACTCTTTGACAAGATGCTTATTCGACAAGATGCTTATTCGTTTCGTTTAGCCGCTCGACTTCCTTGAACTGCATCAGCAACTCGCGATTCTCGAAAGTCGCCTTGGCGGCCTCGTCGGCGCGGCCTTCCATCAACAAATCCCCCGAAACCCCGAGGGCCTCGGCCAGCCGGGTCAGTATCTCGGCGGTCGGCTTGGACTGGCCGCGCTCATAGCGGCCAATGTGGTTGTAGTGCACACCGACGGTCTCGGCCAGTTCGGTCTGTGACAGACCGCGCTGTGCACGTGGTTGTTTTAATCGGGACGCAAAATCGCTCATTGCCAGCAGGTGTTCCACACCGGAAGGATAGACGTATAGCCTTCGAGCTAGCATTCACGGTGTTCTCTGTCGAGCTTTTTACCCTCAGCTTTTTACCCTCATATCGGCGGTCATGAGTATCTTCGAAATCAGTGCATTTCTGATCGGTCTGTCGGCCATATTCGGTTTTGTGAATCACAAAGTCCTGCATTTGCCACATACGATTGGCCTGGTGCTGATTGCCCTGGTGGCATCAATGATGACGATCGCCATTGATCTGGTATTCCCAACGGCGCACATCTCTGAACTGGTGGCCGGGGTAATGCTGCAAATCGATTTCCACGAAACGCTGATGAACGGCATGCTCAGTTTCATGCTGTTTGCGGGCGCTTTGCATGTTGATTTTTCCGCCTTCAAAAGCCGCATCAAGCCGATTGCCGTAATGGCCACCATAGGTACCCTGATTTCCACATTTGCCATAGGTGCCGCACTGTGGGCTCTGATGAATCTGTTCGGCCTCAAGATACCGTTCGTGTGGGCCCTGGTCTTGGGCGCGCTGATCAGTCCAACCGATCCTGTGGCGGTGCTGGGATTGTTCAAGACGGTCAAGGTACCACAGTCTCTGGAAGCGAAGATGGCCGGTGAGTCGCTGTTCAATGACGGTGTTGGCGTCGTGGTGTTCACCGTGGTCGTGGCCATTGCCACTGGCGGCGGTGGAGACAACGTGGAGGTAATGATTACTCTGGCGGTCGTTATGGTGACCTATGCCGTGGCCAACCGCCTGCATATGAGCGGCCCGATCGCAATGGTGGTGGCCGGCCTGCTCATCGGCAACAAAGGCATGGAATTCGCCGTCAGCGAAAATACCCGTGACCATATCCGGAAATTCTGGTCATTGATGGATGAAATCCTGAATTCAATTCTGTTCCTGCTGATTGGCCTCGAAGTGCTGGTGGTGGCCAAGCCCGATGGCCAATGGACTCTGGCGGCCCTGGCCGTGCCAGTGGCGCTGGCGGCGCGATGGCTGAGCGTTTATTTGCCCATTGTCTGCCTGTCGCACTGGCAGACCTTTACCCGGGGTGCGGTGCCGATCCTGACCAGGGGTGGGTTGCGTGGTGGTATTGCGGTCGCCCTGGCATTGTCCCTGCCGAAAAATGAGTACAAACCCATCATCCTCAACATCACTTATGTGATCGTCCTGTTTTCAATCCTGGTTCAGGGACTGACCATCAAGGCTCTGGTGGAATACCTGATGTCGGAAAAATCGTCTGGCCCCACGTCTGCACGGCCCCCGGAACCCATCAACGGGTCCCACTGAGGCGCAACGCTGAGCCATTATCTCGCCCTGAGATATACCCGACCGGGATCCCGTCAGGATTGCTGCCCAGGCTAGCCAAAGCAGGCGTTTATGTAAGCGTCCGTGGTGATTCCATGCGCGTGACGCCCCATGTGTTTAATAACGACGCTGATATCGACCGTTTGTTCGAGACCTTGCGCACACTTTAGGACATTGCCTGCCCCACCTGGAGACTAATATCTGAATATCTCGACCGGTTCACGGCGATACCGCAATAATTTCTATATTTTTCAGTAAATTCAATTGGTTACATAATTTTCATGAAGAATTTATGTGCGCTAATCGACAAAACACACAAATCTTGTTTGCGGATTCCGCCAGCACAGTCTAGTATTTAATGTAACAGTTTATGAAATTTACTTAACTACTTGATATAGCGTGAATTATTATGAGCACAACAATTCTTAGACCCGAGCTTTTTCAGCCAGACACGAGCCAGGGACGTGAGCCCGTTGATGCCCAGCCATGGCACCGGCCGCTGCAACTCAGAACCCGTGATTGGATTCAGAACAAGCTCTCACGCAGACGCGGCGCCTGTCCTGCACTGTTGCTGGAAATGCCTGACAGAACCATAAAATTCTGCAGTATTGATGAGTTCACCTTTGCCCTTGCCAGTCGCACGGACTTCCCTGTGACCCGGATGCGGGCGTTGATGAAGCACAGCCCTGAAGAACTGGAGCAAACTGCGCAAAATATTCACGACATTGAGCGGCAGTTTTCCGATGTGGTCGCAAAATCAGCCATGATACCTGCGTTAATAGGTGAATTCTTCGCCGATATCCGCATCAAACTGTTCAGCCTCGATCATGATTGGCGGGACATCATGGATGGCCTGCGCCGTTTAAGTCCTGAATTCAATGAGTACAAACGGGTCGCACTGGTTAAATACATGCAATACCTGCGCTCAAGGCAGCAGATATTGAAAAATGTCTTTATGGAAAAAACCCGCAATGATGATGATGCGTCAATACATGCAACGCCAATTGATGCCGCCGGAGTGAATATCGATCAAAGCAATACTGCCGTCTTTGATATCACCCGCATGGCCCAGTTTGCCGGTGCAGATTCTGCAGCAGCATCCAAACACGATTTTGTGTCCCTGGACAAAGGAGAAACCCGCAGTGTCAAATTTTCCGGGGAACGTGAATTGCAGCTCTCTCTGGCGGGAAACTACTTCAAACTGTATAGCGGTAAAGATTTCTATCTGGCCGATGACGGCGGTAATACCTATCCGCTAAGAAATGGTAAAAATCTGGTTGGCCGCCATTCCGGTTGCGATGTTGTGGTCGACAAGTCCTGCCGTTCCATCTCCCGACATCATCTGATCATCGAACCGATTGCTGAGGACACCGTACTGTTGACAGATCTCTCTGCCCACGGCACGGAAATCCCCGCCGTTTACAATTGAATTTCAGCTTGGAACAGATCGCCATTTGACCCGGGATTAATCCCGGGTCAGAACGCGCATCAGGCTCGAGGTATCCCAACGGTTACCACCCATCGCCTGGACTTTGGCATAAAACTGATCCACCAGTGCGGTAACCGGAAGTAACGCGCCGTTGCTGTGGGACTCCTGCAGGCAAATTCCCAGATCCTTGCGCATCCAGTCCACCGCAAAGCCAAACTCAAACTCATCTTTGATCATGGTGGTACCACGGTTTTCCATCTGCCACGACTGCGCAGCACCTTTGGAGATCACGTCCACTACCCGATCCACATCCAAGCCGGCTTTGAGGCCAAAATTAAGGCCTTCAGCCAACCCTTGGACCAATCCGGCGATACAGATTTGATTGACCATCTTCGTCAGCTGCCCGCTGCCGGCCGGCCCCATCAACGTCACTGCCTTGGCAAAACAGGCGACAACGTCCTGAACCCGGTCAAAGTCCACCTGCTCACCACCGCACATTACGGTCAAGGCACCATTTACAGCACCGGCCTCGCCCCCGGACACTGGGGCATCGATGAAATGGAAATTCCCGGCCCTGGCCGCTGCATCCAGTTCCCGCGCCACATCTGCGCTGGCCGTGGTGTGATCGACAAAGACACAATCTGCACCCATCCCAGCGAAAGCCCCCTGGGGCGCCGTAGTGACGCTGCGTAAATCATCATCATTGCCAACACAGCAAAATACGATAGCGGCACCGTTTGCAGCCTGCTCAGGTGTGGCCGCTTTTTGTCCGCTAAATTCCTCGAGCCATTTGTCGGCCTTGGCGCAAGTGCGGTTGTAAACAGTAACGTCGTAACCCGCTTTCGCCAGGTGTCCCGCCATGTGGTAGCCCATTACTCCCAAACCAATAAATGCGACCTGCTGTGCGCCATTGCTCATGGTGTTGTTCTCCATTTTTGTAAAT
>CAZAWX010000146.1:0-9473 GCA_964488985.1 uncultured Ectothiorhodospiraceae bacterium
GGACCGACCTGGCACTCAGTCATCTCCTGCCACAGGTCTCGCCATGAAGTCCAGGCGTGTTCTTACCCTGAAATACTGGCTGCCATTATTGGTGACGGGCTTGTTCGCCTTGTTGTGGGGAGCTTTGGCTTTCGAAGAGTTCAATGAAGTACGGCTGTACTTGTTGGAAAACAGCCAAAACCTTGTGCGCAGGGAAATGGCGGCGTTACAGCGCGAAGTGGAAGTTGAATTACGTCATGGTGATTTAGCTGACATACAAAGCCAAATCGCCTCAATGGGGGTCGATGAACACTTCAAGGTGCTGACCATGATCGATGATCAGGGCCGTATCCGCTATGCGACACGGTTCGCATGGAAAGGCCGTCTGGCAAAGGCGATGCTGCCGGAATACGAACCACAAAAATTCACTGCAGTGCGGCGCAGTTTGAAATCGGAACTCAGCCTGGACGAGGCTTCGCTTCAGATTCACGCGTATTGGCCGTTCATGCTGGATCGGGAGTCCACTGAATTGCGTTCGGGCAAAGTGGGTGTGCTGTTCGCTGTCTACGATTTGAGTGTCGAGGCTGAGAATCTGTGGAACCTTGTCTGGCGATTGCACTACCTGTCCTGGGGCCTGTTAGCGCTGATTTTGCTGGCCTTGATTTTTTTCATTCAGCGGTTTGTGAATTTACCGATCAAACGTCTGATCAGCCTGGCAAATAACATTTCCGCTGGAAAATTGAATGTACGCAGTAATTTTACCGGCAAAGGCGAGTTTGCCTACCTTGGGCGGACATTCGATACAATGTGCGCTGAACTGCAAGACCGATTGTTGCGGCGTCGACAGGCGGAGACGCTGTTAAGAGAGAGTGAAGAGAAATACCGCGCTATCTTTAATTCCGACCTCGCCAGCACGGTAGTGATGGTCGATGGGAAAGGTAAGATTGTCGACTGGAATCCCGGTGCGGAGCGTACGACGGGTTATACAAAATCAGAAGCCCTCGATATGCCGTTGACGAATATAATTCCGCAACGCTATCGAGAACGGCACCTGAAAGAATTTAACCGTGCAGTCGCATTGGGCAAGGCGTCTTTCCCAAATCGGTCACATGAACTTTACGGGCTACGCAAGAATGGCCAGGAGTTTCCCATACTGCTTAGTCTAGGCAGTTTGCATAGCGCAGGGTCGGTTTTTTTCTGTGCCCTGATTGTTGACATGACGGATCGCAAGCAGTTCGAGAAGATTCTGCGTCAGGGTCAAAAAATGGCGGCCATAGGCGAACTGAGCGGTGGTATTGCCCACGATTTTAACAATCTCCTCGGGATCATGCTTGGCAACGTTACGTTGCTGCAACAATCGGTGTCGGTGATGGCTGACAAAGTCGTCGCCAAACGGCTGGCTTCAATTGAAAAGTCGATTCGGCGCGCGACCGATCTGACGCAGCGCTTACTTGGTTTTGCGGGTAAACATGCTGAGCATAAAGTGACCGTCGATGCTGGCCGATTGCTGAAGGGCTCCCGGGATCTTATTCATCGAACAATGACCATGAATATCGACGTTAAGTTCGAACTTCACGAAAACTTATGTCTGGTCGATATTGATCCCGGGGACTTTGAGGATGCATTGCTGAATCTGCTCATTAATGCCAGGGATGCCATGCCGGGTGGTGGGCAACTGTCCCTGACGGCCCAAACCATCACCATCACTGAGGAAGCGACAGTGCACTGCACTCCGGATCGGGCCCTCAGCCCGGGGGATTATCTGCAACTGGAGGTCAGTGATACCGGCCTGGGGATTCAACCGGACCACCTGGAGCGGGTCTTCGAGCCTTTCTTTACCACCAAAACCCCAGGCCAGGGGACTGGATTGGGATTGGCCATGGTGTTTGGATTTGTAAAGCGCTCGGGAGGTCATGTCGACGTGTTCTCGAAGCCGGGTTGCGGTACGACGTTCACACTTTTCCTGCCCAGGTCCGATACAGCGCATGAGACGGCAGGAGTTGAACCGGGCATGGCAGCGCCTCTCCCTGGCGGGTCAGAAACGTTACTGGTTGTGGATGACGAGGTGGATCTGTTGGAACCGGCCTGTGAATCATTATCCGCTCTGGGCTATCAGGTTCTTGCCGCCAGTAATGGCAGGCAGGCGTTGCAGTGTATTCGCCAGAACTCGGCAATCAAACTGTTATTCAGCGATGTGGTGTTGTCCGATGGCCTGAATGGCTATGAACTTGCTGAGCAGGCCCGTGCCCTGAAACCTGCCCTTAAAGTACTGCTGGCCTCCGGGTACACAGGCAGGGTAAATGCTGATGCAGCACGTCTTGATGATGAACTGCTAAGCAAACCGTACACGCTGCGGCAACTGGCACTGCGTATACGTGAGCTCCTGGACCGGGAACCTGTGCAGGCAGTGGATCCGCCAGTGCCTGAGGCAGTCCGTAGTGTGCCTGGAGCAAAACAGTTTGCATGTCCTGAAAATTTCAATATCGGTGTCGAGGCACTTGATGATGATCACACTGCACTGCTTCACCTGGTCAACGGGTTATGCCAGATACCTGTTGCCGATGGTGGCTCGGAAAGGATGAGTCAATCCCTGGACCAGTTGCTGAACCTTATCAAAGCTCATTTTCGCAAAGAAGAAACGATTATGGCGGTTTGCGCCTATCCGGGTCTGATGAATCATCGCAAGGTACACCAATTACAGCTGCGCCAGTTTCAGCAACTGCGCCTGCAACTGGCGCAGGGGGACGTGGAAATTTCAACACTGACCCCCTTTTTCAATGACTGGCTCGTGGAGCACATCCAAATCATGGACGCTGCCATTGCACCCTATTGTGAGGGTAAAGAGGATTTAATTGCCCGTTCTTTGCACAATGAACTTAGCGGGGACATCACCACGCCATGACGACGAATTGCATATATTTGATGGATGACGACGAGGATATGCTGGAGATCCTCGGTGAGGTAGTCACCCAGGCAGATTTGCAGCCGCAGTGTTTCAATGACGCCACCCAACTGTTCGATCAGATGCCGCAGTTCGAGGAAGGCTCCGTGCTGGTGTTGGATTTGAATATGCCGCATATGGATGGTGTCGAAGTCATGCGGCGGCTGGCGAAGTACCAAAGCGCTCCGGCGCTGTTCCTGATTAGCGGTTCCGACGGCGGAATTTTGCGTGCTGCCGCGAAACTCGGCCTGGAGCAGCAGCTTGTCATTATCGGCGCGATGCAAAAGCCTTTGGATTTAGTAATATTTCAACAGGTGTTGATGCAATTTTTAAACGGTACCGACGTGACCGTTTCGCCACACCCGACAGCCGCTAAAGCCACCTCTATATTGCCCGAAGATATACAACAGGCAATACATCAGAATCAATTTGTGATCCATTACCAGCCCCAGATTGAGATCGCCACGGGCAGGCTGGCCGGGGTTGAGGCGCTGATACGTTGGCAACATCCCCAACTGGGGTTGATCTACCCGAATCGATTCATCGGGCTTGCCGAGGCGCATCAGCTTATCGACCAGCTGACCCAATGGGTGATCCACCATGCGATCGAGGTTGCGGGTCAATGGAAGGCAACAGGCCTGCTGTTGTCGATGGCGCTCAATATATCCGCGAGCAATGTCAATGTACTGGATTTACCGGAAGAGATCAGTGGGTTAGTTCTGGACCATCAATTGGATCCTACCGCAGTCTCACTGGAGGTGACAGAGGGTGCCTTGATGGGGGAACTGGTGACCTCGTTGGATATACTGACGCGACTGCGCCTGAAGGGGATCGGGTTGTCTATTGATGATTTCGGAACCGGCTACTCCTCGCTGTCGCAGTTACACCGGATCCCGTTCACCGAACTCAAGATCGACCTCAGTTTTGTCTCCGCAATGTCGACGGATGCAGAGGCGCGGGCGATTGTCAAAACCTGCATCATGCTGGGTCATGAACTTGAGATGCGGGTCGTTGCCGAAGGCGTGGAAGATCGGCGCACCCTGGAGTTGTTGCGTGAACTTGATTGCGATGTGGCGCAGGGTTACTTTATCGCCAAGCCCATCGAGCAGGACGAACTTCCGCGCTGGGCAGCCAATTGGCAAGGTTGGGCATAGCGCCTGTTGCGGGGGATCCCTGCTCAGGTAGATACATCATCATCGTGGGGATTGATCTTGTAACCGGTCCACATTGAACGCACCAGGTTTTCGCGATGCAGCAGGCTGGAAATAATCACTCCGGCGATGTGCCCGGCAATAAGAAACATCACCAGGCTGGCAAAAAACTCATGAATTTCTTTCCATATCCGGCTGCCCTTTGAAACCCGTTCATCGTCATCGGCACGGGCCGCTACAATGAGGCTGGTGTCAATGGCTGCCAATGGGCCCAGGCCCTTGGAACCATAGGCTTCGAGTCCGCTCCAGCAGGTTAAAAGCAAACCTGCCAGTAACGCCATGATCATCCACCCGCCCAGGGGGTTGTGTCCAAGGTAGTGTTTGGGGCGGCCGCTGAGAAGACTTCCGGCGTAGGCTTTGATCGTTTTACGACCGTAAATAAAATTTGTGAAGCGGGCATACTTTGTTCCTGTCAAGCCCCAGATAATCCTCGCCACAAGTAACAGCACGATTCCATAGCCCAGATAGGCATGGACAGTTTCGAAGTCATCACCGCTTGCGTAGGCAAGGAAAAACAGCGTGACCAAAGCCCAGTGGAAGAATCTGACAAAAATATCCCAGACTTTCACTTCATTTTCGTGATCGAGAGCATTGGGAGTCTTGGCGGGTGGTTTCAATGGGTGATTGATCTTTGTCAATTGTCCAAAATCACAATGGGGCATAATTAAAAATGCATTCGTGTCTGCGCAGCCCGGTGCAACTGGCGAGTGTAACAGGTATGCCTGTGGCAGCGGAGGGTAAGCGAGAAATGTACGAAATTCGAATCCATGGTCGAGGTGGGCAGGGCGTGGTAACGGCGGCGGAGATGCTGTCTATCGCCGCATTTGCTGAGGATAAACACTCTCAGGCAATTCCCAGTTTTGGCTCCGAACGCATGGGTGCACCGGTTGTGGCCTATGTCCGCATTGATGATGAACCGATAGAAATATGCGAGCCCGTCATGTCACCGGATTTGTTAATTATCCAGGATCCAACACTGTTTCAGGCTGTTGACGTGTTCAGTGGGCTGGCTGCGGATGGGTTCGTGCTGATCAATACCCGTCGCGGTGTTGAGCAACTGCATCTACAGGAGGCACTGCAGCATTTGCCGGAACACCATGTGGCGACGGTGGCGGCAACTGATCTCGCGATGCAGCATCTGGGGCGTTCGACGCCGAATACTGTATTACTCGGTGCCCTGGCGGCGCTCACCGGGATACTTCAATTTACGTCGGTCGTCACGGCCATCAATGATAAATTTTCCGGGCTGATCGCTGAGCAAAATATAGTGGCCGCTCAGGCCGCGTATGACCAGGCCAGGGCGGCCTGATCCGTCAGGAGGGGTTTTTATGTTGCAACAAATTGAGGGCTCAGCGGCGGTCGCCAAGGCCGTGGCATTGTGCCGCCCGGAAGTGATTGCTGCCTATCCGATTACGCCGCAGACGCATATCGTCGAGGGTCTGGGCGAGATGGTAAAACGCGGTGAAATCGGTACCTGCCAGTTCCTGAATGTGGAATCAGAATTTGGCGCCATGAGTACCTGCATTGGTTCCAGTGCGGCAGGGGCGAGAACCTATACCGCGACATCGAGCCAGGGCATGCTGTTTATGATGGAGGCGGTGTATAACGCCTCGGGCATGGGCCTGCCGATTGTGATGACGGTAGGTAATCGCGCCATTGGACCGCCTATCAATATCTGGAACGACTGGAGCGATTCCATGTCGGCCCGGGATGCCGCCTGGATCCAATTGTTTGTCGAGGACAACCAACAGGCCGCTGATGTGCATATCCAGGCCTTTCGCCTGGCAGAATCGACAAGCCTTCCGGTGATGGTGTGCATGGATGGCTTTATCCTGACCCACGCCTATACCCGGGTGGATATACCGGAAGCAGAGGCAGTAGACAAATTTTTACCTGAGTTCCAGCCGCGTCAGGTTCTTGATCCTGAGGCACCCGTGACGATGGGCGCAATGGTCGGACCGGAAGCGTTTGCAGAAGTGCGTTTTCTGGCCCATTACAAACAACTCGAGGCGCTGGATCTCATTCCGCAACAGGCGGCGCAATTTGCGGAAATCTTTGGCCGTGATTCGGGTGGTCTGATCAAGTCCTTCGAATCGGAGGGCAAAAAAACCGTGGTGGTCACCATGGGATCAGTGGTCGGCAGCATGAAGTCAGTACTGGCTGACATGCGTGAAGAAGGAATATCTATCGGTGCTTTGACGATTCGTTCTTATCGGCCCTTCCCGAGTGATGCCTTGCGTGACGCTCTGGTCGATGCCGAGCGGGTCATCGTTTTCGAAAAAAGCCTGGCGGTTGGTATTGGCGGCATCCTGGCCGGCGATGTGCGCATGGCCCTGGCCGGTTCAACGGCCAAAGTGTATTCAGTGATTGGTGGCCTCGGCGGACGGCCGATTACCCGGGTTAACCTGCGCCGAATGTTCGACAAGGGCGTGCGTGATGAGATTGAAGAGCCGCATTTTCACGATATCAATATGGACGTTATTCGTCGCGAGCTTGACCGTCTAAAAACGTTGCAGCGTCCGGGGCCAAGTGCCGAAAATATTCTGCGTGACGTTGGCCTGATCGCCGCCGCGAAAACAATTTGAGGAGAGACCGCTGATGCCACGCGTTCCAGAGACACAACAACGGGTCAAATTCTATCAGACCGGCACCTACACTGTAGGTAACCGCTTGCTGGATGAACCCCGGCGAACGGTTCAAGCCAGTGTTGACCGTTCCAACTCCCTCGATTCCGGTCATCGGGCCTGCCAGGGCTGCGGTGAAGCCCTGGGCGCGCGCTACGCGGTCGATACCGCTCTACGGGCAGCTAATGGCAAGCTTATTGCGGCCAATGCCACCGGCTGCCTGGAGGTTTTTACGACGCCTTACCCGCAAACGGCATGGAGCCTGCCATGGATTCATTCGGTCTTTGGTAACGCGGCATCTGTGGCCGCCGGGATCGCTGCGGCCATGAAAGCCAAAGGGCGTGAAGACATACGGGTGATTGCTCAGGGCGGGGATGGCGGTACCACCGACATCGGTATGGGCTGTCTGTCCGGGATGTTCGATCGCAACGACGATGTGCTTTATATCTGCTATAACAATCAGGCCTATATGAATACCGGCGTGCAGCGTTCAAGTCAGACGCCGCCGGCAGCCCGAACCGCAACCACCATGCCTGTCGGTCCGTCTCCCGGTAACGAGTTCCACACCGGGAAAAGCGTCCCACTCATCGCAATGGCCCACGGTATTCCCTATGTGGCGACTGCTTCGGTCCATGACCTCCACGACCTTGAATATAAAGTGGACAAGGCCATGAGTTATCGTGGCGCGCGTTATATCGAAATCTTCGTGCCCTGCCCGTTGGGTTGGGGCTCAAAACCCGGCGATACGATTAAGGTGGCACGCCTGGCAGTGCAGTGCGGTATGTATCCGATCATTGAGGCGGAGGATGGCGAATTGACGTCGGTGAAGAAAATTCATCGCCGCGAACCGATCGAGTCGTACCTTAAACTGCAACGCCGTTTCGCCCATGTCCTGAAACCCGAGAACGAACAGCAACTCAACGCGTTGCGTGAGATTGCAGAGCGTAATATTCGCAAATTCGATCTACTCCCTCATGCGGAGGCTGACTCGTGAGTTCCGAAATCGATCTGGAGACAAAACCGTTTGCTGTTACGCTCGATGTCGGTAGCAGCTTGCTGAATAAAACGGGCAGTTGGCGTACTGAACGCCCGGTCTATGTGGATCGCCTGCCGCCCTGTAACAAGGCCTGCCCGGCGGGTGAGAATATTCAGGCCTGGTTGTTTCAGGCTGAGGAAGGCAATTACCGGGCCGCCTGGGATGAGTTGATGATCAACAACCCGCTTCCCGCGATCATGGGCCGTGCCTGTTATCACCCCTGTGAATCCTCCTGTAACCGTGCCGAGGTGGATACGGCGGTCAATATTCATGCGGTGGAACGGTTTTTAGGCGATCTGGCTATTCGGGAAGGGTGGCCAGTGAAGGTTGAGGCCAGGCCCAGCGGGTCAAAAGTGCTGGTGATCGGGGCCGGGCCGAGCGGCTTGTCTGCTGCGTATCATCTGGCCCTGATGGGCCATGCCGTGACCTTGCGCGAGGCTGGGCCGGTGCCAGGTGGGATGATGCGCTTCGGGATCCCCAAGTATCGCTTACCCCGGGAAGTCGTCGATGCAGAAGTTCAGCGAATTGTCGATATGGGGGTCAAACTCGAACTCAATTACCGTGTGGATGACATTCCCGGCACGTTGTCCGCAGAGGGGTTTGATGCCTGCTTCGTCGCTATTGGTGCGCACCTGGCAAAGAAGGTCGATATTCCGGCCCCGGATGCGGTGAAGATCCTCGATGCTGTCAGTTTCCTGCGTGACATGGAAACGGCTGAAGAACCTCTGCATCTGGGGCGCCGTGTGGTTGTTTATGGAGGTGGCAACACCGCCGTCGATGTTGCCCGCACAGCCAAACGTTTGGGTGCTGAACCGGTGATTGTCTATCGCCGCACCCGCGAGCAGATGCCTGCGCATGACTTTGAAATCGATGAGGCATTGGAAGAAGGGGTGGTGGTCAACTGGCTGAGCACCATCAAAGAGGCAGATGAACGCGAACTCAAAGTCGAAAAAATGGCCCTGGATGACAGCGGTTGGCCACAACCGACCGGTGAATTTGAAACGATCGAGGCCGATACGGTAGTACTGGCCCTGGGACAGAATGTGGATCAGAGCCTGCTGACGAAATTGCAGGGTGTGGAACTTAGCAAGGACGGTGTGGTTGAGGTTGATCAGAACATGATGACGGCATATCCAGGGGTGTTTGCAGGGGGTGATATGGTGCCCTCGGAACGAACTGTGACGGTTGCTGTTGGCCACGGCAAGAAAGCGGCACGCAATATCGACGCATATTTGCGCGCCGCAACCTACGCCCCGGAGCCAAAGCATGAACTTGCCGATTTCGATATGCTAAATCCCTGGTACTACACCGACGCTGGGCAATCGGTACAACCGGTGCTTGAGGATATTCGCCGCCGCACCACCTTCGAGGAAGTGGTATCCGGACTTGATGAAAGTAACGCCCTGTTTGAAGCACGGCGTTGTCTGTCCTGCGGAAATTGTTTTGAGTGTGATAACTGTTACGGCATCTGTCCCGACAATGCCATTACCAAACTTGGCCCGGGACTTCGTTTTGAATTCAAGTACGACTACTGCAAAGGCTGTTCGATGTGTGTCACCGAATGCCCGTGCGGGGCGATAAAGATGGTGCCGGAGGAAAACTGATCGAACATCCCTGTGCGAAAATTCTGTTCACACTAAATAGGTGCGCATAAATCCAGATCACTGTAGCCAGTAAGAGGG
>CAZAWX010000147.1:0-9386 GCA_964488985.1 uncultured Ectothiorhodospiraceae bacterium
TCAACTGCTGCGCTACGGTGTTCGGGTGCAGATTGCCGCCGGACAGGCTCCTAGGGCTGCTTCTGGCCGTTTTCTGCTCCAGGTGTGCCTGGACAAGCCAAGGCCGGGATAGGAACTGGCTCGGGGACAAACTGTACTTTCTGCAATGGTCAAATTTCTATCGACTTTGGATGTTTAATCAATATATTACATGGAAAGACAGCTCCGACTGGTGCAATGTTCGGGTTAATTGACGAGCACGATTTCTACCATTGGGAATATTTGCAAGTCGAAGGCGAGAAACCAAGACAAATAAAGGTCGAGGTCATCAAGACCAGACAAAAGACCTGTGGAGTTTAAGCCAAACGGTACAGAGCCTGTTAACATTATGTAGTCCCAAACCCACACTCCGTTGCAAAAGAACCAAACAACCCATGAACACAGATTCCACAGGCAATAACCGTACTCTCAAAAATGCATTCATCCTCGATGCCGAACAATTTCACAATCTGGCACCAGACCAGGTCGTTCGTACCGGTTTGGCCTGGTTTAAGGAAAATCGGGTAATGGAACTGGATGGCAACGAAGTGCACCTGTGGGCGCTGGTGGAAGATAAACAAAGTGATAAGGAGCTTGCCTGCGAGCTGTCTTACGATGATACGGGCAAGTTACTGGTACAGTGTGATTGTGATCGCGGCTGTGATGGCGTTTGCGCACATGCGGTCGCGGCGCTGTACGCCTATTCCGACCATAACGAAGGCAAAGTGCTCGCCGGGGCATTGGATACCGCGATTTCTGCACGAGTAAAACGGGGTCGTACCGAGGTGGTTGTTGAGGCGTTGGGAGATAACTGGTTTGGTGGCTGGAAGACGCGTTCAATCAATAGTGAAAACCCCTATTCGCGAAACTACCGGGTCGATATCCGCTCTTTACAGCGCCACGGCAATTATTGCGCTTGCCCGGATTTTGCCACCAACCAGTTGGGCACCTGCAAGCACATCGAGGCAGTGTTGCATCAAATTAGCAAACACGATGACTACGAGAAGATTAAAACCCAGCCTGTTCCATGTTCCTACGTTTATCTTGACTGGGAGGCAGTGAATCCACCGCAAATCATGTTGCATCGACGCAGCGACCTGGCTGGTGAAATAAGGGCGCGGCTTGATTCGAAGTTTCATGTCGATGGCCAGTTCAAAGGTCGTGTGCCAGATGATTTCTTTCGTTTTGAGCAGTGGGCGCGGGATTATCCGGGTATTGATATCGGTGAAGATGCGATGGCCTGGGTGCAGCATAATTCGGCCTGTGCCAGTCAGCAGTTGCGTGCCGCTAAAATTCGCAGCCAGATTGAGTCGTCAGGCGGTCATTTGCCCGGCATCAAAACGCGGCTGTATCCGTATCAGGTGCAAGGGGTTGCCTTCCTGGCGGCGAAGGGACGAGCCTTATTGGCAGATGACATGGGCTTGGGCAAAACCATTCAGGCAATCGCGGCGGCCAGTTGGTTGATGCAACACGATGGTGTGGCACGGGTGCTGGTTATCTGCCCAGCCTCACTAAAACACCAGTGGGCGCGTGAGATTGAGAAGTTCACTGATTATCCAGTACAGATTGTCCAGGGTGGACCTGCGGCGCGCGGGGTGCAGTATCGGCGTGGTGATGGTTTTTATGTAGCCAATTACGAGTTGGTGCTGCGCGATTTGAGTCTCATCAATAAGACCCTTAGCCCCGATTTAATCGTACTGGACGAAGCGCAACGAATTAAAAACTGGCGCACCAAAATTGCCTCAGCCGTCAAACAGATTGCTTCGCGTTACGCTTTTGTGCTGTCAGGCACGCCGCTTGAGAATCGGCTCGAAGACCTCTACAGCCTGATGCAGGTGATCGACCCCGCTGTGTTGGGGCCGTTGTGGCATTATACGGCCAATTTCCATATTACCGACGAACGTGACAAGGTGCTGGGTTATCGGAATCTGTCGGAGTTGCGTCGACGCCTGGCCCCGGTGATGTTACGCCGCGACCGGCGGCTGGTCAGTCAACAATTGCCCCAGCGCATTGAACAGCGACTTGATGTCGAGCTAACAACCGAACAGCAGGAATTGCACGATTCAGCAGTGTCGGCGGCTGGGCGCCTGGCCAGTATTGCCAAAACGCGGCCCCTAACGCCGTCAGAGCAAAACCGGATGATGGCCAATTTGCAACAGGCTCGGATGGCCTGTAACGCGGCGGGTCTGGTCGACAAAGAAACAGACGGTTCACCTAAAATTGATGAGCTAGCTGACCTGGTTGACGAACTATGTGTGCAATCGGGGCATAAGGCAGTGGTGTTTTCGCAGTGGGAACGGATGACCTATATGGTTGAGCAACGTCTGAAGCGAATGGGCGTGGGCAGCGTGCGGCTGCATGGAGCTGTGCCGACCAGTAAACGGGGTGCGCTGATTGATCGTTTTCACGACGACGATGCCATTCAGGTATTTATTTCTACCGATGCCGGGGGCGTTGGGCTAAACCTGCAAAGTGCCTCCGTGTTGATCAATCTCGATATGCCCTGGAATCCAGCAGTGCTCGACCAGCGCATCGCACGGGTACACCGCCTGGGCCAAACCCGCACGGTGCAAACCATCCTTATTGTCAGTACTAATTCCTACGAACAACACGTGATGAATCTGGTTGCCGGCAAGCGTCATCTTTTTGCTAACGTGGTTGATACAGACGCTCAGGAAGATGTGGTGGGCGTTGACAAGAAACTGCTGGAAACGCTGGCTGATGATCTGGTGGCATTCAAATCAGTCAGAGGCGGGGGTGAGAAAGAGACAGCGCAGTCCGGGATTGAGTCGACTGATCTTTTGTCCGATGATGGATCAGCACCTGCTGATGTTGAGGTTGGTGTCAGTGGGCCAAATATTGAACAGACATTAACACGTTGCATCGAAGCGCTACAGGCACATTTTGGTAATCGAATTGAGCGCATTCTGGGTGCAGGCGGAGGTTTGTTGGTGGTGCTGGACCAGGTTGCTGAGCAAGACGACCTGGCCACGAATGAGTTATCTGTAGCGATGCTCAACGAGTCCGAAAAGGAGATCAGAATTGCCTTGATCGACTCGCGTACCCAGGACAGTTTGCAGCGTCTGGGTAAGGCGTCACCACTACAAGACGCCGAGACCTATTTCGAGGCAAGCGCCGAACCCCGTGCAAAAACCAACCGCCTGCTGGAGCAAGCGCAAGAAAGACTCCTGGCCGCCGAAATCTTATTGCAAAGTGAGCAGGGCAAGGTTGCAGCAGAATTAATTGTGGCTGCTTTGTTAAGCTCCGCTGCAGCCAAAGCGGGCATTAAAACGGTGCCCGCAGTGCAAGAATCAGCGGTTTGGCTGTATGCCGAAGCCTTACCAAACGGCTGGCTGGATCAGGAACAGGCCAATCTGGTAGTGCGGGGTGTCGCCTTGTCGCAGGCACCGAAGGTGCCGCCAGCGCTAATGCATGGGTTGCTGGATGATGTGCGTGCTTTTGCCGAGGTGATCAACTGATCCAGATCGTATAGTGCAATGGGCGACATATCAGAAAAATTACTCGAGTCCATCCAAACCACGCAGTGCTGTATGGTGGATGTACGCGCGTTGGCATGCAAGCTGATTGATCTGACACAACAACAAATCGAAGCCTTGCTGCTCCGGTTTGTCAATGATGGAGATGATCAGTCTGTGAGCGTCGTGCTACACGCCTGTGCGATGAACCAGCTCAAGCTGGATCCGGACGTGCTCTGCCAGTGTATCGGCGTTTGTATCGAGTTCACTGATTCGGCACCGTGTTTTGCATTTCAAGACGCCACTGTGGTGCCACGCTTGCTCAATGAAGCTGATTCAGAAGCCTTGTCGATTGAGCGAAAAATATATATCGCGCAACTGGCGACGGAATTGAGTATAAGTTTTGATCTGGATTTTCAGCCTGTCCGCAAGCTGTTGTGGAAGTTGAAACAAAGCGTGTTTCCACTGGATCAACGCATGTTGGTGTCGGATGCCCTTTTCGCATTGGACGAGGTTGGACGTGACAACAATCTGTTCCGCGCTGGTTTGGTCTGTTGGACGCAGCTCAAGCAAAGCAAGTTATTGCCGGAACATCGACCTAAAGCCGTGGTTGGCGGCACCTATACCGTGCGCCGGACAATACCCAAGATGGGTCGCAATGAACCCTGCCATTGCGGTAGCGGCAAGAAATACAAGAAGTGTTGTTTGGCTAAAGATCAGGCGTTTTTGAGTGATGCATCTCAGTATGACGGTAAAACACGAACCGAATTAAAGCAGCATCCTGGGCTGGTTGATGACCCGGCTATTATTCAGACCATGCGTGCTTATGAGTTAAAAAAACTCAAACCGACTGAACTGGGTGACAATCAACTATTTGCAGCATTTCGCCGCTGCTCAGATTTTGGCCTGTTGGCACTGTCATTTGACATGTTAAAAGCCTGCGATCAACGCCTTGATGCAGACAAATTTGATCGCGGGCACTTTGAAGATTTGTTGATGCGGGCATTTGAGTTAGGTGATCTTGAACTGGCAAAAACGATCAGACGCTACTGCGGTGAAGACCATTGGGCCGATGCTCAGAACATCCAGTTTCATTTTGATCTGTTTGAAAACCCAGAGCAATATAAAACACTGGATGCCGATTGTGCTTTGTCTGTCCGCAGTGAATTGAAGGATGATCTGGCGGATGAACCACTCACGCGTCTGGCCTATGACTTTTCTTACCACTTTCCCGCCCTGTCGATTGCCTTTGCACGCGCTGCGATGGTTGGCCAGCCTGATAATGAGTTCGAGAATAGCATGTTGCTGGATCTTATCAGCGATGCCAGAGTCGATCTGGATATGAAGCCCTGGGGTGACCCCGCTGAAGCATTGCTCGATAAATTTGATATCCAGTCCCGACAACAGACCCAACTTGAGCAAAAAGCGCGAGTAGAAAGTGCCGAGGTCAAACGATTAAGAGAACGCCTCGAAGTCACCCGTGCTGATCTGGATGAAAAGAAACAAGCCCTGCTTGAGATGCAGCGCACGGTGGGTGAGTTTGCAGAGAAACTGGAAAAGGCAAAAAAACAACCGGTGCCGTTGTCCTCCCAGCCTTCAGCTCCCGTCCCGGAGCCACAAACGAAAGTCGGGCACGGTGAGGCGGAAAGAGCCGAAACCCGACAACGTTTACGCGCCCGTGTTGAGAGTCTAAAAGCTGAAATTAGTGAACAGCAAAAACAACGAGCACAACTGCGAAAGCAGTTAGTTAAAGAAAGCCGCAAGCAATCCTCCAAACAGGGTATTGAACAGCAGGCGAAATCGGAGAATGAGCCGGAACTTGACCAAACAAATGAGGGATTGACGCCAACTGGCCGCCCTTGTGTACCGGAATATAGTGATATTTTCCGTAAAAACTGTGATGCTTTACCCCCCTCTATCGCTGCCAAAGCCATTCTATGTGCCGGGCGTTTTGCCTGTCTTGACAGCGCTATTTGGCAACAAACCAAAGCACTCAAACGGTTACGGGAGCACTACCGCATTCGCATCCACCGCGACTACCGCATGATTGTCCGCCGTCGCCCTGGCCGACCGCACCTCATCCTTGATGTCATTCACCGCAAGCAATTGGATGCCTGGATCAAGCAGCATGTGTGACCCAGGAGCCTGCCCGAGAATAGAGAACCTGTTGAATTTATTGATAACACATTTTACTGCTTGCCACGCGACAGCGCAGCGCCATCGGACGCATCCTGGTTCGCCACTGCTCGCTAGCTTGCTCAGCTTGAACGGTTAGCCGATGCCCATGAAACTCATTTCCGTGAACGTCTCGCAACCCGTCGAGGTTCAATACAGGGGAAAATTGATACGGACCGGTATCTTCAAGAAACCCGTGACCGGTCCCGTCCGCGTCAAGCGCTGCAACCTGGAGGGTGATGCCCAGGCGGACCTGTCCAACCATGGCGGTAATCACAAGGCGGTCTACGCTTACTCCTTAGACCATTATGCATACTGGTGCGCGGTCCTTGAGCGCGAAGACATGCCATATGGCCAATTTGGTGAGAACCTCACCATTGCCGGTCTCGACGAATCCGAATCGTGCATCGGCGACCGACTGCAGGTTGGAAGCGCCCTGTTCACGATTACCCAGCCCAGGGTGCCGTGTTTCAAGCTGGGCATCCGCATGGCTGAGGTCAAGATGCCGAGGCTGTTTACCCAGGCCGCGCGTACCGGTTTTTATTTAAGGGTGCTTCGCGAAGGCATTATCGGGTCGGGTGACAGCGTGAGCGTACTGCAACGCGGTCACGGGAGGGTACCGGTTCAGGAACTCTTCAAAGCCTACTTCAAGCCGGGTGACACAAATGCTGCCCGGACATTGAGGCGGGGTCTTGAGGTTCCGGAACTGTCACCGGAGTGGCGTGCGCAGATCGAAAAGAGACTGCAGGTCAAGTAACGGGTCAGAGTAAATAGATGATTGACGACCGCTTCTGGCCGGGGGATACATCCCTGGAACCCCGCCCTGTGCCCTCACTTGCGCACGAGATACCGGTACACGGGCCAGGACACAGCCACCATCACCACCGCATACACTGCGGTCTCCCTCTCGGCAAATGCCTGAAACAATGTGATTAACGTCCATCCAACCAGGCAAACGATTGTGCTGTACGGATGGCCCCATGCACGGTATGGGCGCTCGCTATCGGGCTCGCGCTTGCGCAGGATAAGCACGCCGATAATGAGTGCCAGGTAAAGCGGCACAAAGAAGAACACGGAAAGGAGCAACAGGAACTCAAATCCACCGAGCAAGATAAGACCGACAGAAAGCAGCCAGGTGACCAACACGGCGAATATCGGATTGCCACCCTTGCCGACCTTTTGTGCATGCCGCGTCGCAAATCCATCCACTGCAAGTGCATGAAGAATTCGCGGTGCTCCCATATATGCCAGGTTTTGATGGCTCAGCAGAATCAGGATGGCGGCGACGACAACTGCGCTGCCGACTGCGGGCGAGACGGCGAGTTCAAGCGCACGTGCCAGGGCCAGATCGCTACCAGCCAGTGCAGCCAGGCCCACGCTTTTCACCAACGCGACATTCAGCAACATATACAGTGCAATCACGATAATCACGCCCTTGATGCACGAGCGCGCCACGGTGCCGGCACCCCCCTTGATTTCACCGCTGAAGTAAGACGCATAGAGCCAGCCGTCGTAGGTAAAAATGATGGTTGCGATCACCAGGCTCCAGTCGCTGAATTCTGTATTCGCGGGCATCAATTCCGTGGCGCTGATAAGCGGTGCTTTAACTAAAAACAACAACAGCGCCAGCCCGACCACCACCAGTCCTATCGCCGCCGTCGCAAACTCCTGAATAAGGGCACTCAAGACGATCCCGCGCAGCTGAAAGGCCGCAAATACCGTTGTCACGATGATCGCCAGCGATGTGTGCCATGCCGCTGCTTCTGGCAGGAGAATCGCAACGAACTCCAGTATTACAACTGCCTTGAGGGCGATGTCTGCAACGAAGCTCAACCAGTCAACCCAGCCAATTACAAACCCTGGGTACGCTCCGAATGCGTGCCGAATGAGCGGGTAGGTGCCACCGGAGCGCGGCGTCATGCCAACCAGTTCGGCGGATACAACAGTACTCAATAAAACAAACAAGCCGCCAAACAGCCAAAGTGAAAGATACAGAAAAGGCTCAGGAATAAACCCAGCAATTTCACCTGGGCCGCGCAAGATACCGAGACCAATGACACCACCAATAACAACCGCAAGCACAAATCGGCTGGGCAGTGCCCTGGTCAGCCCTTGCCCCGTCACTTCAGATCGTGTCCTGGCGTCTCAAACACCGGTTGGCACACGCGGGGCATTCCCTACCTTCTGCCCGTGTTGTTCGACAAAAACGATGGCCTCTTCCAAGCGGGACAGACCATCCATCAAAACTTCATCGTCCATGTTAAGGGCCGGGTACATGCGGATATTGTCCTGCTCGTCACTGATCGCCCAAACACCGCGTTCCAGCATCTGGCTACGTATTTCACGTGCGTACCAGAGGTCTTTTTCTTCCTTGTTGGGACTTTGGAAGCTGACGCCCATTAATAATCCATTAAGACGTACCTGGCGCACGATCTCGTACTTTTCTTCCCAGCCGCCCATGGCCTTCCGGGCCATCTCACCCAGCCGGGCGGCATTTTCTACCAGGTTCAGGCGATCATAGAGCTCGAGTGTTTTCAGCCCGGCGGCGCAACCGGCGGGCGTGCCGGCAAAGGTCGAACCTGATGATGAGTATTCATTGTCACCCAGGATATCATCCCTGGCGGCGATTCCGGCGCAAGGCGCAATGCCGCCTGACAGGTTTTTCCCCACCACCAGGATGTCTGGTTCCACCGCGTAGTGGTCAATCCCCCACATCGCACCGGTGCGCCCCATGCCAGTTAACACCTCGTCCGAGATCATCAGCCACTTGTTCTTGTTACAGATATCACGAATGCCCTGGATGAAGCCGGTGGTGGGAATCCAGTTGCCACCTTCAGCGAGACCCGGCTCTATCATTATGGCAGCGATATTGTCACGTGTTGCAATGGTATTCGGGATATGGTTATCCAGATACCACAGACAGAATTCCACGTATTGTTCCTGGCTCATGTCGGCCGGCATATGGTCACTGTATGGGTAAGGCGCCTTGATGACGCCGCCTGTCCAGGCTTCCATGAAATGGCTTGTCTTGCCATCCAGGCCACTCAGCAGTTTGCCTGCCAGGCTATTGCCGTGATACGAAGACCCGAAGGTGATGATATAGCGACGTTGCGTGTAACACAGCGCTGCGTGTACCGCAGCCTCTGCCGCTTCGGTGCCGGAAACCTCAAAACTGAAACGTGGTAACGACTTGCCGGGCATGATTTGGGCCAACGCCTCGGCCAGTTCGTAACGCAGCGGATGATCATAGTGGAAACCGTAGACCCTGTGTGCCTTGTCGACGGCATTTACGACCTCGGGGTGACAGTTTCCAACCGGATTGGTGGCCCAGCCATTCTGGAAATCGATATAGCGTTTGCCATCCAGGTCCCAGATGAAATCGCCCTCGGCCTTGCTGATGACAATCTGGTTAGGACCACGGTAGCCACGCTGCGCTGCACGCTGGCGTTCGGCCTGAAAGCGCAGACCATTACGCCACAAGGGAATACCACGCTCCAGCATGGCTTGCGTTTTGGGACCCCCGATTTTAAAACTCATCAACACACCTTGATTTCAGGGTTTGTTCTCAGACCTGAGTATAGATACCGTCTTCGGTTACAAGCAAATTTTCAAGGGTTATTGGTTTAACAGCAATAGAAAGCCTTCCCGCTAACAAAATGCACCGGGTAGTACCTGTGGCAGAACGATCAAGCAGCATCCCGAGCAATCACATCATTC
>CAZAWX010000148.1:0-9370 GCA_964488985.1 uncultured Ectothiorhodospiraceae bacterium
ACTTCTCCCCTCTTACTGGCTACAGTGATCTGGATTTATGCGCACCTATTTAGTGAGTCAGTCCTTACCCTGCGCAATCCTGGCCTTGCCTTAAGTGGATGCCGTCGTGCTGTGTCTTTGCCCGACCCCGGCTATAATCACGTCTCCTGCCCGCAGTTTAATGATTTAGAGTAAATCCAATGAGTGACGATGTACTTGATCGGCCGGCCCCTGCTATCGGTCTCGAGGAGGCAACGCGGGTTGCCCTGGATCTGTTTGGCCTGGATGGACAATTGACGCCATTGGTAGCGGAGCGGGATTGCAATTTCAAGCTCAACGCGGGAAACGACACTTACATACTCAAATTTTCCCATAGTGCGGAAAAACCTGAAGTGTTGGATTTGCAAACCCAGGCACTGCTGCATTTACAGGCATACGCCCCAGAAGTCCCTGCGCCACGTTTGATTCTTACCCAGCAAGGTATGACGAGTGGAACACACACCTGCGTCGATGGAACGCAGTGTCAGGTGCGCCTGGTCAGTTGGTTGCCAGGCAACCTTTACAACGGCGTAACCCACACAGCGCCATTACGGCAGTCACTGGGGGAGATGACGGCGCGTGTGGATGCGGGCTTGCGGGGCTTCAGCCATCGCCATGGTGTGCAAAATCTGCAATGGCGAATGGAGCAGGCAGGTGAAGCACTGTCTTTGCTCGAGCACATAACGGATTTACCCCAGCGAAACCTGGCTGAAAATATTCTTCAGCACTTTGTTGAAAATGTGGCGCCGAAGCTGGGGGGATTGCGTCATCAGGTGATTCACAATGATGCCAGTGATTGCAATGTGCTGGTCAGCGAAGAAAATCCGCAACAGGTTTGCGCTATCATCGACTTTGGCGATATGACTTACAGTGCACTGATCAATGGCCTGGCCATTGCCTGTGCCTATGCCATGCTCGACAATCCGGATCCACTGAATGCGGCGGCGGATGTGGTGCGTGGCTACAACGCCGTGACCCCGCTCGAGGAGGTTGAACTTGCCCTGTTGCCGGCACTGATTTCGACGCGTCTGGCAGTAAGTGTATGTATATCCAGTTGGCGTCAAAGCTGTTATCCGGACAACGATTACATCCTCATCTCCCAGCGGCCCGCCTGGAAGGTGATCGAAACCCTGCGGCAACTCGCCCCGGGATTTGCGCATTTTCATCTGCGCAAGGCCTGCGGTTTGCCAGCAGTACCGATAGCTGAAGGCATCCTCAGCTGGCTCAACTCGCAGCAGGGCTGTTTTGCCTCAGTGCTCGATGTTGATATTCCCATGGCCCGCAAGCAGGTGTTGAACCTCAGGACCGGACAAGGCGATCTGCCCGCGGACATACAAACAGCCTGCGCGCAGATTGATCAGCATATGCAGGCCAATGATCTGGAATTGCTGGTTGGACGTTATCTCGAAGATCGAGCCGTCTATACCACCGCTGCTTTTGTCTCGGAGTTCAACCCTGCGGAACGACGCACGGTACATATTGGTCTGGATTTATTCCAACCAGCCGGTTCCGGGATCCACGCCCCCCTCGATGGCGTGGTGTATGGTTGTAAGGACAATGCCGGGGATAAGGATTATGGCCCGACCATCATTCTCCGCCACGAGATAGACGCTGGCTCCGCGTGTTTTTATACCCTTTATGGCCATTTGAGCCGTGGCTCCCTGGAAGGCCTTGTCCCGGGACAGTTGATCCGTCGCGGCGAACGTTTTGCGGCCATGGGTGAGCCCCATGAGAACGGTGGCTGGCCACCCCATGTGCACTTTCAAATCATGACCGACATGCTCGGTCAGCGTGAGACCTTTGTCGGTGTTGCGGAGCCAGGCAAGATTGAAACCTGGCAGGATATCGTCCCGGATCCGAACTTGATCCTGAACATTCCGGCTGAAGCCTTCAGCGAAGATACGGTGCCTGTTGAAAGCATGCTGGACCAGCGGCGGCGTTTGCTGGGAGCGTCTTTGAGTCTGTCCTACAGCACCCCGTTACACATTGTTCGGGGTCGTGGTTGTTATCTGTATGATGCAACAGGGCGCGCTTACATCGATGCCTATAACAATGTCGCCCATGTTGGCCACTGTCACCCCCGGGTGGTTGCAGCGATGACCCGGCAAACAGCCCGCCTCAACACCAATACCCGTTATCTGCACGAAAACATTTTACGGTATGCCGAACGCCTGAGTGGTTTGTTGCCGGATCCCTTAAGCGTGTGTTTCCTGGTTTGCACCGGCAGTGAGGCCAATGAACTGGCCTTGCGCCTGGCGCGGACCTATACCGCCCGCCAGGGCGTGATTTGCCTTGAAGGGGCCTACCATGGCAACACCTCGATGCTGGTGGATGTCAGCCCTTATAAATTCGACGGCCCGGGCGGAGCAGGGCGCAAGGACGATGTCGCCATGTTACCGGCACCGGATTTGTATCGGGGCCGATATCGGGATCCGCTAGATGCAGGTACTCGTTATGCGGCGCATGTGGATGAAGTCGTGGCACAGTTACAGGCTAGGGGTGTCGCCCCGGCCGCTTTTATCGCCGAGTCCATGCCCAGTGCCGGGGGCGTCTATCCTTTGCCAGCGGGATTTTTACAAGCGGCCTATACCAAAGTCCGGGCCGCCGGAGCGCTATGCATTGCCGATGAAGTGCAGGTCGGTTTTGGCCGTCTCGGCAGCAGCTTGTGGGGGTTTGCCGGAGAAAATGTGGTGCCGGACATCGTCACCCTGGGCAAACCAATCGGCAACGGTCATCCGATGGCGGCGGTCATCACAACCCAGCCCATCGCTGAGGCGTTCGCCAACGGTATGGAATACTTCAACACCTTCGGCGGCAATCCGGTGTCCTGCGCCGCAGGCCTGGCGGTGCTGGATGTCATCGAAGAAGAAGGCCTGGTGGAACGGGCCAGAACCACCGGCGAGTGGCTCAGCAAACGTTTCAAAGCCTTGTGTGAAGGCCATCCGGCAGTTGGTGATGTACGGGGCCGGGGCCTGTTCCATGGCCTGGACATGGTCCGCGACCGGCACAGCCGTGAGCCCGCCCCGGCGCTGGCCGCACAACTGGTGGATCATCTTTGCCACGCCGGTATTCTGGCCGGAACCGATGGTGTGCATCACAACGTCGTCAAGTTCCGCCCACCCATGGTGTTCGGCGAAACCGAGGCGCGGGTACTGGTCAGCGCTTTGACCGAAGGGCTTGAGCAACTCGATCCTGCTTGATTGATGGGTGTGTTCTGAAGTGAAAGCGTCTGTGAGTGTCCTGCGCTGGTATAAGGAGAAGCCGTAAATACGTCCATGTGGGCTAAGAATCATAGGTTAGTTCTTAAGCGAATCTGTGCACAAGGCCCTGTGCTGGTATAAGAAGTGTATGTGGCAGGGATGCCACATCCAAGCCTACAGGGATGTATTTACGGCGTCTTCTGGTACCAGTGCAGGGCCTTGTGCGCAGATTCGCTTAAGAACCCATGACGCTTGGATCTGGTATCCCTACCACATACACCTCTTATCCCAGCACGGGACACTTACAGACGGTTTCTCTTCAGAACGCACCGATGTCAGCGATTCAGTCGTTACGTGCGTGTTGGCGCAGAACAAACTTCTGAATCTTGCCCGTTGAAGTTTTCGGCAACTCGCCAAAAGCCACCGCCTTGGGGCACTTGAACCCGGCCAGGTGTTCGCGGCAAAAAGTAATGATGTCGGCAGCCTCAGTGGTCTGACCGGCCTGAAGTTCGATAAAGGCCATTGGTACTTCCCCCCATTTTTCATCGGGTCGGGCCACTACCGCAGCGAGCGCTACAGCAGGATGTTTATACAGTACACTTTCGATTTCCACTGAAGAGATGTTTTCGCCGCCGGAGATGATGACGTCCTTGAGCCGATCACGAATTTCAATATATCCGTCCGGGTGGACCACGGCCAGATCTTCGGAGTGAAAAAAACCGCCGTCGAAGGCTTTTTCGGTCGCCTCAGGATTTTTATAATAGCCTTTCATGACGGTGTTGCCGCGGATCAGGATTTCGCCCAGTTGTGTGCCGTCGGCGGCCACCGCCTCACCACTGTCGTTATCAACAATGCGCACTTGTTCGGTCATTGGGAAGGCCACGCCCTGGCGGGCCTTGATCTCGGCCTGACGGTCAAAGGGCAATTCGTCCCATTCGTCATGCCAGGCGCAATGCACCACATGGCCAAAGGTTTCGGTCAAGCCATAGACCTGCATCACATCGAAGCCCAGGGCCCGGGTTTTGGCGAGAACCGCGCTGGGTGGCGGGGCACCGGCCGTCATTGCTTTAACAGGCCAGTCGATGGCGCGGCGCTCCTCTTGCGGGGCATTAACGAGCATGCCGAGAACCACCGGGGCGCCGCCGAAGTGTGTGATGTGGTGATCGGCGATGAGGTTGAAGATATTGCTCGCGGTAATGCGCCGACAGCACACGACTGTGCCGGCCAGCGCCGCCATCATCCAACCGTGGCCCCAACCGTTGCAGTGGAACATCGGTACGGTATAGAGATAGCGTGGATGCGCTTGCGGTGACCAGGCCGCGACAGTGCCAAGGCTCATCAGATAGGCGCCGCGGTGATGATAGACCACCCCCTTTGGCCGACCGCTGGTTCCGGAGGTGTAATTCAGGGATATCGCCTGCCACTCATCGTCTGGCAGTTGCCAGGCAAAATCGGCACTGCCCGTGGCGATGAAGGCTTCATAATCGAAGCGCCCAAGGCGTTCGCCTTCGCTGCCACTCAACGCTGATTCCTGGGCATCGACGATATCAATGACCAGTAAATCATCAGCGCCTCGCGCGGCCAGAGCCGCCTTGACCACGGGGGCGAATTGAGTGTCGGTAAGCAGCACCCGGGCATCGCCATGATCGAGGATATAGGCAACGGTATCCACATCAAGGCGGGTGTTTATGGTGTTGAGCACCGCCCCGGCCATGGGCACGCCGAAATGCGCTTCCAGCAGTTCAGGCGTGTTGGCGGCCATGATGGAGACGGTATCGCCCTTGCCGATACCATGGGCATTGAGCGCGCCGGCCAGTCGTACTGCGCGTTCATAGGTTTCACGCCAGCAGTAATGCCGTTCGCCGTAAATAACGGCTGGATGATCAGGATAGACATTGCGTACCCGGCGCAAAAAAGACAGTGGTGACAGGGGTACATGGTTGGCCGCCGTTTGCGGCAGCGCATCTTCAAAGAATTCAGTGGTCATCGCAGGTTATAACTCCTTAAGGTATTTTATGGCTGCGTAAAGGGCAGGGCCGAAACGGTGGCGTTGCGTGAACCGTCCGGGGTCTCGACCGCAACGACCTGCCCAGGTGTCCAATAGTCTTTGTCCAGCATCGCAATGGCCAGGCCACAGCCAAAATCAGGCGACATCGTTACCGAGGAGGCCAGTCCAACAACATTTTCGTTCGCCGTCACCGACCATTTTTCTTTGCAGGGCGGCAAGCTTTCAGTCTCTATTCTCAGCCCGACAATACGCCGGTCCGGGCCACTGCGGGCAACCGCTTCCAGGGCTTTGCGACCCATAAATTCAATGGGCCGATCCAGATTGCAATAGGCATCGAGGCCACATTCAAACGGATTGTTGCTTTGATCCATATCACCACCATAGGACAGCAAACCGCCTTCGATACGTTCGATAAGATTTGGACAGCCGGGGCCCACCTGTAGATCCTCACCGGCAGCGGCCAGCGCGTCCCAAAGCTCCAGGCCGAGGCAGGGATCATCAAGGTAAATTTCAAAACCGCCCTGTTTACTCCAGCCGGAGCGGGCGATCAGCAGTGGATGATCCTTAAAGGGCAGCATTGCGAAGCGGAAGAAACGGATTTCGCGTACCGCCTCGCCAAACACCCTCGCCATCAGTTCATCAGACTTCGGACCTTGCACTGCAAGGGGGAAAACCGTGGGGGATTCGATGGCCACGTTCATCTCTAATCCATAAGCGATCCCCTTCGCCCACAAGGCCACATCAGAATCCGCAGTGGACAGCCAGAAGCGGTCCGCAGCCAGTTTCAGGACCACCGGATCATTGATCATGCCGCCATGCTCATCGACCAGGGGCGCATACAGGCAACGCCCAATGCTTGCCCGGGACAGATCCCGGGGCGTCAGCAACTGCACCAGTCGCGCCGCATCCGGGCCGCGAACCTCAACCTGACGCTCGCAACTCACATCCCACATTTGCACGTGCTCTTTGAGATGGCGGTAGTCCCCGGCGAGAGAACGGAAAGCGGTCGCCAACAGGGTGTGATTGTAAATCGTGTAGCCTTTGACACCGGCCGCCTCAACTCGTGGTGTGTAGGGGGTATTGCCGATACGTGAATTTACGGCGAGTGGAATTGCCGGCATGTTATTCAGTCCTTGTGGAAAGTGGTTCGAAACGCAGTCGTAGGGTAAAGCAACAAAATGCACTTTGCCTGTAATTCGAATAATAAAGGAGTTAAGACTGTGACGTCAGCAGTTTTTACTACAGCGCCCCCGGACCCTGTTCGCTGGTGCGGATCCGGATCACCTGGGCGAGTTCGGTAACGAAGATTTTGCCGTCACCTATTTTACCGGTCTGCGCCGTCTCCACAATCGCCTCGACCACGCTGTTGAATACCGCATCTTCAACGGCCACTTCGAGTTTGATTTTGGGTAGAAAATCGACCACGTATTCGGCACCCCGATACAGTTCCGTGTGGCCTTTCTGGCGACCAAAGCCCTTGACCTCGGTGATGGTCATGCCCTGGATGCCGATGTCCGCGAGTGCCGTGCGCACATCGTCGAGTTTGAATGGTTTGATAATCGCCGTGACCAGCTTCATGGCCTTGAGCCTCCCTGGGATTGATGGTAACGCGGAGTATACGACAAACCTCGCGGCGCGCACGGTTGCATGTGCACGAGGTCAAACAGGCGGCCTGATCAGGATGTACGCCCCTCAACGCCTGAAGGGCATCGTTAACATCCGGTCCAGCCGCCTGCTGGTGGCTGGATCCTGATAGGCATCGAGCCCGATGATCATGTTCTGATGGCCGTCCCGGGGCTGCGGTACATAGGTGCCAAACAGCCGGTCCCAGCACGACAGGGCAAAGCCGTAATTGCTGTCGGTTTCGTGGCGCAGTACAGAATGGTGAACCCGGTGCATGTCCGGTGTCACCAGCAGCAGGCGCAGGCCACGATCCAGGGCGAGGGGCAGTTTGACGTTGCTGTGATTAAACATGGCACTGGCATTGAGCAGTAATTCAAAAATCAATACCGCTACCGCCGGGGTTCCCAGCATCAGAATCACGCTGAATTTAATTAACATGGAGAGCACGATTTCAATGGGGTGAAAACGTGATCCACTGGTGACATCCAAGTCGATGTCGGCATGGTGAACCTGATGCAATCGCCAACACCAGGGAATAATGTGGAAAGCCACATGCTGTATATAAATCGCCAGATCCAGCAGCAGCACCGCAATAACCGTAGCCGGCACGGGCGGCACATCGAGCAGATTGAGCAGACCCAAACCTTCCTGCCGGGCATACAGAGCCACGCTGATGGCCCCGGCCGGGAAAATTAACCGCAATATCAGGGTATTCAAGACCACCAGGGAAAAATTATGCGGCCAGCGTTGCAGGCGGCTCAGACGCCGTGAACGGCGCGGGGCGAGGAACTCCCAGGCCACCATAAGTGTCAGAATTCCCAGGAAAATACCCAGGCGCAGCATTGATGCATGATTCAGAAGTTGATGGGTCATTTCGGGTTGAAATACTGTTTTAAGTCAATTTTTGCTTTGCGAAGACTGCTACCATGGCGCCTAGGATAAATATATTGTCGGTTGTATTATTAACAGCCTGTACAAACGTTTACGCGAGACAGCAACTATGGATTACGAACGCTTTTTTGACCAGCAGTTAGCCACGCTTCATTACGAGGGTCGCTACCGTGTGTTTGCTGATCTGGCCCGTCACCGGGGAAATTTTCCAAGTGCTACCCTGCATGGTAACAACGAAGACAAGCCCGTTACGGTCTGGTGCTCGAACGATTACCTGGGCATGGGCCAGCATCCGGATGTCCTCGCGGCCATGCATCAGGCCATTGATGAATGCGGCGCCGGTGCAGGCGGTACCCGTAACATTTCCGGTACCAACCATTACCATGTCCTGCTCGAGCGGGAACTGGCGGACTTGCACAGCAAGCCAGCCGCACTGATGTTCACCTCCGGTTATGTTTCGAATTGGGCCGCCCTGGGGACCCTGGCGAGTCTGTTGCCCGATTGCGTGGTGTTTTCCGATGCCTCTAACCATGCCTCCATGATCGAAGGGATCCGTCACAGCCGGGCCCAGAAACAGATTTTTGCCCATAACGATCCGGAAGACTTAAACCGCCAGCTAGGCCGTTTTGATCCGGATCAAGCCAAGCTGGTGGCTTTCGAATCGTTGTATTCCATGGACGGTGATATCGCCCCCATCAAGGAAATCTGTGATGTCGCAGACGCCCACAATGCCATGACCTACGTCGATGAAGTTCATGCCGTCGGCATGTATGGCCCTCGCGGCGGCGGCATCACCCAGCGCGAAGGCTTGTGTGATCGCCTCACCGTCATCGAAGGCACCCTCGGCAAGGCCATCGGCGTACACGGCGGCTATATCGCTGCCAGCTCAAGTCTGTGCGACTTTATCCGCAGCTTTGCCTCCGGCTTTATTTTCACCACCTCGTTGCCCCCCGCAGTCGCCGCCGGCGCCTGTGCCAGTATCTGCCATCTGAAATCCAGTCAGAGCGAACGCCTCGCCCAGCGAGAGCGAGTGGCCACAGTCAAACGGCGTTTCAAGGCGGAAGGTCTGCCAGTGATGGAAAATCACTCACACATTGTGCCGCTGATGGTCGGTGATCCCGTTGCCTGCAAGCGGATCTCAGATGAACTGATGCGCCAGGACAGCATCTATGTGCAACCCATCAACTACCCGACCGTGCCACGGGGCACCGAACGCTTGCGCCTGACCCCGACCCCCTTGCACAGCGACGCCGATATCGACCACCTGGTCGCCTCCCTGGTGCGGATTTGGCGGGAGTTTGGCCTACACAAGGCAGCTTGATCGAAGCACAACGCTTGATCCCGGCCCTGGCATTCACGCCCCAGCCGGATTGAACGAGGCAAGGACCGATCAGGGATTGCCCTGAGCCCCCAAGCCTCTGCTATACTCCGCCGCCGCTGGGGCCACCCCAGGAGCAGTGATGTCAGGAGCCAGTCGGACTTAAGGGACTCGCAAGAGTATCTTCATCCCAACAGGCTCTTGAACCGTTTGAAATTCCGGAGAGGTGTCCGAGTGGCTGAAGGAGCACGCCTGGAAAGTGTGTATACGTTAATAGCGTATCGTGGGTTCGAATCCCACCCTCTCCGCCAT
>CAZAWX010000149.1:0-9351 GCA_964488985.1 uncultured Ectothiorhodospiraceae bacterium
TAACCCCAATGCGGGTGCCATCTCCGCGCAGTTATTCTGCCACGGACCCTTAGGGGGACATTAACTCGCGATGCGATCAGTTCTTTGTGTGCCGTCTGGCGCCGATGCGCAGGCGCAAGGCGTTAAGTTTGATAAATCCTTCCGCATCTTTCTGATTATAGGCGCCGTGATCGTCTTCAAACGTCACCACCTGGGCGTCAAACAGATCATCGGTGTCAGATTTCCGGCCACAAATAATGATATTGCCCTTGTAAAGTTTCAGTCGCACCGTGCCATTGACCGTTTTTTGGCTGGCATCGATGAGGCTTTGCAGCATGAGGCGTTCCGGACTCCACCAGTACCCGGTGTAGATAATCTTTGCATAGCGGGGCATGAGTTCATCTTTTAGATGCGTTGCTTCACGGTCCAGGGTAATGGACTCCATGGCCCGGTGGGCTTTGAGCATGATGGACCCCCCGGGGGTTTCATAGCAGCCTCGTGATTTCATGCCTACATAGCGGTTCTCGACAATATCGGCACGGCCGATACCATGCTCACCACCGAGCAGATTCAACCGTATAAGGAGTTGCGCTGGCGTCATGGCTTCGCCGTCGAGGGCCACGGGATCGCCGTTTCGATAGTCGATGTCAATATATCGCGGGGTATCCGGGGCCTGTTCAGGCGCGACGGTCCAACGCCACATTTCTTCTGAGGCTTCTATCCAGGGGTTTTCCAGTTCGTTACCCTCGTAGGAAATGTGCAACATGTTGGCATCCATGGAGTAGGGTGAGGCATTACCTTTTTTCTTCTCTATCGGGATGTTGTGTTCCTGGGCATAGGCGAGCAACCGCTCCCTGGAATGGAGATCCCATTCGCGCCAGGGGGCGATGATGTGGATGTCCGGACTCAGGGCATAGGCGCCAAGTTCGAAACGTACCTGATCATTACCCTTGCCGGTGGCGCCATGGGCAACACTGTCCGCTCCGGTTTCCTGGGCGATTTCAACCATACGTTTGGCGATAAGTGGCCGGGCAATTGATGTGCCGAGTAAATATTCACCTTCATATACGGCGTTGGCGCGAAACATTGGAAAGACAAAATCCCGGGCGAACTCTTCCTTCAGATCTTCAATATATACGGCACTGGCACCCATGGATTGCGCCTTGGCGCGGGCAGGTTCCACTTCTTCACCCTGGCCGAGATCTGCGGTAAAGGTAACGACCTCGCAGCCATATTGATCCTGCAGCCATTTTAGAATGATGGAGGTGTCCAGGCCGCCTGAATAGGCCAGTACAACTTTTTTTACGCTGTTCATTTTATTTCCTTGGCATCGCCTCAAAGATACTGTGAATCATAGCCGATCTGGTGTTTAACATGTCAGTGTTCGATTCGATTGATTCGACCAGGAACACAGCACGACTGGCAGCCATTGGACAAGACGACTATTATGGATAGCGTTGTGATTTACAGTTTTTGAGTGGTTTTTAAGTGCATGAAGCGTAGGCAATTTTTGTTGGCGTCTGTGACTGCTGGTCCGGGAATTATGACGCCGGGTATAGCACGGGCAGTACTGCCCGGCCCAGGCTATGCGGCAAAAATGGCTGCCTTTGATCAACCCTATCCAACGGACATTCGGGTGCAGGGCCGGGAAGCTCAGTTATTGCTGAATGTGCTGAGACGGCTGGAACGGGTTCGGCGCACGGTCGGGCATGGTAATTTTGCCCTGCTCGGATTCGACAGTATGCTCAAATATTCACACAACTATTCCACAATTGGCCGTTTCAGTGCGGCGGAACTGGCGTTTATGGAACGTGTCTTTTTTCGCGAAGCGACAGATTATGGCTTCATGGGGCCGAAGCTGACCCGGGAGTTGACCAGCACACCGAAACAAAGGGATCTGGTCAGGGTCCGTGGAGCGGCGGGTAACTATCTGTACCGTGGTGACTCTGTGCGGGCCTTTCAAATCTTACAAAAGCGTGTGGGATCACAGATGATCCTGACATCCGGGATTCGTGGTGTCGTCAAGCAATTCCATTTGTTCCTGCGTAAAGCGGCCGCTTCAGGAGGTGATTTGTCTCTCGCTTCGCGCTCCCTGGCACCACCGGGTTACTCTTTCCATGGCATCGGGGATTTCGATGTTGGACAACGGGGTTGGGGGGGCAGAAACTTTACCGCTGATTTTGTCAAATCTCCTGTACACAAACGTCTTGAAGAACTCGGTGTGCTGAAAATCCGTTACCCCAAGGACAACCTTCTGGGTGTTCGTTATGAACCCTGGCATATTCGTATTGTTTCCTGAGGAGCACAGACTGCGGCCGGAACACCCCGGCTGTTTTCGCCTTCGTTGACATGGGTATTGCACGGCGCAGGTTTAGGCAAACTGGTTTAGCCGGTACGCTGGTTCGCGCTTGACGAGATTGAATCGCCCTCTGACGACCTGCGTAAACGAGGCCAGGCGTTGGAGGCCAGTGTATTTGTGCGCGGGGAAGGAATGGCTGTGCAGCGTACCGGTTCCGGCCGTTTTGCCATACAGGGTAACTGGAATGCCCGGCGCAAAGTGTAAAAGGGGCATGGAACATGATTTTGCATGTTGACATGGATGCGTTTTACGCCTCAGTTGAAGAGCGTGAGCAACCACACCTCAAAGGCAAGCCTTTGGTGGTCGGTGGAGATCCTCAGTCCCGGGGTGTGGTGGCGGCCGCAAACTATGTGGCGCGAAATTTTGGAATTCACAGTGCCATGCCAATGGTCAGTGCACTTCGTTTATGTCCGGATCTGATCCGCGTGGCGCCACGTATGGACTTGTACGTTGAGGTGTCACAGCAATTGCGGGCAATATTTTACCGTTACACGCCAGTGATTGAACCGTTATCCCTGGACGAAGCATTCTTGGATATCCAGGCCAGCGAGCGATTATTTGGTGGTGCATTAAAGATAGCCAGGGCCATCAAAACCGATGTACGTAAAGATCTGGATTTGATTGCCAGTGTGGGGGTGGCGCCAAATAAATTTCTTGCCAAACTGGCCAGTGATCTGGGCAAACCAGACGGCTTGCTGGAGGTACCTGCAAAAGATGTTCAGGCATTTCTTGATCCATTACCCGTCGCCAGGCTTTGGGGCGTAGGCGCAGTGGCGCAAAAGCGCTTACAACGTTTAGGGGTGAAAACAATCGCAGATTTAAACCGTCTGCCAGCATCCAAACTGCAGGTAGAACTCGGCAAATGGGCGGGGCAGTTGCTTGAATTGGCCCATGGGGTGGATCATCGTAAGGTACAGGCAGATTCAAAAACACAATCGATCAGCCATGAAACCACGTTTGATACGGATATTGTAGATACGGAAATATTGCGGCGGTATTTATTTGATCTGACCGAACAGGTCGCCAGCCGGGTGCGCCACAAGGGCTGTCTTGGCGCCACGGTGCATCTTAAGTTGCGCTATGGCGATTTTACGACCATTACTCGCAGCCACACCTTAAATCAGTCGAGCAATCAGACCCAGGTGTTATGGCAGCAGGTGTCGAGGCTGTTTGAAAATGCAATTTTGCAAAGGCCGGGAGCCCTGCGTCTGGTCGGTATAGGGGTTAGTAATCTGAACACGGGACAACAATACCAGACGGATATCTTTGACGAAGATGACGTGGGCCAGGCGTCGTGCATAGATGAGATGGCCGATAAAATTAACGATCGTTTTGGCCGCCGGACTTTGAAGCGCGGTGGTGGACTGGGCCAGTGAGTGACTTACAGACGAACTCTTTACGACGTGATGGCAGGTCGAGGGGGGGCTACAAAATACTGATATATCTGTTGGCGGTCCTGGCGTTTTCAGGGTCTGTAAGCGGTTCGTTGTACCTGTGGTTCAGTCCGGCAATTGCACAATACATCGAATTTGGTGCCTTCAGCTTTCGCCTCACTGAAGTTCTGGCGATTGCCGGAACCATACCGTTGCTGATGAGCCTGGGGCTCGGTGGTAAAAGTGCCTGGGGATTGCATCATAATTCCTTTTGGCGAATAGATTTGACTCAAGGACTGTTGCTCGGGATCGCCAGCTTGAGTGTGACCTGTGTGTTGTTGCTGATCTTTAATCTGCGGGTTGTCCGGCCGGATTTAATTACCGAGTTTGGGCATTGGTTCAATGTCATTATCGTCTCCGCATTATCAGCAACATTAATCGCCTTGATTGAAGAAATCTGGTTTCGCGGCGCATTGCAAACAGTATTTACACGGGTGTGGGGAACATTCGGTGGTATTACCGTCACGGCAGCTTTTTACGCGGTTGCACACTTTCTGCGACCCTCTTCTGATTTGAATGAACAGCCGGTAAGTGCCTGGAGTGGCTTCGATGCCATTGCCTCCGGATTCGGTAATTTGCAGTTTGTGCAAATGCAAGACAGTCTTGTTGCATTGTTTTTTGCGGGCGTGGTGTTGGGAATTTTGCGCGCCAGACAGGGAAGTATTGTCATGTGTATTGGGGTACACATTGGCTGGGTATTTGTTATCAAAGTGTATAAAAAATATACCTATATTAACCCACAGGCAGAATGGAATGCCCTGGTGGGCCACTATGATGGGGTCATGGGATGGCTGTCTGCCGTGCTGTTGGTGCTTTTGGCACTCACGCTTTGGTACACCCCAAGACTAATGCGGAGTCGTCAGACATGAACGACAATCCCTGTTCAGCTGCGATCGTGCCCCTGGAAGAACCTTCAACTGAAGCACACTGGAATCCGTCGATGGAGGAATTGGCGATCAGTGATAAATCTTATCGCTGGACGCGGCGGATCTTTGAGGTGTTTGAGAAAGTATTGAAAGTTAATATCAAATTGCACAACCCGGCGCACATACTTGACGGGGATATCTACCTGTTCAATCATTTTGCCCGGTTTGAAACCTTTATACCGCAATACCTGATCTATAAGTCCTGTGGTGCGTACTGCAGATCCATTGCCTCAGCCGAATTTTTCAGACCCGACGATCAGTTTTCAAACTTTCTGCTCAGTGTGGGCGCAGTTCCGAACAAGTTGCCGGACTTGTTGCCATTTTTAGCGGCCGAAATTTTGCGCGGCCGGAAAGTTGTGGTGTTTCCCGAAGGCGGCATCGTCAAGGATCGCAGCGTCGTGGATGAGCAAGGCCGCTACAGTGTGTACTCACGAACAGCGGAAGTACGGCGTAAGCAACACAGTGGCGCTGCTGTCCTGGCGTTAGCCTTGGATACATTCAAGTTGGCTGTGCTGGATGCACGCCGCCAGGCGAGCGGTTACCGGCTTGGCCAGATGGCGGATGCTTTACAGATGGACCCGAAACAGTTGTTGGTAGCATGTGAACGACCTACAACGGTGATACCTGCCAATATCACATTTTACCCGATTCGTGTGGGTGAAAATATGCTTAGTAAAGGAGTGGAACTCTTCAGTCAAAGTATTTCGCGGCGCTTGTCTGAAGAGTTATTAATAGAAGGAAATATTTTACTTAAAAACACGGATATGGATATCCGTTTTGGCAAATCGGTACAGATACGCCACTACTGGCGTTGGTGGGAACGGGCGCTGCTGATGCGGGTAAGCAAAAAACTATGCCGTATCGAAGACGTTTTTTCATTGAAACCCCAACGTGGTCCGGTAGCCGGGCGTATGTTGGCAATGTGCTTGAAAATCGCAAGTTCACGTATTCGTGATGACTATATGCATCGGATGTATACAGTGGTATCGGTGAATATGAGCCATCTGGCCTCTACCCTGGTGTTAAAACTTGTGGAAACAGGCCATAAACATATTGCCGCAACAAGTTTTTTCAAACTGCTGTATCTTTGTGTCAAGGCAGTACAGAAACTCGATGGTGTAAATTTACATCGTAGTTTACGCGCACCCAATTTTTATGCGGGGATCCCGGATGGGCAGTGTCTGGGACTTGAGCAGTTTCTCCACACTACATCCCTGAGTAAATTATTGGAATTGGAAAATGGGCTAATTCATTTGATGCCGAAATTGGCGCAGGAGCATGATTTTGATGAAATACGCCTGGAAAATCTGGTGGAGGTTTATGCCAATGAAATCACGCCGTTGCCACGGGTTCTGAGGGCTATTAATACCGTTATGGATCAGGGCGCAACTAAACCGGCGGAAGAATTTGCCCTCCTGCAGGTGGAAGATGATCGTATGGCGCTGTTATGGGATCGTTTACAGTACGATAAACCACAATACGCTGAAATTAACACGCAACAAACAGCTAACGCTCCGGCTGAGCCCTATCTGCTGTACTCCCAGAACAATTGCGATGTTGGTATTGTACTGGTGCATGGCTTTTTGGCTTCCCCTGCCGAGTTGCACGGCCTTGGCAAAGCGCTGCACAGTGAGGGATTCACTGTCTACGGTGTCCGTCTGAAGGGGCATGGGACCTCTCCCTGGGATTTGCGTGATTGCAGTTATGAAGATTGGCTGAATTCAGTGCGACATGGTGTGAATCTGATGAACAGATTAACCTCTAAAGTCGTATTGGTAGGGTTTTCAACTGGCGGATCCCTAAGTTTATATTTAGGAGCAGACGAGGCCTTACCGATACAGGGTGTGTGTGCGATCAGTGTCCCTCTTCATTTTCAAAATTCAAATATGAAATTTGTAGTGCCCCTGTTACACGGTGCTAATCGCCTCATCAGGAGTTTGTCATCATTGCAGGGAATCAAGACTTTCGTGGAAAATGACGCTGAAAATCCGGCAATCAATTACCATCACATGCCAATGCGTGGGTTGTACGAACTGACCCGATTGGTGGAGGCGGTGCGTGTGCGCCTGCCCCAAATACAACGTCCGGTCTTATTACTGCAGGGTACTGAGGATCCGGTTGTTGTTCCGGCCAGTGTAGAGGATCTGGAAAAAGAACTGACCGCAAGCGAAGTTGAACTACATCGAATTACGTCCACGCTGCATGGCATTGCCTACGGTAATATCGGCAATACCTGGCACTACATTATTGATTTTGTCAAACGAATGCGCACGGAAGCTCTGCATGCCGGTGCCAGCGGCTAAAGTGATTTATTCAGAAGTCGATGAGGAAGTAGACAAAGCTTGCTGTGCTTGCTGTTTCTTCTCCGCGGCGAACGTACGGGCTGTTTTAATCAGTCGCGCTTTTTCCTCTGCCACAAGTTGCTCATGTAAGTAATCACCGAAAGGATCGGTTTCAAGACTACCATCGAGGGCACTTTGCAAGTCGGAAAATAAATCCTGTGCAGCGTCTTTGGACTTTTGTTCTTTTTCCTGCTTTTCGTTTTGTATTTTTTGCATTTGTGCTGCGTACTTAAGAGCCCGTTCGATATCAGTTTGAGATTGTTTTTCTTCCTCTGAGGCCCATTCCTCCATTTCTTCGTAAAGTTGCAAGCGCAATTCATCTTCTTTGGTTTGGGTAGCCGTGGCTATATCCTGTGCCTGTTGCCTGGCTTTGGCAGCAGCACATTGTGCTTCTTCAGCTGATTGCAGGGCTTTGTCTGCGTTTAAAACTTCGTCATCGAGTTCGAGAATTTCACTCGCAAGCGGTTGTTCTGGCGTTACTGGCAAAGCAGCGGTTTTGTCGTCATCCATGAGTGTCTGCTTTTTAGCGGCCACTGTTTGAAGACGCTGCCTGGCCGCATTCAGATTGGCTTCTGCCTCATCGTGTGCTGCCTGTAATCGATCCAGTTCCGCTCTTTGATATGCCTGTGCCTGAAGTCGCTTCGCTTCATCCTGTACTTTAATTTGTGCTTGAATTCTCTGCGCATCTTCTTTCGCCGTGCGCCGGGCTGCTTCGGCCATGTCCAGGTCATGACGTGCCTGTTCCTGGGTGGCAATTGTGGTGGCAAATTCAGATTCCAAACGCGCACGTTCATCACGCAATTGAGCTTCCGTTTTGGATCGCAGTTCTTTTTCGCGCTGGCTATGTTGTTTGCGAATTTGTTCCGCTTGCAGTTCAGACGTGTGTTTTTCCTGCTCCATCCGGGTGCGTATTTTTTCGGCCTCGGCGGCCATCTCCAACCGTGTGCTTTCGAATTGTTCCGCGAGTCGTTTTTGTTCAGCCGCAAACTTTAATTCCGCCTGGTGTCGCGATTCGTCCAGTGCTCTTAATTGTTCGCTGGCATTTTGGTAGCACTGCTCCAGGCGTTGTTTTTCAGTTTGTAACAGCGCTTGCGCATGCTTTTGCAGATGCTCGCATTGGGCTGCTGCCTGGCGTCGGCGACTTTCCGCTACCGCCTGTGCATTACGCACTAATTGTTCCAGAGAGCGTTTTTGTTCTTTCGCACAGGCCAATAGCTCACTGGCCTTTTGGGCATTGACCGTCAACTTCATAAGGCGTTCGTCAGCCTCATGCTTGGCTCGTCGTTGTGCAGAATCCTGGGCGCCAAATTCTTCAGCTGCATCTGCTGCGGCCTTTCCCAACAGTGCGTCTTCCAGTGCTTGGTTGGCCTGGGCAAGCTGCGCCTGAAGTTCAGGCAATTCCTGGTCTATCGCCACATCTTCTTGTGTTCCTGGGCGCTGTCGGGCGATACCTTGAGACAGATAGCAGGAAGTAATGCCGCGTTGGTTGAGTAAAAATGTGGCGGCCTGGGAGCGTTGACCGGAGTTGCAATAGGTGATGTAACTGCCGTTGGGATCCAATTCCTGGTAGCGAGTACGGATTTTGGCGAGGGGGATCGACACGGCCTTATCCAGTCCATCGTGTGAAAACTCTTCCTGCAGGCGGACATCAAGCCATTGCGCCCCGTTAGCGATCATCTCCGTGGCGCGCTGGTGTGACACCGACTGGATCATGGGTTGGGAGATCAGATTGTTAAAATACTCGCGGGTCAAACGGAGCAATTCGCCAGCTTCGCTCATTCGTATACTGGCATTGCGCCGCGAGGCGGTAATCAGTGCCTCTTCACCGAAACTGTCGCCAGGCCCCAGTCGCGCCAGGCGTATTTGTTCGCCATCCTCATCACGGCGTAATACGTCACAATGGCCTTGCTTGATGATGTAGTAGTAATCGCCTTCGCCATCTTGCTCTACGATCATCTGCTGCGCCTTGACCTGAACCGGTTCAACCAACTCACCGAGGCGTTCAATGTTGCAGGGAGGGATGCATGAAAATAATCCAGATTTCAGCAGTAACCCGGCGAGTTCCGTATTGGCGCCATGATGGGCATTGGAACTGGCAATTTTGCTCTGGGTGAAGATCAGCAGGGTACTGACTTTAGCCCGCTCGACAAGCAATAACACACAGGGGGTTTCAGCCGTCGCGCAACGATGTTCATCCTCAAGCCCGAGTAGTGCATAGCGCGAACTTTTTTCCCCGCCGATAAAGGAGTCTTTCGTGGGCTTTCTGCACTCCCCCAGCACAGATGCGCTGTGAGACGAGAGCACATGGAGTT
>CAZAWX010000150.1:0-9326 GCA_964488985.1 uncultured Ectothiorhodospiraceae bacterium
ATCCGTGCACATCACGGATTCACGGCGGCTTCTGGTACCCACACCGGCCTGTCTCGCACCGTTTCGCTTAAGGACAAGGACTAACAACCCCATGATCTGCGACAGAGGGTGTCTACATTAGGGCTCTGATAGCAGGCGCGCGAGGATCTTCGCGTACACCTCGCTTAACTGATCGAGGTCGGAGATTGTGACGCATTCATTTACTTTATGAATACTGGCGTTAATGGGCCCGAGTTCAACGACCTGGGTTCCGGTAGGTGCGATGAATCGGCCATCTGATGTGCCACCGTCGGTGCTCAATTGTGGGGTATAACCCATTTGCTCATGAATCGATTGGCATACGGCATCGATCAATTCACCCTGGGCCGTTAAAAAGGGGGCCCCTGAGTGTGTCCACTCAAGGTGGTAATCGATGTCGTGCTTGTCGAGGATGGATTCAACCCTTGAACGTAGCGATTCATGACTGGATTCGGTGCAATAACGAAAGTTGAAGCGGGCGTATAAATGACCCGGGATAATATTTTCAGCACCGGTCCCTGCGTTCATGTTGGAGAACTGGAAACGGGTGGCTGGGAAATGCGCATTGCCCTTGTCCCAGCGTTGTGCACACAGTTCTGCGCACACAGGGGCGAAAGTATGAATGGGATTAAGGCACTCCCCCGGGTAAGCGATATGACCTTGGATGCCTTTGATTTCAAGCTTGCCGGACAAAGATCCACGTCGACCGATACGAATCACATCACCCAGTTGTTGATGGCTGGAAGGTTCCCCCACCAGGCACCAATCCAGTGATTCCCCTCTTCTCGACAGGGTGTTCATGACATGGACAGTGCCTTGTGTCGCCGGTCCTTCCTCATCGCTGGTCAATAACAGGGCGATTGATCCGGGATGATTCGGTTGCTGATTGAGAAATGTTTCACAGGCACAGACGAATGCCGCAATGCTGCCTTTCATGTCTGCCGCACCACGGCCATAGAGCACGGCGTCACGCACCGAAGGGCTAAAGGGGGGTGAAATCCAGTCCTCAGTCGGCCCCGGCGGGACCACATCGGTGTGGCCAGCAAACACAAACAATGGTTTAGCCTGGCCCTTACGCAACCACAGATTACGTACCGGCCCACTGTTCATCCATTCCACCCTGAAGCCAAGTTTCTCCAGCCTGGCAACGACAATATCCTGGCAGCCTGCATCCTCAGGGGTTTGGGAGTCCCTGGATATCAGTTCCTGGGCTAGATCAAGGACCTTGGACATGATCTGGTGAGATTAGTGCATACAGCATGAGTTGTCGTTACGAATTTTGTTCATCGGTTTGCTCATCGGTTTGCTCATCCTCGGGCAGGTATCGCGAAAAATAGAAGCCCTGGGCAATGATGAAAACCAACATCAGGCCAGTGACTCCAAACAGTTTGAAGTTCACCCAGGTATCGGTGTCATAGTGGTAAACCACATAGAGATTCAGTATGCCAAGGAAAATAAAAAACAGTACCCAACTGATATTCAGGCGCTGCCAAATCTGTATCGGTAACGTGATCTGGGCGCCAAGGATGCGTTCCACAAGCGTGGACTTGCCAAAAAACCTGGAAGCGAGAAAGGCCAGTGCGAAGACCCAATACAGGGCTGTCGGTTTCCACTTGATGTAGATCTCATCATTCAGGGCGAGGGTGATTCCGCCGAGGACCACCACCATGGCGAGGGTGATGATGTGAACTTTTTCTATTTTACGCTGGCGTATCCAGGTGATCAGTACCTGTACCAGGGTCGCGGCGATAACCACTGCCGTAGCGGCTAGAATACCATCGTGCTGGTTGTCATAGAGTTTGAACGTGATGAAAAACAAGACGATTGGAAAGAAGTCAAATAATAGTTTCATTCGTATTTATCCATGCTGTGCTCAGGCAATGCGCAAATGGGCGGTAGGGCAGGGTTGCTCTCGCGGTGCTGAGTAACCGCCCTGTCAAAGTTTGGCATTATAACGATGATTTCGACTGTGGTGGATATCGGTTCCTGTTAGACTGCGCCGCGCCAGTGTGTCGTGATCACATCTGGGCCGCAAAGTGTCAGGGCATGTCAACGATTCTCAACATACATCCGCAAAATCCGCAACAACGCATGATCGATCAGGCGGTGGCGGCTCTTCGTCGCGGTGCCCTGATCGTTTATCCGACGGACTCCAGTTACGCTTTCGGTTGGATGATGGGCAGCAAGCAGGCAATGCAGCAGGTTCGACGGATCCGTGGCATCGAGGACGTTCACCACTTCTCCCTGGTATGTCGCGATTTGTCAGAACTGGCCACCTATGCGAAAGTCGACAACACGGCTTACCGGTTACTGCGGGCTCACACCCCAGGGCCCTTTACATTCATCCTCAATGCAACCCGTGATGTGCCAAGGCGTTTACAAGCTCCCAAACGACGGGGTATCGGTTTGCGGGTACCAGACCATCCAGTCGTCAAGGCACTGCTCGATACATTGGGCGAGCCAATATTGAGTACTACGGTGATCCTGGCTGATGAGGCGTTACCCCTAAGCGAAGAGGACGAACTGGAAAACAGGCTGGATCGATTGGTGGATGTGATTATTTTCTCTGGAGCGGGAGGCCTGAAGCTGACTTCAGTGGTGGATCTGACCGGGGACATGCCACATGTTGTGCGTCAGGACTTGGGTGATTGCAGCGCATTTTTGATGTGAACCGGTAATTCGTTTGTGAACATGGAACTCAGTTGGATAGCAAAGCTGGCAATTTGGATTTTACCCGTGCTGTTTGCCGTCACGTTGCATGAAGTGGCACACGGGCTTGTGGCGCACAAACTCGGTGATGACACGGCAAAGCAACTGGGTCGTCTGAGTATTAACCCCCTGCGCCATATTGACCCGGTGGGAACTATTTTAGTCCCGGCGGTGCTGTTTGCCCTGGGCGGGTTTGTATTCGGCTGGGCCAAACCTGTTCCAGTTGTTATGTCCAGGCTCAAGCGGCCGTTGCGGGATATGGCCATTGTTGCCGCCGCTGGACCGGGGGCTAACCTGATAATGGCATTGTTCTGGGCGCTGGTGACGCGGCTGGCTCTGATCTACCATGTCGCATTGGGTGACAGTGTTCTGTTTCTGGTGTTTATGGGCTCTGCCGGCATCATCATCAATGTGGTACTGCTGGTGCTCAATTTGCTGCCATTGCCGCCCTTGGATGGTGGCCGTGTTCTGGCAGGACTGTTGCCAGCACGAATGGCAAGGTCTCTGGCGCGTGTTGAACCTTATGGACTCGTGATCATTATGGCATTACTGGCAACTGGAATATTGAGCAAAATACTGGGACCGATGATAATACTTGCCAGCGGTTTCATCGTCGATTTACTGGGAATTCCGGTGAATCTTTTTGTCACCATCGTAAACCTCATCTCAACCTGACTAACACGAGGAAACTGTGATTTCTCTGGTCCCCTCACAGCACCAACGAGTGCTTTCCGGTATGCGTCCTACGGGGCGATTACATCTTGGCCACTACCATGGCGTGCTGAAAAACTGGGTTAAACTACAGCACGAATATGAATGTTTTTTCTTTGTTGCCGACTGGCATGCATTGACGACCCATTACGAAGAACCCGGGATCATTGAAGCTAATGTCTGGGACATGGTCGTGGACTGGCTCGCTGCAGGTATCGATCCCGGCGATGCGAAAATATTCATCCAGTCCCGGATACCGGAACATGCGGAACTGCATTTGCTGCTCTCAATGATTACGCCATTGGGCTGGTTGGAACGGGTTCCAAGCTATAAGGATCAACAGGAAAAATTAAAAGAACGCGACCTTGCGACCTATGGATTTTTAGGCTATCCGCTGCTGCAAAGTGCAGATATTCTCGTCTATAAAGCCGGCCTTGTCCCTGTAGGAGAGGACCAGGTTGCACATGTAGAGATGACCCGCGAAGTCGCCAGACGTTTCAACTTTTTATATGGGCGTGAGCCTGGCTTTGAGGAAAAAGCCGAATCTGCCATTAAAAAAATGGGCAAGAAAAATGCCCGTTTGTATCGCGATTTGCGGCGAAAATTTCAGGAACAGGGCGACGATGAGGCCCTGCAACGGGCACGGGCTTTGCTGGAAAATCAGCAAAATATTACATTGGGCGATCGTGAGCGGTTGTTTGGCTATCTGGAAGGTGGCGGCAAAGTCATTTTGCCGGAACCACACGCATTGTTGACGCCAGCGTCAAAAATGCCAGGGCTTGATGGACAGAAAATGTCCAAATCTTACGGCAACGTCATCACTTTGCGCGATGAAGCAGCGGTTATCGAAAAGAAGCTTTTGACGATGCCAACCGATCCCGCCCGTGTACGCCGCAATGACCCCGGCAACCCGGATTTATGTCCAGTATGGCAACTGCATAATGTCTATTCGGACGATACCCGCCGTGACTGGGTCCAACAGGGTTGTCGAAGTGCCGGGATCGGTTGTGTGGACTGCAAAAGGCCGCTGATTGAGTCTGTACAGGTCGAGGTAGCACCACTTCAGGCCAGGGCTAAAGAGTATGAGCAGCAGCCGGAATTGGTTCGTTCCATTATCGATGAAGGTTGTGATCAGGCCCGTGACAGTGCCCGGGAGACACTTGAAGATGTGCGTCAGGCCATGGGGCTGGATTACCGGTAATGATAGTCACAGCAACGACATCCCCAGAGACTGTCAGCGCGCCTGAGCAGCACGAGATGCCATTCGCAATCGTCCAGGGGGCCCCGATCACAGAGTTGCCACGAGACCTGTATATTCCACCGCAGGCGCTGGAGGTATTTCTTGAGGCCTTTGAGGGGCCATTGGATTTACTTTTATACCTGATAAAGAAGCAGAACCTGGATATTCTCGACATCCCCATAGCCCAAATTACGCACCAGTACATGGAGTATGTGGAGTTTATGAAAGAGGTACGCCTGGAGTTGGCAGGTGAATACCTGGTAATGGCTGCTATGCTGGCCGAAATCAAATCACGCATGTTGCTGCCCCGCCCGGTCAGTGAGGAGGGTGAAGACGGTGAGGATCCACGGGCCGAATTGGTACGTCGTCTGCAGGAGTATGAACGATTTAAACAAGCGGCTGACAATTTGGATCGCCTGCCGCAATTTGGACGTGATGTCTTGAAAGCCAGTGTCGAGGCGCCGTTTATCCAGATTAAACGCCCCGAGCCCTTGGTCTCGATGGATGATCTGATGAGAGCTTTTGGGGATGTGCTGGCGCGCTCAAAAATGTATGCCAATCATCATGTCACTTTGGAACCCTTGTCGGTGCGGGAACGAATGGCGGATATAATAAGTCACTTGCGGACCGATACGTTTACTGAGTTCGATCAGCTTTTCACTCTTGAGGAGGGGCGGTTAGGCGTGGTGGTAACGTTACTTGCGCTGCTGGAGTTGGTTCGTGAATCGTTGATAGAACTGGTACAGGCACAGCCCTATGCGAGCATTCATGTGCGGGTGCGCGGGCAATGACACCTGAATTGTTGCTGAATGTTGTGGAAGCTGCTCTGTTGGCGGCCGGTCGAGCACTTGATCTGGATGAACTTGTCAGTTTGCTTGCTGACAGGACAGCGGCCCCGGATCGTAAACAAATCCGTGAAGCTCTGGTGAATCTGGAAAGTGATCTTGAAGGCAGAGCCATTGAGTTAAAGCAGATAGCAGGGGGGTATCGTCTGCAGGTCCGGGCTGAATTTTCCAGCTATCTAAGCGGATTGTTTGCAGAACGCCCGCCGAGGTATTCAAAAGCATTGCAGGAAACCCTGGCCTTGATCGCCTACCGCCAACCTGTGACGCGAGGTGAAATTGAGCAGGTCCGGGGTGTTGCTGTCAGTTCCAATATAATCCGCACCTTACTTGAACGGGAGTGGGTCCGGGTACTGGGCCACCGTGAGGTGCCGGGTCGTCCGGCGCTTTATGGCACAACACGCAGTTTTCTGGATCATTTCAATTTGCGGACATTGGAGGATTTGCCAACGTTGAGTGAACTCCATGATCTGGACCAAATCGAGCCAGATTTATTTGCAGAAGTGGTCGCGGGAGGCGGTGATTCCGAACAACAGCAGGATCAGGAACTTGCGCCTGATATGGATGAAGGTGCGGCTATGGATATAGGCATGAGCCCGGATGTTGAGATAAGGGTCCGTGACAGAATAACTCCGCAGAGATAGCGCCTGCATTTGGGTTAGCTTTGGACGATCCAATTGAGCAAAACCGCAGGACTAGCCGGGCTAATTTGAGGATTTTGAGATTGAGGATCGTTCAAAGATGACCCGAAGGCAGGATGCTAGAATGCGAAGTTATTCTGTCACGGACCCTAAGACAAGGTGATGAGGTTGAACGGCTTGAGGAGCCCGATCAAGACCAGGTGTCTGAAACTTAAGGCTTGGGAAGAATGACAGAGAAGCTACAAAAAATAATTGCCGACGCCGGACTGGGATCGCGTCGCGAACTCGAGCGTTGGATCGAGTCAGGCCGAGTCAGTGTAAATGGCCAGATAGCCAAACTTGGTGATCGGGCCGCACAGACGGATATTATTCGTGTCGATGGAAAGCGGATTGAACAGAGAAAAAAATCCACATCTATTCAGGTGTTGCGATACCACAAGCCCATCGGCGTAGTCTGTACGCGCCGAGATCCGGATGGACGCGAAACCGTATTTGAACGATTACCTCAAACCCGTGGCGGTCGTTGGATTGCAGTTGGCCGCTTGGATATCAATACCAGTGGATTGTTAATTTTTACCGACAGTGGTGAATTGGCACATAAATTGATGCATCCATCAACTCAGGTGAAACGTACGTATGCAGTACGTGTATACGGGACGCCGACAGCAAATGTACTCAAAGCACTCACAGAAGGTGTGATGCTCGATGATGGCAAGGCATGTTTCGAGACGATTTCCGATGAGGGAGGGGAAGGGCGCAACCATTGGTATCACGTAAGTCTCACGGAAGGCCGTAATCGAATTGTACGCAGACTGTGGGAATCTCAGGAGATTGAGGTTAGTCGGCTGATTCGAATTGGTTATGGTGAACTCGATCTTCCCAGACGTCTGCGTTCAGGCCGTTGGGAATATCTACTGGGAGATGATGTGAAGCACTTGTGTGCGACAGCAGGTCTGGTGACCGAAACGCCAGCGGAGCAAAAAAGCCCGTATGCAAAAAATAAATATACGAATCGTGCCAGCGGAAGAAAATCCGTGCAAGCCTCTGCAAAAAGCTCACCAAGGCGAATTAGAAAACCTACTTCTGCGCCAAATCACTAAGTGATTTAACCAGCGGCGTACCGCCAATCCTGCTGAGAAGATCTGCTGGGAGGCGCTCAACGGATTGTAGTGCTTGAGTCGGGCTGGAAAACCGGCCGTAGATGATGCGATATGCAGAAGGACTGTTCTTGACCTCATAAAGTTGCAGATCGACATTGTCATACTTGCGCATCAGTGCAATTGCATTGTCCCGGTTGCCAGAGGCAAATAGTTGCAGGGTGTACCCAGGCTGTGCACCGGTCATCTGAGGCGGCGTGTTCTTGCTGGACGTCTCCAAGTGAAGTTGAGAGCGAATTGTTGCAAATGATTTGATCATTGCTTTGCCAGCAGCGCTTTTTACTTCTTGATCCAGAGCATCAAAAGTCTGTGCCGCATGCAGTTTATCCGCATAGCTTCCCAGGAATACCCGATACCTGGGTGTTGCCCCATCTTGACCTAGTATTTGTAAGTCTAAATCAGGATGTTTTGTCATAAGTTGTTCTACTTTTGCCAATTTATTTACGGCAAATATTTGCAGAGTAACAGCCTGCGCTGGTTGTTTGTTCAGCCATTCTCGGGTGGTCATTATGCCGGATTGCCCTGTTTCAGCCCCTGTTTCAGCCCCTGTTTCAGCCCCTGTTTCAGCCCCTGTTTCAGCCCCTGTTTCAGCAATTGGTTCTGCAGTTGACGTTGCGGTCTCAGGCGTCAAGTTTGAAGTCGAAGCTTGTGGCGCTGTGAGGCCAGGCAACGTATCTGCTGATGTTTCGGCCGCAGCCGTCTCAGCGCCAGTGACCGGTTGAGTGGAAGTGGCGCTTACGATCGGTTTTCTGGCAGGAAGCTGCTTGCTGATGTTCAATGTATTTGCGAGGTGATACAAACGGTCAATACTGGCAGTTCCCTGCGACGCATCGGTCAGTTGGGCAAGGGCACCCTGGGTTTTGACTTCATCCCGAATACTACGGGCCAGATTTTTGAACCAGAGTTCGTTATAGGCATTTTGCCGTTCCTGTTGATCGAGTTGCATCCAGTTTTGTTCAAACGCCTGCACTGATTCCTGGCTATAGTCACGTAAGGTGAGAAAACTTTCCACCAATGAGCGGGCTGCTGAGATTTGTTGCACAGGGGGTGTTACCGGGACGCTGATTTGAGGTGGTTGCTCCGGTACTGGCCACAATGCCCAAATCAAAATAATGATGCAGATGCCAGCGGCACCGGCAAAGTAGTAATGCAACGGTACTCTTGTTGGCCTGCCTGGTTCGATGCCGTCTACCTGTGGCGGGCTTACATTATTTTGCGCCCCGGGTGCAGGCACTGGGCGCAGAGGAGGAATTTCTCTTTCAATAACGACCTGGCCACTCGTTATCGAGGCGATCAAATCCTGGCGCTGGTGGCGGTAATCATCAATCTTTATGCCGCCCTGAGCGTATCGGATCGCAAGCTTTCTAAGTTGTGATTTATTCATCCGCCTTCGGTTCATTGTTGTCTAATGGCAGTGGCTGGCCCGCTAACCCGGAATACGCACCAGACGGAATCCGGTAAGTTTATCGGCACTCCCAGTATGGGGTTTGGACATGGAAATCGCACACTTTGTCAGTGGATCCTCGAAAGCTCCGCCTCGTACGACCAGTGATCCGCCACTGCGGGCCCACTCTTGGGCATTCCCGATATAATTGGCCAGTCCCCAGCCATTGGGTTTTCCAGACTTCGCGTTAATTAAATCAAAGCCACTTATGGGTTGCCCACCGGACATGACGCGACAGTTATATTTGCGCGGGGGCTGGACCCCTTTGGCGTTCGCCGCAAATTCCCACTCGGCCACTGTGGGCAGTCGGTAAGTGACTTTTTTCCTTTCTGTTTTACCGGCTTCAACTGAAAGCCAACGAGCGTAATCTTCTGCAGCCTGTACCGTCATATTCGTCGCGGGCAAGCGGCTTTTTGAACCCAACGCTACCTTGCACTTTTTTGTAGCCTTACAGTAAAGGTTCAGATCCTTGCGGCTAATTTCATATTTGCCGATAGCGATGGGTTTTTTATTGCCGCCGCCGGCCGGAACCACCACCATAATTGGGCCTTTGGCCCGCCCGAT
>CAZAWX010000151.1:0-9302 GCA_964488985.1 uncultured Ectothiorhodospiraceae bacterium
TACACTTCCTTCACCAACACCCCTCTATTCCACTGGGTTGCGCTTAAGAACCTATAAATCGCGCCACGTTTGGCCTGCTGGCGTTGGGCCTGCTTGGCGTTGGGAAATTATTTTTATTTCACGGTGGTTGATATATGCAGCATCGGCAGGTTCATTTCCTTTTTCTTAATGTCGGGCATTTTCTCGATCACCTGTTGCTGTTGATTTTCGCCTCGGCAGCAGCCTTACGATTGACCGAAGAGTGGAACTTGAGTTATTCCGAATTGATTCCCTATGCAACACCCGGTTTCGTCGCCTTCGGGGTTTGTGCGATCCCGGCTGGCTGGCTGGCGGACAAGTGGAGTCGGGAAGGAATGATGGCGGTGTTTTTCATCGGCATTGGCGCCAGTGCCGTTTTGTGTGCCCTGACAGACAGTCCCTGGCAGATTGCCATTGGTCTTGTTCTGGTCGGGATCTTTGCCGCGATTTATCACCCGGTGGGCATGACCCTGGTGGTACGTGGCCGGAAACGAACAGGTGTGCCACTGGCGGTGAATGGCGTGTTCGGGAATATGGGAGTTGCCTGCGCGGCATTGTTGACAGGATTTATGATTGACCTGTCGGGTTGGCGATTGGCGTTTATTCTGCCCGGTGTGTTGTCCATGATGATTGGGGTGGGCTATATTTTTTTTCTGCGCTCGGTGGCGGCGGTAACAACAAAACAGGATGTGGTCGCAGACGCCCGGACTCAGGCACAGCAAACTACCAGCGCAGCATCACTTGCTACAGCACCAACCGAGAACACGTCAGGCAACGCAGCGCTCGACATGGATAGAGGCGTGCTGTTGCACATCTTCGCCATTATTTTATTCACTACAGCCGTCGGCGGACTCATCTTTCAGAGCACCACTTTTGCGCTGCCTAAAGTCTTTGCCGAGCGTCTCGGCACGGCAGCGGGATCTGCGACCCTGATTGGCTGGTACAGTTTTCTGGTTTTTTCCTTAGCCGCCTTTGCGCAGCTGCTGGTCGGTTATCTGGTGGACCATTATTCAATTCGTCGAGTATTTGCAGTGATCGCTGCACTGCAGGCGGTATTTTTCTATGCCATGATACAACTGCACGGCATTGCGGCACTGATCGTTGCAATCGCCTTCATGCTGGCGGTGTTCGGCCAGATCCCTATCAACGATGTGTTGGTCGGACGGATAGCCCACAGTGAATGGCATGCCAGAGCCTATGCCTTGCGTTATATCGTCACCTTCACGGTGATGGCCTCCACTGTCCCGCTGATTGCCTGGTTACATGCACAGTGGGGATTCGAAACGATGTTTTTTATGCTGGCAATTGCTGCGAGTTGTATTTTCATCGCCGTATTGATGTTACCGGCAACGAAGGGGATCGTGACGCGTTGAGTCTGGGGCCATGATGCCGGGCAGAAAATTTGCGTAGACGGTGGAATTTCCCGCCATGTACGAGGTAGCAACGGCCAGGCATCGTCAGGTTTAAATGATCTCGGTCGTACTGTTGCCATGGGCCGCTGCGGCCAGTATGTGGCGGTCCGCATCGGTGACAAGCTGGGTTATTGCCTGGCTGGCAGTGGCATCAAGCAGGCCTTGTGGCGGGGCGTTTTTAATGGCCGCCAGAGCCATGCTGCGGGCCTGCTCGAGAGCACTGCGACGCTCGCTAGCTTCATAGCAATCCCGGTCCTGGCGTAAAAAAGCTTGTGGCGAGAACTGTTCGCGGCAATGTTTCAGGGTGTGGGCGCTGTCGAGAAAATGCCCGCCTGCACGGATACTGGAAAGTTCCTGCCAGTTCAGGGCTTCGTCACTGATCTCGGGTGTGCGGATAAAGCGTCGCAGCATAGCGCCGACCTCATTGTCCAGCACGGCCTGAACCGGGCTGAACACGGTGGCGCATTCGAGTTGGCCAACGCCGCCGAGAATATCGACTCCGGAAAGCACAACGCTCTGCGCCAGCAGGGCGCGTTCTGTCATGGATTGGACATCCACATCCGGGGTGTCGGAACCGACGCCATAAGTATGGGTGGGTAGGCCGAAACCATGCTTCATCAACTGCACGGCCATACTGGCCGCTTGCAGCGATTCAACACACGATTGCATGGCGCTGCCTGTACGCATATCCAAAGTAAACATCAAGGGTGTCGCTATTACAGCAGTTCCCGGTGCAAGCACATGCGTAATGGTCACCATGGCGAGAATTTCAGCGGCCGCCATCAGTACCAGTCCGCTGATGGACAACGGTGCGGTGCCCCCTGCAGAAGGCAGTGAGCAGGCATGCAGGGGCAGCCCGTATTGTCCGGCCTGCACAATAATCTCCGTATCCATATACTTGAATTCAAGCGGCGAAAATGAGCAGGTAATACAACTCGCCAGTGGACGTTGCCGTAACTGTGTTTCACCCCCCGCGGCGATGGCCGCAAGGCGCAGCAGGTATTCTACATTTTCCTTGCTGTACGGTTGAATCCAGACGTGCTTGTCAGTGCGTTGGATCAACTCGGCAAGACCATGAATGTCAGCGGTTATTTCGGGTACGCCATAGACAAAGGGGTGGGCGATGAAACCCACCTCATCAAGCTGATTGGCCACCGCAGCGATGTCCCTTACCGCGCTGAGATCAAGATTACGGTAACGGCCATTGTACGGTTCCACATAACCGTGGGCGCCGGTGCCCGTGCGCATGATGAAGCCGTGATCCCTGCGTGGCAGGTGTATATCACGACCCGGGTGTTTGCCGTGAAGAGAGACTTCCTTAGGTGTGTTTTGCAACGCCTCCTCGATCAGTTGCCGCGGCAGGCGGATGCGGCCGGCATCCAAACCTGGTTGGCCTCCGGCTTTTTGCAACGTCTGCGCCGCACCCGGATGGATGATAACGACACCGTAGTGTTCGAGTAATTCAAACACGCGTGACTGCAAATGCTCCATTGCCTGGTCATCGAGAAAACCAAATCCTGGTCGTGGCCTGATATCTGTTGCGAGTACAAATGCGTCTGCTGATTTTGCGGTTTTTCTGACGGGGCCGCGATGATGGTGCCGGGGTTGCTTATTCATTGTTGCGAAGATTCCAGATAGAGTTCAACGGTTGTGCGTAGTCCGCAATCTTCACGTTTGGGAGATGCACAATCAAGCTTTAGCAGGCCATCTGCGAATACGACTTGCCATTTGCTGGGATGAGTGTCGTGGTTGTTGGCCGGCAATTCGCTTTTATGTCCCGCGACGGCAATATCAGAACTGCTGTTAGAATAAACAGATAAAGCCGGAAGCTCAAACTGCAGCCCCTGGGCGCTGCTGCGGATATTATCGGCGCGGGAGACATAGCGGTTGTCTCCAGACATCGTTTGCAGTTTGCCGTAGAACAGGATTTGTCGTTGGTTTTGTTGCCGGTAGATGATCAGGCGAAAGCCCTGCGCGGCGGATACCCAGGTGCCATCGAATGCATCAGTGGACTGTGCCGATAGCGCCTGGGTGCCCAGGCCAAGCAGCATGATGAGGAGTAATTTCTCAAGCGGATTATGCATATTCATAGGTTAGATCTTAAGCGCAACCAAGTGGAATAGACGGGTGTTGGTGGAGGAAGTGTATGTGGCACGGATGCCACATCCAAGCCTCCAGGGACGGATTCACGGCGTCTTCTGGGACCAATATCCATCGATTCCACTTGGTTGCGCTTAAGATCTAACCTATGAATGCATATTAAGTCTGAAAAAAATTCCGCAGCCTGCGCCGTAGCGTCAAAGTGCTGGTGTCCAGTGTACCGCTTTTGACCAGTTGTTGTTCACGAAATGCGATGTAGGAGGCACCGGTGAAAATAATGGCTGCGCCGAGCCAGGTCCAGGCGTCAACCACCTCACCGAAGGCAAGATACCCTATGAGGGCGCCCCAAACGACCTTGGAAAAATCCAATGGCAGGACCACGGTGGCATCGGCGAGACTGAAGGCGTGGGCCATCGCCCATTGTCCCAGGGTGCCGAGGACGCCGGTCAACAACAGCCAGAACCATTCGGTCGGCGTCGGCCAGACCCAGAACCATAATGCCGGCAGCAATGTCAGTGGGGTCATGAGAATGGACATGTAGGCCGTGATCGTGAAGGAGGAGTCAGTGCGAGACAACTGCTTGATGATGATCATGCACACGGCCCAGATGGAGGCCGATAACAGTGTATAGACATTGCCTAAATCGATGGGTTGAATACCCGGGCGGATGATGATGAGGGCGCCGACAAAACCGATAATGACGGCGCTCCAACGCCGCATACGGACCACTTCACCAAGCAAAACCCCAGCCAGGATCGTTGTAAACAAGGGGGCGGTAAAGGCCAGAGCCTGAATTTGTGCGATGGGGGTGGCGGTCAGGCTCAGGGCGGTGAAAAACAGTAACATGGCGACAACATTGAGAACGGCCCGCAATAAATGACGGCCGATATGATCGGTTTTCAGATGGTTTTGTTGCGTATTAAATAACCAGGGAACCACGACCAGCAAGCCAAAAAAGCTGCGGAAAAAGGCGATTTCGAATGGATGTATGCCTGCGGACAAATAGCGCACACTGCCTTGCATGGTACTGAACAGTACCGCGGACAGGAGCATGAAGGTGCAGGCTTTGAGCACGTGCCGTGATGGTGTAACCGAGTGCGTGGTCATGATCCCTGCTGAGGTTTGCCTGCTACCGGTGTAGCGGTACTGAATTCGATTATCATACTTGCTCAATTCACTTTTTGCCCAGGGGGTTAGCCGTGCCGCAATCAGATCGCGATGTCCCGGATCATTTCGATGTGCTGATTCAAAATGCCCGGATCATCGACGGCACCGGTAGCGGAGTTTGCAGCGGCGATGTGGGGATCATCGGTGAACGGATTCAGGCCATTGGGAATCTGCTACAGGCACAGGCCGATCATTGTATTGATGCTGGTGGCCAAGTTTTGGCACCAGGTTTTATTGATGCCCATACCCATGATGACCGGGCCGTCCTGAGCAGTCCTTTGATGCACAACAAAGTCAGCCAGGGTGTGACCAGTGTGGTAGCGGGTAATTGTGGTATCAGCCTGGCACCATTGGTCAACACCGATCCTATCCCCCCGTTGAATTTATTGGGTGGCGCGCAATGGTATCGATTTGATTCAGTTGCGGCCTATATGGATGAGGTGGAACGAACCCGTCCGGCGCTCAATATCGCCTTGCTCTGCGGCCATTCAACATTGCGTGCCGGTTGTATGGATCGCCTTGACCGGCCTGCTGCAGGCGGGGAAATCGAAGCCATGGGCCGACGTCTGGATCAAGCCCTGGCCGATGGTTGCATTGGCATGAGTACCGGGCTGGCCTATCCCCCTGCAATCAATGCCCCGACTGAGGAAATCATCGCTCTGGCGCAGCGTTCCGCTGCCGTGGGAGGGATCTATGCGACTCACATGCGCTATGAAAATACCCGGGTACTTGAATCGGTACAGGAGACCTTGCAAATTGGCCGTGAAGCGAATGTCCCTGTCGTCATCTCCCATCACAAGTGTGCAGGCCGCGAGAGTTGGGGGATGAGTCGCGAAAGTCTGAAGCTGATTGCCGAGGCGCGCAAAACCCAGCAGGTCAATCTTGATGTCTATCCCTATATCGCCAGTTCCACGGTATTGATGGCCGATTGGGCGCCGAGTGCCGAGAAGGTGCTGGTGACCTGGTCCGTTCCACACCCGGAACAGGCGGGGCGGGATTTGGCCGATATTAAACGCGAGTGGGGCGTTGATACCGGCACGGCTGTCGAACGCCTGACCCCGGCCGGGGCGATTTACTTCACAATGCATGAGGACGATTTGCAGCGGGTACTCAAGTTTCCAGATGCCATGATCGGCTCCGATGGCCTGCCCCATGACGAGTGGCCACACCCACGGTTATGGGGCACATTTCCAAGAGTGCTCGGGCGTTATAGCCGGGAGTTGGGCCTCCTGTCCCTGGAGCAGGCAGTACACAAAATGAGTGGGGTCCCGGCGCGGGTGTTCGGCTTTAAGGACCGCGGCGAAATCCGTGAGGGTTATTTTGCCGACATGGTATTGTTTGATCCAATAAAAGTGATCGACAGCGCCAGCTTTGCTTCTCCCAAACAGCTGGCTGCCGGGATCCATCAGGTCTTTGTCAATGGCACCTGTGTGTGGCACAACGGCCATACCTCAGGTGATCGCCCCGGCCGGGTTTTGCGGCGTGGTGGGTGATGGGGCCATGTGTTCACACAGCGGCGCGCAGGCTCGCGGTATCGATCCCCTGGCTCGACAAGTAACGTTCGTAGTCGCCACCGAAGTCGGTGATACCCTGGGGCGTAAGTTCAAGGATCCGGGTTGCCAGTGAGGAGACGAACTGGCGGTCGTGACTGACGAAAATCAGTGTCCCCGGGTAATGATCGAGAGCCAGGTTCAGGGCTTCGATAGATTCCATATCCATATGATTGGTGGGTTCATCCATCAGCAGGATGTTGGGTTTTTGCAGCATCAGGCGGGCGAACAACAAACGGCCCTGCTCGCCACCGGAAGCGGCCCTGGTGCGTTGATTGAACTGGTCCCGGGAAAACAGCATGCGCCCAAGTGTACTGCGGAGCAGTTGTTCGTCATCGCCGGGTTGGCGCCATTGGCTCAGCCAGTCGAAAATATTCAGATCGCAGTTGAACAACTCCGAATGATCCTGGGCGAAGTAACCAATGTTGGCGTTCTCGGACCATTTTACATTTCCCGCCATGGGCGCCATCTGCCCGGCCAGGGTTTGTAACAAGGTTGTTTTGCCAATACCGTTGGGACCGATAATCGCCAGGCGTTCGCCGCTTTCGACCATCAGATTTAAGTTACTGAACAGGGCGAGTGCGTCATAACCCTGTTCAAGTTGTTCGACTTCAAGCGCAAGGCGGTGTAGTTTTTTGCCTTGTTCAAAACGAATGAACGGGCTGATGCGACTGGATGGCTTGACCTCATCAAGCTTGATTTTTTCGATTTGACGTTGCCGTGACGTTGCCTGACGCGCCTTGGAAGCGTTGGCGGAAAAACGGCTTACGAAGGTGCGTAGCTCGGCTATTTCGGCACGTTTTTTCGCATTTGCATTCAGCATTGTCTCGCGCACCTGGGTTGATGCCGTCATGTACTCGTCGTAATTACCTGGATAAACGCGCAATTCACCGTAATCGAGATCGGCCATGTGGGTACACACACTGTTGAGGAAATGCCGGTCATGGGAAATGATGACCATCGTGCTTCCCTCGTTGTTGATGACCTCTTCGAGCCAGCGAATGGTATTGATATCGAGGTTATTGGTGGGCTCGTCAAGGAGCAAAATATCGGGTTTTGCAAACAGTGCCTGGGCGAGTAGTACGCGCAGTTTCAAGCCGGGCGCCACGGCACTCATCAGGCCCTCGTGCAGTGAGGTCGGGATGTCGAGGCCGAGCAATAATTCTCCGGCTCTCGCCTCAGCGCTGTAACCGTCCAGTTCGGCGAAAGCGACTTCGAGATCGGCGACCTGCATGCCGTCATCTTCACTCATTTCCGGCAGTGCATAGATGCGTTCACGTTCTTGTTTGATGTTCCACAGCTCGTTGTGGCCCATGATCACGGTATCAATGACCGAATCGTGCTCAAATCCGAACTGATCCTGGCGCAGTTTGCCGATGCGCAGGTTACGATCAATGCTGACCGAGCCGGCGCTTGGGGTGAGGTCGCCGCCCATGATTTTCATCAGCGTAGATTTGCCACTGCCGTTGGCACCGATGAGTCCGTAACGATTGCCGTTGCCGAACTTGACGGACACATTTTCAAAAAGTGGCTTGGCGCCGAACTGCATGGTCAGACTGGCGATGCTGAGCACTTGGAACTCCAGTAAATAGTGGGTGCTCAAGTGCCATTTTGGTAAAGGCGACGACGGCCTGTGGCCGTCATGGGTGAGCAAATGGATGAAATTAACTATCAAGCAAGCCGATAATTATAAACCGGTCTAAGTCCTGATTGGAATATACTTATACTGGAGCGGTTGGAGGTTCCGGCCCACTGTCTCGGTCTCAAGCCTTCTAACGACCAATCTGTGCTGCGCAAACGAAGCGAAGCATAGTATGTGTGCGAACGAGCATTTTGTTAGAAGTGGATGCTACTTGCATTTAACGAAGAGGTTGCGAGTGACGATTGTACCCGACTGCGCATAGAAGCCACCTGATGCGGTTTGGGTGTTTGCATCAAATCCGCCGGAAGCGGTTGAGAATGGAACGGCATCACCTTGCTGATTCACAACCAAGTAGCCTCTCGCACCACATATTTGTCCGGCTTTTTCAAGGCAATGGCCGTAGTTCATTACAGCGCCACCACAGTTGATGTTATACCCCTTGCTTCCATCGGCAAGAAATACTTCACTTGATGTGGCGCACCGACCCCTGAAGGGCTGCAATCAGAATAACAACAGACAGTGTGCGAATCATATTTTCTCCTTCTAACGCCTGCAGTAAATTGCCGAGTGAAACGAGGTCAATTTGACTGCCTTGTTATCTTCTGTTTTTCCATTTCATGGGATTGCGTCGTGCATGCAACACTGCAAGTACAATGATTTTTTCATCATTAACTGTATAGAACACTCCAAATGGAAAGCGCCTGGTAACCGACCGCCTTACCTTTTGAAATATTTCTTTATGAAGTAAAGGATTTTTATGAATTTTTGTGAAGACGTCTTCAACACATAATTTAAAATCGTGCCCGAGGCCTTGTCTCTGTTCCTGATACCAGCGAAATGTATCAAGTAAATCCGCCCTTGCTTCGGGACGGATTATCAATTCATAGTCCATTACTATTTCATTTCGTTCTTAACTTCTTCCCAGGACGAACCTTCGTTGGGAGACTTTTTATATGCCGCCAACCTCTCTTCTAATATTTTTTCCTGAGCTGCTGTGACTTCAAGGGAATCCTGATTATCAGCAACACTATCCCATAATTTTTCGGCCAATAAAATACGCTCGGATTGGCTAAGTTCTTGAATATCTATTTTATTTACAGCGCTCATAAGAATAGTTTAGGAGATATTAGGTCGTGCGTCGATAAATTATACTGATACTGATGCCAGATCCCTGTCTGCTGCTTAACCAGCCCGGACATTGCTGTTTAATGGTGCCAACCCACCGATATTCATGCCCGAATATCTGGAATAAGTCCATTTAAGTTTTACCGCACTGGGCCGACAACCTGAATGTGGTTAAATACACCACTTTACAGGCGACCCTCATAGGTTCTTAAGCGCAACCCAGTAGAATAGACGGATATTGGTTCCAGAAGACGCCGTGAATCCGTCCCTGGAGGCTTGGATGTGGCC
>CAZAWX010000152.1:0-6634 GCA_964488985.1 uncultured Ectothiorhodospiraceae bacterium
GGACAAGGCCGTACCTAACGATGAGGGGACGGCCCAGATGGCCGAGAAGCATTCCGACCGAATACTGGTCGAACGGGTAAAGCAGGGCGATAAACCGGCCTTTGACCTGCTCGTTATGAAGTACCAGCATAAGCTGGCGAAGCTTGTCGGCCGCTATATTCGCGATCATGCGGAGGTGATGGACGTGTCCCAGGAAGCCTTTATCAAGGCGTATCGGGCGTTACCAAACTTCAGAGGTGACAGTGCTTTTTATACTTGGTTATATCGGATTGCGATCAATACAGCAAAAAACCATCTTGCATCCCAGTCGCGTCGGTCTGTGGAGCTTTCTGTCGAAATCCCAGAGGCAGAGCAGTACGTTGGCGCAGCACAGTTACGCGACAATGCCAGCCCAGAGCGGTTGTTGTTACGTGACGAAATTCAGCAGACGGTTGCCCGGGCCATTGAGGCGTTACCCGAGGACTTGCGCATGGCCATCACGTTGAGAGAATTGGAAGGGTTGAGTTACGAGGATATATCCCTGGCGATGGAGTGTCCGGTTGGCACTGTAAGATCACGTATTTTTCGTGCCCGTGAGGCGATTAACAAACAACTTGAACCATTGTTGAACTAAAGCGAATAAATTATGAGTGAACATAACCGAGAGCAGGTTTCCGCCCTTGTGGATGACGAGCTAAGCCCAGGTCAGATGCGTCGGATCACTGCAGAGATCGTCAGCGATGCAAGATTGCGTGAATTCTGGGAAAACAGTCATCTTATATCGGCAGCGATGAGAGACGGAGAATTAGCCGCCGACAGATTGGATCTGGCCGCACGCGTCCATGCCGCGCTAGATTCTGAACCGGTCATTCTGGCACCGGCCGCCACTCCGGCTAAACGTCGTGCAATCGGCCCACTGGGCGGATTGGCACTGGCTGCGTCCGTAATGATGATGGCCATTATCGCGACGCAACAGTCACTGCAATCAGAACAAACCCCGGTATCACAAAAATCACTCGCTTCCCAGGATGCTGTTGATCAGTCAACACCGATTCGAACTGCGACTGTGGCAGGCAAGTTGAATCGTGCGCAAGTCGTTGCGCAAACAAAAACCACTTCTGATGGCGCCGACAGTGCCGCCCTCACCAGATTGACATGGAATGAAGCCGGACCGGGCGTTGAGGCACGACTCAACAACTATCTGCTCACGCATAACGAATACATGGTGGGCGGCCTGCACGGTATGTTGCCCTATGCGCGTGTGGTCGGCTATGGGCAGACAAAATAATATGCGCTACCCCGGTTATTATTTGGGCCGTACCTTGCTGAGCCTGATTTTGCTGTTGGTATTGCCTTTGCCGGTACATGCCTCTGGGGCTGAAGCCAGGGACTGGTTGCAAAAAATCTCGAATGCAGCCAATGACCTCAATTACGATGGTACTTTTGTCTATCACAGCGGTGGCTGGATGGAAACCATGCGCCTGATCCATCGTTCTGGACCCAATGGGACCAAAGCGCGGTTGATTGCCTTATCCGGTGAGGCACGGGAAGTAATTCGTGACGATAATCAAGTGACCTGCATCCTGCCTGATAAGGCATCGGTGCTGGTGTCGAAAAGCCTGCACCCGGCGGTTCCATCGTTCAGCGTATTCAAACCGAGTGGCGACTTTTCCGGACACTATACGTTACAGGCAGGTCCAGGTGAGCGTGTTGCCGGTCGTGAAACACGGCTGATCTCCATCATGCCCAAGGATCCCTATCGCTATGGATATCGGTTGTCAGTGGACGACAAAAGCAGTTTTTTACTTAAAACTGAATTGTTGGACCTCAAGGGTAATATTCTTGAGCAGATGATTTACACCAGCATTGAATTTAACAAACCTATTTCCGACCGGTTGCTGCAACCGGAACTCAATGGTGAAGGGTACAGTTGGTCTGTCAGTGATGCACCGAAACAAAACACACGTAAGTCGGCATGGGATGTAAGTTGGCTGCCTGCCGGGTTCACAATGGCGGATAATTCTTCTGATCCGGCAGGATTAGGGCGTATGCCGGTGGAGCATCTGGTTTATAATGACGGACTAACCTCGATATCGGTATTTATCGAGAAATTAAAACCCGGTAATGCGGAACTAAAAGGGCTGTCTTCCATGGGGGCTGTAAACGCATTCGGGTTTATGATAGATGGTTATCAGATCACCGCAGTGGGTGAGGTTCCGAGTGCCACAGTGGAGCGGGTTGTACGCTCTGTTCGGCGTCGTTGATTCGACGTCTCTGTTTTAAGGCTTCAGGCTCTTCACACCTGAATTAAACGAGCCAGGAGTCCCTCATGTTGAGGAAAATGATGTTCACGACATTAGTCGTGATGTTGAGCACGGCCACAACAGCACAAGGCCGTGAACTACCGGATTTCACTAAGTTGGTCTCCGCCAGTAGTGCCGCAGTGGTCAACATCAGTACGACTCAGAAGCGTACTGAAAGAGTTCGACCCAAATTACCCAAGGGATTAAAAATTCCGGATTTACCGGAAAATAGCCCATTCAATGAATTCTTCAGGCGCTTTTTTGGTGAAGGGGAACCACAGGAATTCAATACCCAGTCTTTAGGTTCGGGTTTTATCATTTCTTCTGACGGTTATGTGATTTCCAATAATCATGTCATCAAAGACGCCGATGAAGTCATTGTCCGTTTGACGGATCGTCGTGAGTTGAAGGCGAAAATCGTGGGCGCCGATGAACGTAGTGATATTGCGCTGCTGAAAATCGACGCTAAAAACCTGCCTGTGGTGAAACTCGGTACCGATTATCGACTCAAGGTGGGCGAGTGGGTCTTGGCCATCGGCTCGCCATTTGGTTTCGATCACAGCGTTACCCAGGGAATTGTCAGCGCCATTGGCCGTAGTCTTCCAAGGGAAAATTACGTACCGTTTATCCAAACGGATGTCGCCATTAACCCTGGAAATTCCGGTGGGCCCTTGTTCAATCTTGATGGACAGGTCGTGGGTGTCAATTCGCAAATATTCAGCCGCACAGGTGGATTTATGGGGTTGTCCTTCGCCATCCCCATAAAAGTTGCGATGGACGTTGCAGATCAGATCCGTCTTAAAGGGAAAGTATCACGCGCCTGGCTTGGTGTCCTGATACAGGATGTGACCCGGGAGTTGGCCGAGTCTTTTGCGATGACCAAACCGCAAGGGGCACTGGTGGCGAAAGTTCTTGATGACAGTCCGGCAAGTGCTGCCGGGCTCAAGGTAGGGGATATCGTCCTCGCATTTGACGGGCACGATGTTGAGCGATCCGCAGATCTGCCTCCCATCGTGGGCAGTACCCGGGTTGGAAATAAAGTGCCGGTTAAGATACTGCGCGATGGCAAGACCCTGAATTTACTAGTTGAAACAGCCGAACTACCTGAAGATGATCAAATTCGCCTGGGTTCAAGGTCACGGCCAGGCACTGCTATCGACAAAAAACTCGGCATTGATGTGGCAGATCTTAGTGACGAGCAGCGCAAAACACAGGATGCACCCGAGCATGGGGTGTTGGTGACCAGCGTTCACAAGGGTCCAGCCAGGGATGCTGGGGTCAGAAAGGGCGATCTGTTGCTGATGCTGGATAATAACAAGATTAGGGACAGCGAAGCGTTTACAGAATTAGCAAAATCGATCCCGGCAGGCAAAACTGTTTCAATTCTGGTTCAACGCCAGGGAAACCCAATCTTTCTCGCACTCAAGACCGGGAAATAGATCGGCGCAGCCGTTTTATTCTCTGCCTTGTGCATTGACCTGCCCCTGTCGTGGTGCGGTAACGATGACCAATATTCGAAATTTCTCAATTATTGCCCATATTGATCATGGCAAATCAACACTCGCCGACAGGCTGATACAGATTTGTGGTGGTTTGAGTGATCGGGAAATGGACAGCCAGGTTCTGGATTCAATGGATCTGGAACGCGAACGCGGTATCACGATCAAAGCACAGTGTGTCACATTGAACTACACCAGCGACCTTGGCGAGCATTACCAGCTTAATTTTATTGATACTCCGGGCCATGTGGATTTCAGCTACGAAGTGTCACGCTCATTGGCTGCCTGCGAGGGCGCATTACTGGTTGTTGATGCTGCCCAGGGCGTCGAGGCACAAAGCGTTGCAAACTGTTACACGGCGCTTGAGCAAGGGCTTGAAGTTGTCCCCGTGCTCAATAAGATCGATCTGCCGTCAGCTGAGCCTGACCGGGTCGTTGACGAAATTGAGGACATCATCGGACTGGATGCACATCAGGCTGTGCATGTGAGTGCGAAAACAGGTTTTGGGGTAGACGCATTATTGGAATGTATTATCGATCGCATTCCTGCGCCAGAGATTCACGTCGATTCTCCTTTGCAGGCCCTGATTATCGACTCCTGGTTTGACAACTACCTGGGCGTGGTTTCACTGGTACGGATCATGTCAGGACAATTGGCTGCCGGTGAAAAAGTCACAGTAATGTCTACCGGGCGCAATTACATTGCTGGACAAGTTGGCATCTTCACACCGAAACGCACGCCGCTTAAACAGCTGTATTGTGGCGAAGTTGGCTTTGTCGTGGCCGGTATAAAGGAAATTGAAGGCGCCCCTGTCGGCGACACATTGACCCTGGCGAGGGAGCCTGCGCAACAACCACTTGCCGGGTTTAAAGATGTGAAGCCACAAGTCTATGCAGGGCTTTTTCCCGCCGACTCTACTGACTTTGAGGCCTTTCGCGAAGCCTTGGCCAAGCTACGCCTCAATGACGCCTCACTGCATTATGAACCAGAGACATCCAGTGCACTGGGTTTTGGTTTTCGCTGTGGATTTCTTGGCATGCTGCATATGGAAATCGTCCAGGAACGCCTGGAGCGGGAATACCAGTTGAATCTAATCACCAGTGCGCCAACGGTGGTCTATCAGGTGTTGACCAGCGCCAATAAGGTCATCTTAATTGATAATCCTGCGGACTTGCCGCCGCCTAATGAGATCCAGGAAATCCGTGAACCTATCGTCCATACCGATATCCTGGTCCCCCATGAATATCTCGGCAATGTGATCACCTTATGCGTTGAGAAACGTGGCGTGCAGATCAAAATCCACTACAGTGGCAAACAGGTGGCAGTGAGCTACGAAATTCCAATGAGTGAGGTGGTGTTGGATTTCTTTGATCGGCTCAAATCGGTCAGCCGTGGATACGCTTCATTGGATTATCAGTTCTGTCGTTACAGTGTGGCCTCCATGGTGAAGCTGGATGTATTGATTAATGGTGATCGTGTCGATGCACTGTCAGTCATCGTGCATCGTGATCGAAGTGAAAACCAGGGCCGGGAACTTATTGTGAAAATGAAAGAACTGATCCCGCGGCAGATGTTTGATGTCGGGATCCAGGCGGCGATAGGCGCAAAAATAATTGCCCGGGTGAATGTCAAGGCCTTGCGTAAAAATGTGACCGCTAAATGTTATGGCGGTGATATTACACGCAAGCGAAAATTACTCGAAAAACAAAAAGCAGGTAAAAAGCGTATGAAACAGGTTGGCAGAGTAGAAATTCCCCAGGAAGCATTTCTGGCGGTACTGCAGGTGGGGAAAAACTGAAATGAATCTAGATTTTCCTGCCATTTTAGTTTTGCTCACCGCCATTACGGGTATTATCTGGGGGCTTGATTCACTGCTGACCTTCTTTAAACACCGCAGCCATCCGAGCAGTGATGAAGCGGTTGGTGAACTCGCCGATAATGGGCCTTTGAGTTATTTGGCCGAATTTGCGCGATCCTTTTTCCCGGTTTTTCTGATCGTTCTGGTGTTACGGTCATTTTTGATTGAACCGTTCAGAATCCCATCGAACTCGATGATGCCGACATTGCTGACAGGCGATTTTATCCTGGTCAATAAGTTTAGCTACGGTATACGCCTGCCGGTGCTGGACAAAAAAGTAATCGAAATTGGTACGCCTCAACGCGGGGATGTCGTGGTGTTCAGGGCACCACCAGATCCAGCAACACCTTATATAAAACGGATTATTGGCTTGCCGGGAGACGAAATCATCTACCAGAACAAAGCCGTTTATATAAACCGGGTACAAGCCTCCCAGGAGGTCCTCGGTGTCTATACTGGGATACAATCAGGTTCGGGCATGACCGGTGCGACATTATTGCGTGAAGCATTGCCTGGTGCGCCGCATCAAATTCTCATAGAACCACAGGTTCCACGTCGCGGCGAAGGGCGTTTCGTTGTCCCACAGGGCCATTACCTGGTGCTGGGGGACAATCGTGATAATAGCCACGACAGTCGTTTTTGGGGGTTTGTGCCCGATGAGAATCTTATTGGCAAGGCTTTTGGGATATGGTTACATCTGGACTGGAATTACCAATTCGATGGCCTCGACTTAAGCCGCATTGGTAACAGCATCGATTAACACTACAATACCGGCCCTGGACATACTTCGGTTTCGGCTTGGCAAATGAGAGGAAAGAACCAGATGAAAACACTGGCAAATAGACAACGTGGTGCATCCGTATGGATGGTGATACTGATTGTCGGAATTTTAGGGTTTGGCGGTATTTTCGCTCTGAAGTTAATTCCAATTTACCTGGAGAGCTTTAAAATCGATAAGGCAATGCACTCGGTGATGGAAAAGAATGATGTTGTGA
>CAZAWX010000152.1:6734-9244 GCA_964488985.1 uncultured Ectothiorhodospiraceae bacterium
TTCAAATTGACAAATTCAAATTGACAAGAGGATTGGAGCAAGACAACTGCAGGCCTGCGCAAGGCGCGCTCGCAAATTATCATGCATGCGCTCCAGGCCACGTTGGTCATTGTTGAATGGATCCGCTGCGACGCAAGTTGTTAGGCCTGTTGAACTATGATTTTCGTGATCCCGAACTATTTGCACAGGCCCTGACGCACCGCAGTGTCGGCACGAAAAATAACGAGCGCCTCGAATTTCTTGGTGACGCAGTCATCGAGTTGATTGTATCAAAATGGTTATTTGAAGCCGTTCCAAATGCAGCAGAGGGCCAGTTGACACGCTACCGCGCGGCTTTCGTATGCCGTGAGAGTCTGGCGAAGTTGGCGCGTGATCTGAATTTGGGCTCAATCCTCGTGTTGGGAGGTGGCGAACTCAAATCGGGAGGCCGTCAACGCGACTCCATCCTGGCAGACGGTTTTGAAGCATTGTTCGGCGCCATGTACCTTGATAGTGGCCTTGATGCCTGTCGGCAATGCCTGTTACCGATGCTGGAGCCACGATTAAACGAAGTGAGTGAGCGCAATCCTAAAGATCCCAAAACCAGGCTCCAGGAATATTTGCAGGGGCGGGGGATGCCCACGCCGCATTATGCCGTGATTGCAACCCGGGGTGCGGCGCATGAGCAGGAATTTGTCGTTGAATGTTACTTGGAACAACTCAACATGCGCGCCCAGGGGGTGGGAACCAGCAGACGGCGCTCAGAACAATCTGCCGCACAGCAGCTTTTGGACGATCTGGACTATGCCGGGAATTGAATCTGCCTATCGCTGTGGCTACGTTGCTGTTGTAGGTCGGCCCAATGTGGGAAAATCCACACTGATTAACCGTTTGCTGGATATCAAACTCAGCATCACCTCAAAGCGACCACAGACCACACGGGATAGGATCCTGGGGATAAAAACACGTCAAGATGCGCAAATTATCCTGCTTGATACCCCCGGCATTCACAATAACGGTGAAAGAGCATTAAACCGCCACATGAACCGCGTTGCTATCGGTGCTCTGGAAGGCGTCGATCTGGTCATTTTCGTTTCTGAAGCACTCAAATGGGGCGAATCTGATAAACAAATTATGTCCCATTTCAGGCAGGACGGGCCTCCGGTTGTATTGGTTGTAAATAAAGTCGATCTGCTGGCCGACAAACAGCGGTTATTCCCAATTCTCGAAAACCGTAACAACGCCTATCCCTTCGCAGCGATTATTCCGATCAGTGCTCGTCGTGCGCGTGATGTGAAACACCTGGAAGAAAGCATTATCGAATATTTACCGCTTAGAGCGGCGGAATTTGATGAAGATGAATACACCGATCGCAGTGTCCGGTTTTTATGCTGCGAAACCATTCGGGAAAAATTGATCAGGCAACTGGGCCAGGAAGTTCCACATCGTCTTGCGGTCGAATTGACGCAATTCAAGCACGATGAACATGGGTATCAGTTGGAAGCAATACTGTGGGTAGAATCTAAAGGACAAAAGACGATTGTCATCGGCGCCAAGGGAGCTGTACTCAAACTTGCAGGAACCGAGGCCAGGCGGGCCATGGAAAGACTGCTGGACAAGAAAGTGCATCTTGGGCTATGGGTAAAGGTTCGTGGTGGTTGGTCCAATGACGAGAAGTTTATCAGCACGTTGGGCTATCGTGATTGAGGCCTGGAATTTTTTGCGGGCAATACTCGGATGAAAACCCTGATAAAAAGGTGCAGGCGCAAATTATTTTGAAGGACTCAGACAGGTGCATAGACAAAAGAAACTGACGCTGGTGCCTGCTTTTGTTATCCACCAACGTGCGTTCCGGGAAACCAGTCTTTTGCTTGAGGTTTTTACTTCTGAATTCGGTAGGCTGGGTTTGGTTGCCCGTGGTGCCAAGCGCGCTAAATCGCCTCTGCGCCACAACCTTCAGGCATTTCAGCCGCTCTTGATTCGTTGGTCCGGGCGTGGCGATCTAGGCACGCTCACACACGTTGAACAAAGTGAAATCACCGAGATGATTTCAGGCAAAGCCGTCCTCAGCGGTTTGTACCTTAACGAATTAATCATGCGTTTAACTCACCGCCACGATCCACAAGCAGAATTGTTTAATGCGTACGCGTCTTGCGTCGCCTCATTACGCGCTCACGCTGATATTGAAAGCAGCTTAAGGGTTTTTGAAAAGCGCTTGCTGGAAGCGACAGGCTATGGCCTCATTTTGGATCACGAAATAAGTACCGGGATGTTGATCGATTCACAGCAACAGTACATCTACGACATTGAGCAGGGCCCACTGCTGGCATGTAAAAATCCACCGGCAGGTATTGCGGTCAGTGGAGATACCTTGTTAGCCCTGGCCCGGGAAGATATCAAGTTCAGTTCCCAAGGCCAGAAAGAAGCAAAACACTTGATGCGTGCCGTATTAAAACGGTATCTGGGAGAACGTCAATTACAATCCAGAAATTTATTTCAACCGATTGCTGAACCGCACCTGTAAACCTGGG
>CAZAWX010000153.1:0-9184 GCA_964488985.1 uncultured Ectothiorhodospiraceae bacterium
GTCGATGCCCTGGGCAAGGCGCTTCGCCAACGCCATGCCTACTGCACCAATACTGGCGATTGCAACCGTGCGTACCATTGTCATCCTTGCAGCGGCAATTGCTGTTCGACCAGGGTTGCCCAGTAACTTGCACCGTAAACGATGGCATCGTCATTAAAATCATAGTTGGGGTTATGCACCACACAACTGCCTTTGCTGTTTTCACCATTGCCGAGTCGTACATAACAACCTGGGCGTTTCTGTAACATCCAGGCGAAATCCTCCGCGCCCATGGAGGGCGGAAAATCATCCATCACATTTTCGTTCCCAAATACAGTCCTGGCCGCGTGCAGGCAATGCCCGGTTTCCTTTACCGTGTTGATAGTGGCCGGATAGCGGCGATCACAATGGAATGAAAATTCAGCATTGTGCGCCTGGCAAAGTCCTTCCAGAGTCGAACGCATGCGTTGTTCAATCAAATCACGAACGGCTGGATCATGACTCCTGCAGGTCCCCTGAATATTCACTTTTTCGGGGATAACATTCATATTGGTACCGGCATGGACCTGGGTCACACTCACGACCGCCGCCTGCATGGGATTGACCACCCGACTGACGATTCGTTGCAACGCCATGATCACTTCCGCAGCAGTAACGATGACATCCGCGCCCTGATGCGGATGGGCGCCATGCGAGCCTTTGGCATTGAGGTTAATTTCAAACATGTCGGCACTGGCCATCGCCGCGCCCACCTGCATGGCGATTTTTCCAATCGCGATGCCCGGCGAATTGTGCATGCCATACACATCATCCACAGGAAACTGTTCAAACAGGCCGTCTTCAACCATGACCCTGCCACCTGCGACATTTTCTTCCGCCGGTTGAAAAATAAAGTGCACGGTGCCGTCAAAGTCACGAGTTTGCGCCAGATAACGTGCGGCCCCCAGCAACATCACCGTATGCCCGTCATGGCCGCAGGCATGCATCTTCCCCGCCTGCGTCGAAACATGCCCAAAGCTGTTTTCTTCGAGAATATCCAACGCATCCATATCTGCCCGAAGCCCGATGGCGCGACTGGAATTGCCAACCTGCAGCGATCCCACCACCCCGGTCCCGGCCAGCCCCCGATGCACCTCGATACCGAAGGACTGTAGTTTTTCCGCGACGATATCCGCGGTGCGGAATTCTTCGAAGGCAGTCTCAGGATGGGCATGAATATCCTGGCGCCAGGCGGTTAACTCCGGGATATAGCTTTGAATCAATTGCTTGACAGCCACGTGTTAAATCCTCATTGCAGTTCAGACAAAGTGGGAACCGGTCTTGCGAGATCCGGTTGTTCCACAAAATAACGTTCCAAGGCCGCCGCCACACCAGTAACGAAACGTTCCGAGTGAGTGCGCGGGCCAACGATTTGCAGGCCAAAAGGCGTGCCGGTGTAATCACGCCCACAAGGCAACTGAACAACTGGATGTCCAGTCAGCGTAATCGCCGCAGTAATGTCCACCCATTGAATATAGCTGGCCAATTTTTTACCGTTGATCTCGTCACAATACAATTGCTCTACAGCAAAAGGAGGCACAGATACTGTCGGGCAGATTAATACATCCACATCCTCAAAATACGCCTGAAAGCGGCGATAAATCTGAGTGCATTCGCCGTAGGCCCAGGCGATATCGGCCGCTTGCATCTGCAATGCTTTTTCAACATTGACGCGCACGTTAGGGCCAAGCAAATCGGCATGCTGGCGGTATTTTTCCGCGTGTGCCGTAAGGAAATGCAGCCCGCGGATAAACCAGAACACCTCACTTGCCCGTTCCATTTGCGGGTCCTGGTCCACGCATTCATGAAATAAATGCCCAAAACCGGCCACCCGCTCGCGAAATATTTTGCGTATGCCCTGGTCAATTTCCGCAAAACCTAGATCCTCCGAGATGCCAACGCGCAGCTGGCTGAGATCAACAGCTTCAGGTATCGCCAGTGCTGCAGTATTGAGAGGTCCGGAAAGGGGGTCGAAAGAATCACTTCCGGCCATGGCCGAGAGCATCAGTGCCGCATCTTCCACTGTCCTCGCCATTGGGCCCTGCACACCGTAGGTGGTCAAGCCGATACCGCGCTGATCCGATGGCACCACGCCCGGCGTTGGTCTTATTGACACCACACCACAAAACGATGCGGGAGTACGCAAACTGCCGCCGGTATCTGATCCCGTACACAGCGGCAGCATACTTGTCGCCAAGGCCACTGCTGAACCACCGGAAGATCCACCGCAGGTTCTGGCCGTAGCAAATGGATTACGGGTTGGGCCGAAAACCTTGTTGGTGGTGTTCGCGCCGGCGCCGAACTCCGGCGTGTTGGTTTTCGCTGTGACGATGGCCCCGGCGTTACGTAAGGATCGTATCATTGCCTCATCTTGCTCAGGGACATGATCTTTGAACAGCAACGAACCAAACGTGGTACGTAAATCTGCGGTCAGGTTCAAATCCTTGACGCCCAACGGCAAGCCGTGCAGAGGGCCGAGAACATCCCCCGCAGCTATGGCCGCCTGCGCAGCCCGTGCTTCCTGCCTGGCCCGCTCATAACATTCGCTGACAACGGCATTGACACTACCGTTAACGCTCTGAATGCGCTCTATACACGAGTCCAGTAGCTCCACAGGTGAAAGTTCTTTGCGAACCATCAGTCTGCGTGCCTGTGTCGCCGTCAGTTCACATGCATGGGCCATCGTTATCGCTCCTCCACCGCCTCGGGTTGCGGGGCGACGACCATGCCATGCGTCAAAGTTCCAGAACTCATGGTAATCGCACCACATGCCGAGGCCGGCCCCAATTGGCTGCCGCATCAACACAACGCTGGATGTCTTCTTCCAGCATCAGTCCCTGGGCACACAAATCTCGTGCGGCTGCCTCAATTGCGTCGCGATAAGAATCACGACTCGCATATCGATCCAATACACTCGGTCGTGGATCACCGGTGATCGCGGCCTCTGAGGGCGTATCAGCAAAGGGGATATAGCCGCCGGTATATTCAAAGTTTGCACCATAACCGACGTCCCGGGAGCGCAATGCCCAACCAGTATAGGTACCAAGCGGCGCCTGAACCATCGGTGCCCGCACACCCGCAATGTCATTTCCATCTGCATCAACCGCCGGAACCAGTACAGCATAACCCTTGGCATCGACGACCTTTGGCGGTTCCGTGCTGAAAATCCCGTGTTTCGTTTCAGGACCAAAATCAAGCAATGGCAAACTTGCCGGTCCTGCTGACATCATAGCGCCGGGAATGATCGGGAATTGCTTACGCCAGTTCGCATAGTCAACCAGCGTCTCATCACTGCGCCTTGGAATACAGCTTGGTGGCGGCGCTTTGCCCCGGCTTGCCCAGTTGTCCATGGCATTGAGCATGGCGCGAAACAGCATTGATGTGGAAACCACGTTTTCCAATTGTTGGCGTACACCAAACTGGGGTACACGAAGATTCGGATCGGCAAAATGTTGTGAACTACTCCAAAAATAAATTCGGACCCCTTCAGGCTGCGGCAGATCATTGCCGCGAGTATCGGTATGCACCAACGATCCTCGGCGTTGCCAGTATTCAGTGGCAGTCTGGGTATGGATGACCAGTGGATCCGTGTCCGGGCGCGTTAAGATTGCATCAGTACAACCGGTTAAATGATCAGTAGTGCGCGCGTAGGAAAACGGGAACCGGTCGGCATAGTTATGATGGTATTCATATTGCTGACCCGCCGGGGAAACAACCTGGGCAAAACGCTGATTCATCCACAGCAGGCCGCCACCGGCCACATGGCTGAGGACACCGTCGAAAACCCGCCGCCCATCAGCATCAGCGTTATAACCCCCATGGACAAAATCCCGCAGGCAACGGCCTGTTTGCGACCTCCCCCAGGCATAGGCCTTGTCGATTTTCCCTAGAGGATTGACAACTCCCGCTGCATCGCTCGATTCATGTTTAAAAAAGCTCACCAGATCCCGCACCACGACATGACCAAGGCCATACACACGCGGTTGTTTGCCGGTGTACACCAACTCATAAATCCAACCCGGTTCAAACCCTGAATAAAGATAGATGTTACTGTCCGAGGGAGTGATTGCAGACTCTGACCCCTGGGCATCCTGGCCCATGCCGGATTCCAACCGGGCGAAACACCACTGTCCGGAGTCGATTATCTCGGCACTATCACCGGGATATCGACGCCGACTGAGTTTGGCTTTTTGTGTATCGCGAGATACTGGCGGATAACTGCGAGTCGACGCATGGCCACTCAGCGGCAGACTGTAAACGCCTGTGGTGTTGACGATAAATTCACAACGCACCGGACCGGTAATATCCTCGCCCTGTTGAGTGGCGATGGGAACATCCAACAACAAACGACCATTGCCGGGAAGCAAATCACCCTCCCATGCCGCCCAGACAATACTGTAGCCCCGACGCATCAGGAAACCATTGCCGGCATCCTCAAGCGTGCTTGGATCATTGTTTGCCGGAGCATCGTTAAAAAACTGCAGTTCGCGCTTATTGCCCCGATTTCCATAACCGAAAAACAGGCGCTGGTTACCTAACGCTGCATCGACCGGCTTGAGGATAAAAATATCGCTACTGCAGCACACACGCCCTTGCGCATTGCGCGGTGCCTTGTCCAAATCAACAATGGCCGAATTGCTCTGATGTTGCGGATCAACCTTGAAATGAACACGCCCGACGATGCGTTCATAAGGACCACTGGCGGCAAATGCATGACCAGCGGCGAAAACATCGCGCTGTTTGATTTCAAAGCGTATTTGACTGCTCATTCGTTCCCCCTTGGCGTCTGTCGGGTACGGTTCTACACTCACGGAACAGTGTTGGGGTCGGCACCGGGGAGGCAGGATCCATCGCACCAGACCGTGAGCAGCATGGATGCTGCGACCGAGCCTACATGGGCCACTCATTCGCATCCATGCGATCGCGGCATTCGTGCATCCTTGCACATCACGTATTCACGGCGTGTCTGGTGCGATAGATCCTGCCTCCCCGGCGCCGACCCCAATACTGTAAGGCCAGAAACAATCAGGCATCCTGAACTATTCCAAAACGTCTTATACTGTCCGTAGCTTTCACACAACGAACATTCCCTACATCATAAACACATATGGCAAAAGTGAGTAAAAACATGCCGACGAAAATTTTTGTTGCCGGATTCAAACACGAAACCAATACCTTCAGCATCCTGCCCACTACCCTGGATGACTACCGCACCCGGGAGTTGTACTACGGTGATGAGATGGTCAGAGCATTGACTGGAACCCGCACAGAAATAGCCGCATTCCTGGATGCCTGCAGCGAAAACGATTGGCAATTCGTGCCCTGTATCGAAGCTAACGCCACACCTTCAGGAAAAGTCTCGGAACAGGCATATGAACATGTCAGCACCACCATGCTCGATTGCCTGCGCAATGAAGGACCATTCGATGGCTTGTTATTGTCCCTGCATGGCGCAATGGTGGCGGCCCATGAAGATGATGGCGAAGGTTTGCTGCTGGAACGAATCCGCAAAATTGTTGGTCCAGAGATTCCCATCGCCGTGACTCTCGATCTGCACGCGAATGTCACCGCAAGAATGACGGAACACGCCAACATCCTCATTAGCTACAGGACCTATCCACACATCGATGCATATGAAGTTGGCACTCAGGCAGCATTGCTGATGAAACGAACCCTCAGTGGAGAAATCCGCCCGCACACGGTGGTTACCCGCGGCCGTATGCTGGATGGTGCTGATCACGGCCGCACCACCGCACCGGGTCCCATGACTGAAGTCCTGCAAAGTGCTGATGCACTACTGGCGACACCTGGAATCATCGCCACCTCGATTAACGCCGGCTTCCCCTGGACCGATATCCATGATGCTGGCCCAACCGCAGTGCTGGTCTGCACTGGCGAAGTCCCCACAGCAACGACACTGGCGGAAGGTTTAATCGAGGAAATATGGCAATCAAGACATCGCCAAAGTATTGAACTGCTCAGTGCTGCGCAAGGACTCAGTGGCGCCATAAGCACGGACCTTGGCGCACCATTGGTACTGGCGGATTTTGCAGATAATCCTGGTGGAGGCGGCTATGGAGATGCCACACCATTACTCGAGGCCACGATTAAAAGCGCTATCGGCAATGCGGCCTTTACCGGCATGTATGATCCTGAAGTGGCTCTGGCCTGCCATAACGCCGGTGTAGGTGCCGAAATCAGTGTTCCATTAGGCAATAAAGTTGATCCTGCCATGGGTAAGCCCTTACAGGTTACTGGCCGCGTAAAGGGCTTGAACAACGGTAACTTTACCTATCTTGGACCCATGAGTGCCGGCACCCATTTGGAAATGGGCCCCGGGGCTGTTTTGGATGTGGCTGGTGTTGAAATTGTCATTATGAGTGCCCGCAGCCAGGCCTATGATCTACAACATTTCCTCCATGCTGGAATTGATCCCCGGGAAAAACGTTTACTCGTCGTCAAATCCGCACACCACTTTCGCGCCGCCTTTGGCCCCATTTCCCGTGAGATGCGCGTCGTCGATGCCGGTGGTGGAATTACGTCGCGTAATTTTTCCGAACTCCCCTATAAACGGGTACGCCGCCCGGTATACCCCCTGGATTTAGACTGAGCATTGGGCATGTTGCAGATCGAAGCTCTATGTAGCTGGTATGGACCCAGTCAGGTCCTGTTTGGAGTTGATTTGCACGTAAAACCTGGCCAGGTAGCCACCTTGCTCGGGCGTAATGGTATGGGCAAGTCGACCACTGTACGCAGCATCATGGGGTTGATGCACTGCAAAGCACAGCGAATGTTTTTTTCAGGCCACTCCATCGCCGGACTGCCGCCCTACAGGATCGCCCGGCAAGGCATAGGATTGGTTCCCGAAGGACGTTTGATTTTCCCCAATCTGAGTGTTGAAGAGCACCTGCTGGTGGCCGCGAGCAATCGGGATGATTCTCACTGGAGCAGCGATGACATCTTCGAGCTGTTCCCCAGGCTCAAAGAACGCCGAAAACACATGGGTAACCAACTTTCAGGCGGAGAGCAACAAATGCTTGCCATTGGTCGGGCTCTGTCTACAAATCCAAAATTATTGATACTGGATGAAGCCACAGAAGGCTTGGCGCCGTTGATCCGCCAGGACATCTGGCATGCCCTTGAGCGCTTACGCTTGACCGGCCTTGCCATTTTGCTGATCGACAAGAACCTGAAAGATCTGCTGCGTATTGCGGAAAATCATTTCATTATCAATCGCGGCAAAATAGTCTGGTCTGGTTCAAGCATCGACCTTGAGGCTGACACGTCTCTTACGCAACGCTATCTTGGCGTTTGAGACTGCGGAAAAGAGAACCAACATGTCCCACGATCACCCTATCGACTCTTACTTTGAGGGTCAGTACAACAACCAGAAACGCGTTCCGCAATTCCCACAATGGGTCGCTCAATGGCGTGAACAAAGTGCGTTGCAAAAAGACATTGTGGATTGCCAATTGGATCTTGTTTATGGACATGGCCCCAGAGAGCACTATGATTTCTATGCCTGCGGTAACACCAATGCACCGTTGCTTATCTATCTTCACGGTGGTTACTGGCAAAGTGGCAATAAGTCGTTATATGGGTTTCTAACGCCAGGGCCAATTGATGCTGGTTTCAATGTGGCCATCCCGAACTATGATCTTTGTCCCACGGTGGCCTTGGAAGACATCACTCCGCAACTGGTGCGCGCCCTGGTCTATATTCGTTCCCAGGCAGGAATATTGGGCTTTGACGCTGATCGAATCTATCTTTGCGGCCATTCTGCTGGTGGACACCTTACCGCCATGCTCATGGCACAAGCTGTGGCGAAACTGTATCCACACAACAGCGCATCGTACATATGCGCTGGAATAGCGATCAGTGGGCTTTTCGAACTTTCAGATCTGATTCCAACCAGCATCAATACTGCCTTGGGGCTGGATGAGCAACGCGTGACAGCGCTGAGCCCACTGCGTATGAAACCTGCCCTGGCCTGCCCACTGCTGGCCTGTGTCGGTGAGGAAGAAGGCCTTGAATTCCATAATCAGGCCCGCAACATCTCCCAGGCATGGTCTCCCTCAGGCCAGTACCTGGAAATACCGGCCAGCCACCATTTTAGTATTCTCGAAAGCCTCGCCAACCCGCAAGGTCTCCTGTGCAGGCGCTTGCGCGAAATGAATTAGCCCGGAATAATCAGGCCCGGACAGTCGCTGCTCGACAACCGCCACCCGTAGTGAGGCCGAGTATGTTTGGACGCTTGAAAAATCGAGGAGTCAACCTGGCATTTGCCGGGCATTTTTTGCGTGCTGCCAATATTCCTGAGTTCGAGGCTCTGCTTAGCCCCCTGACCGCCGTCAGCGCACCGCGCTTAGCGGAACTTGCCACCCTCGACGGTGAGGCCCTGCGTTATACGGATCAAACGCTTGGACAGTTGATCACGCAATTCTCCAGCAGCTTGAATACACCGGCCGAAATCGCAGAATTGGCTAAACGTGTGCAAACACTCGGTGCCAACTATCAGCCTTGGTCCGATGCCCTGTCGCAGGCCAGTCAATGGCAGGATCACCAAAATCCCTTCCGTCAGGCATTGATCAATGCCTGCATGCATTACTTAAGCAATGAACAACTTTGTATTCAGACCCTGCAGGACAACCGCCGACAGCATCAACCGGCCCATGCAGATGATCAACAGCACCATGACGAGCGTCGTCAACGACTGATATTTGCACCCCACACCCTGGGCATTGGTGCCGAGGATCGCAACGAAACAGCACTAACACGACTCGGTAAAGGCCATGTTGCCGAGATGACCTTGCAACCCGGGCAATCGGCGACGTTGATGTTTGCCAGGCATGTGTTTTTGGTCGTTTGTGGTAATCCATGGCTGTTGATAGACGATCATGGCGAAGATTTACAGCTCTTGCCGGGACGAAACCTGGTCGGGCGCAGTACGGATTGTGATGTGGTGGTCGATGAACGTTATTTCGCTGTTTCACGACGCCATACTCTGCTGGAAACCAATAGCGAAAATGTACTGAAGATTACCGATTTATCGTCCCTCGGTACGTTTATTCCCCAGGCCGGTGGCGAGAACCGGTTCCATTAGTTGTCCATCTAAATAGCTGCGCATAAATCCACTTCAGAAAATCGCAGTGGGGTGTCCGCCAGC